>DASTKC010000273.1:0-8662 GCA_035716085.1 Candidatus Eiseniibacteriota bacterium | reverse complement strand
GGCTTGATATATCATTCAGATATATGCGCGCCGGCTCGAGCACCACCCCCTATGCCGTCCTTGGCCTCCTCCAGATCCGACCGATGTCGGGCTACGACCTCCGGAAGGAGGCCGCGACGAGCGTCGGATTCTTCTGGTCCGAGAGCTACGGCCAGCTCTATCCCGCGCTCAAGAGCCTCGCCGCGGCCGGACTGATCCGCCGCCGCCCAGGGGGAGCCACCGGCGGCCGCGAGCGGCAGGTGTACGAGATCACGCGAAAGGGACGCGAGGCGCTCGCGTGCTGGAGAACCGAGCCGCCGCGCCAGGCGCCCGTGCGGAGCGAGCTCCTGCTCAAGCTCTTCCTGGGCGACCGAGCCTCCGCGGGTCCGGAGATCGCCTGGATCGACGAGCTCGCCGCGCGAGAGGCCGCGGCGCTTCGCGAGTTCGCCCGCATTCGACGCGAGCTCGAGCGTCAACCCGATCACCCGTCGTTACCCTTCTGGCTCATCACCTTGAGCTACGGAGAACATCGGTCGCGCGCCGTGCGCCGTTGGTGCGCGGAAACGCGCCGCACGCTTCACGCGCTAGCCAGGACCAGATCAAGGAGAAAGCCACGATGACCGAGCCCCGTCGACCACTCATAGCGTCGCTTCGACACACGGCGATCCTCACAGCCATCCTGCTCGGCGTCGCCGCGTACGGGATTTACGTCCAGTCGCAGGGGGCGGAGCGCAGCGCGGGGAATCGCGCCTCGGCTCTTCCCCTCTACCTCTCGCTCCTCGCCGCGGAGTGGGGGCTCGTTCGCTACGTGATGGTGGGGCTTCGACGCACGGGCACTCGCGTGCGGGACCTGGTGGGCGCGCGATGGAGCCGCCCTCTGGATGTGCTCCGAGACGTGGGAATCGGGCTCGCGTTCTGGGCGGCGTGGGCTCTGGTCGCGTCGCTTCTCGTCCGCGTCGTCGGTCCGGACCCCAAGTCCGTGGAAGCGCTCCTGCCACGAGATCTGCCCGAGTCAGTGGTCTGGGTCCTTCTGTCCTTGTCGGCGGGCTTCTGCGAGGAAGTCGTGTTCCGAGGCTACTTCCAGACCCAGCTGCGCGCGCTCACGGGCCATGCCGTGCCCGCCATCCTCGGACAGGCAGTGATCTTCGGCATCACGCACGGATACCAGGGGATCCGCAACGTGATCGTGATCACCGGGCTGGGCGTGCTCTTCGGCCTCCTCGCCCACTGGCGGCGGAGTCTCGCGCCCGGCATCGCCGCCCACGCGTGGACCGACATCGTGGCCGGGCTCATGATGCGCGGCTAGGCGCGCTAGGCGAGCCTCTCGAACGTGAGCGTGCGGGAGATCGGCGTTCCGTCCGCTGCGTCCGTGTTGAGCCGGATGATCAGCCGGCCATCGACGACTCGGATTTCGCGCAGGAACGTCTTCCCGATGTTCGCGGGCGTGAGCGCCGCTTCCAGCGTCACGACCACCGTGCCCCGACCCGCGTCCAGCTCGTAGGTCCCGAAGTAGGCGTCGTAGCCGCCGACGGCGCCGGTATTGTTGGCCGCCGCTGTCGTCGCCGGCGCGCGCAGCGGTTCGGCCTCGAGCTCTCGCCCTCGCCTCATGAACTGCGCCGAGAATCGCCGCGGCGTGAGGCTGAGATATCCCAGGGGTTCCGCCCCGAGGATCGGGCAAACGTGCCGGTTCCCTCCGTCGTCATGATCCAGGCGAGAGAGAAGCCACCACGAGCCGAGGATGGCCGACGCGAGATCGGCGCTGGGAGGCGGCAGCGGCTTCATGCGGGATAGAGCTCCGGCCGATAGCGTCGCGCGCAGAAGCCCGTGGCGCGCGCGGGATCGACGTCGTGGACCAGGAGGCGCTCCTCTCCGTAGGGAACGTGCGCCACGCAGACGCCGTCCGGATCGATGAGGCTGGTCGCGGACTCCTGATGTCGCATGGCGTAGTTCACGCTCGCGAAGTAGACGGTGTTCTCGACGGCGCGCGTGATCATCGCTTTCTCGTAGTACGGAGCCTTCGGGTCGCCCCAGAACGAAGGCGTGACACCTTTGTCGTCGCCGCCTGTGAGCTGCGGATGGAACACGACGTGGGCGCCGCGAGCCGCGGCCCACCGCGTCGCCTCGGGATAGCGCCAGCCCTCGTGACAGATCGTGACTCCGAACGTGAGGCCGTCCACTTCGAACATGCGACGGCTGCCTTCAGGAGCGTAGTGCGGCTCCTCTTCCACCGGGATCTGATTCTTCGGCTGGAAGCCCAGGCACTCCCCCACGCTCGAGATCACGAACGCGACGTTGTGGAGGCCGGCGCGTGTCTGCCACTCCATGGGAACGACAACGGCCACGCCCGTCTGGCGCGCCGCCCTCGAGACTTCCTCCAGAGCCGATTCCTGCCGTCCCTGGTCGGGCGGCGCGACGGGGAAATCCTGTCCCCTCAGACCGAAGAGGTAGGTCTCCGGAAAGCAGACGATCGCGACGCCTTGGGCCCGTGCCTCATCGAGAACACGCCGAAGCGTGTCGAGTCGCCCGCTCTCCGACGGGACGTTGCGTACCGACGCCAGTCCGATCCGCACGATCCCCGGCGCGCTCATGGCTCGACCTTAGTGGGAATCCACCGCGGGGGTCAATCCGCGTCCCCCGCGCACGGGATCACGAGCCCTTCCGGAACCAGGGCTCGAACTCGGCCTGGATGAAGTCCTTCACTCCCTCCCGTCCCGTGAGCCTGAGCCAGGTCGATCCGCCTTCACGGTCGATTCGAAGCTCGAGGTCGAAGAAGGGACAGCAGAGGCGCTCCTGGAACATCCAGGTCGAGAGCACCTGGTACGTGTCCTTGTCGGTGTGGAACGCGAACTCGTATCCGTTCGGAAGCTCGCGAATACTCTCAAGTCTGGCGCGAAGCCGCGGCCCGTACTCCTCGAAGTGCTGCTTCCGCTCGGCAGGACTCAAGGCGGACATGATGCACGCGAACGGCGACTCGTGGCCCTGAGGCGCAGGAGTCTTGATTGCGTCCGCAGCCAGCCCGGACGACGGCGCGAAGAGGCGCGTAGCCAGGGTCCAGGCGAGAACCAGAACGAAACGCGGGAGCTTGGCGCGACTAGTCATCGATTCATCCTCCGTCGCTTCGGCCGCGTTCGGACGCTCGAGGAGCGTCTCGTCACGGCCAGTTTGGATTCCCCGCGGTCGAGAAGACGCGTGACGAGCACGCAGTCCCCGCGACAGCGGCAGCCTTGGAGGGCATCGAGGAGCTTCCACGCCCGCTCGAGATCTCGTAGTTGGCCCGACACCTGGTCCCGCTTCGCCCGGAGGCGCGCGCGCATCGTCGCGGTCGGGATGCGGAGGTCGGTGACCGCGCCAAGGCCCCGGAGCTCCTTGATTCCGAAGCCGACCGACCGCAGCGTTCGGACCAGCATCACGCGGCGAACCGATTCGGCCGTGTAGAGCCGGTAGCCCGCCGCCGACCGGCCTGCTCGGGGCAGGAGCCCCGCGCGCTCGTAGTAGCGAAGCGTGTGGACACTGACTCCCGTACGGGCGGCGACTTCACGAATGGGAAGGAACGTCTCCATCAGCCCTCCACGGAGGACGGTACGGTTCGAGCGCGCTCGAAGGTCCAAGGGAATTCTTGCGGTCGCGTCGGGGCGGGTCTAGCGTCGATTTCAGGAGCTAAGCCATCCAGCACTCGTTGCGACAGGGGGTTTCCATGAACGTGACCACGTCGCTCAAGGAGCGGGCCGTGTCCTTCCTCAAACTGGCGGCCGCGGGCCGCTTGGACGAAGCCTACGACCTCGTGGGCACCGGCTTCCTTCACCACAATCCCTACTTCCGTGGAGACGCCCCCAGCCTCAAAGCGGCGATGGCTGAGAACGCGGCTCAGAACCCCCGGAAGACTCTGGAGGTGAAGCGGGCTCTGGAGGACGACGATCTCGTGGCCGTCCACTCCCACGTGCGGCAGAAGCCGGAAGATCCAGGCGCCGCCGTGGTCCACATCTTTCGATTCGAGAAGGGCCGCATCGTGGAGCTGTGGGATGTGGGACAGCCCGTCATGGATGAGGGGCCGAACGAGCACGGCATGTTCTGAGATGCCGCCTTGCCGCCTCGCCTATCCCCTGGCGCCGACGTCGAAAATCCGCTATCCTCTTGCGGCGCAATAGCCCCACACCAACAACCTCGACCCCTATCTCAAGGACGTCCCCATCCGATGATCGGCAAGAAGCTGCGCGCCTACGAGATCACCGAAGAGATCGGCGCGGGCGGCATGGCCACCGTCTTCCGCGCCTACCAGCCCAGCATGGACCGGCACGTCGCAATCAAGGTCATCCGCACGTCCATCCTCCATGACGAAGGGCTCCGCGAGCGCTTCCAGCGCGAGGCAAGGCTCATCGCCCGGCTGGAGCACCCGCACCTCCTCCCCGTCTACGACTTCGACGGGGAAAGCGATCCCCCGTACATCGTCATGCGCTATCTCGAGGGCGGGACGCTGAAGCAGGTGCAGCAGCGTGGAACCGTGCCGCGCGAGGAGATCCTGCACGTGCTTCGCCAGCTCGCCGGCGCGCTCGACTACGCGCACCGCCAGGGCATCGTGCACCGGGATCTCAAGCCCTCGAACATCATGATCGACCGCGAGGGGAACGCGTTCCTCACGGACTTTGGGATCGCCCGCTCCACCGGCAAGGACAAGGACCTGACCGGCACCGGTCTCATGATCGGCACGCCCGGCTACATGGCGCCGGAGCAGGCGCGCGGTGACGGCCAGGCCGGCAAGGCGGCCGACATCTACTCGCTCGGCGTGCTCGCGTTCGAAGCGCTGGCCGGCTCCGCGCCGTACGAGCACGAGAGCGGGTTCGAGGTGATCCTCGCCCACATGAACGCGCCGATCCCGAAGGCCAGCGAGCGGAATCGCGACCTGCCGAAGGCCGTGGACACGGTGCTCGCGCGGGCGCTCGCCAAGCAGCCGTCCGAGCGCTTCTCCTCCGCGACCGAGTTCGTGGAGGCGCTCACCCGCGCGCTCAAGATCAAGCCGAGCGACGAGCCGACGCGGCTCAAGTCAATGACGCAGACGATCTCCGTGGACCAGCTCGCCAAGCTCGCCGCCTCCAAAGGAGAGCGCGAGACGCCGAGCACGGGCACGCCGTCCGACCAGCAACGACAGATGACCGCTCTGGCGGTGGACGTGAAGGAGCTTGCGGAGATCCTCTACGAGTCAGGCGCCGATAACGAGCGCGTGAGGGCGACGGTGAGCGCTCTCTGGACCGCCTTCGGCGAGATCGCGAAAGAGGCGAGCGGGATCGTCCACAGTCGGACGGAAGACGCCGGGCTCCTGCTCTGGGGCCGCGAGCGCGCGCGCGAGGATGACCCGGAGAATGCGATCCGAGCAGCACTGGCGATGCGGGACCACGCACTCGCGGAGTCGCGCAAGGTTCTCGGCTCGTCGTGGGAGCCGACCGAGGACAATCCTCTGCCCTTCGCCGCGGGGATCACCACGGGACCCGTGCTCCTCGAGCGGGACGGGGACAGCGGCAGCTACACCGCGAGCGGAGCGCCGATCACTCTGGCCGCGCGCCTCAAGGAGGCCGCGCCTCCGGGCGGGATCCTCGCCGCCCACGAGACGTATTCGCTCGTGCGCGGCGTCTTCAATTTCCTCCAGCAGGACGCCGTCCGCGTGCGCGGGCGAAGGGAACCGATCGAGGTCTACGTCGTCACCAGCGCCAAGCCACGCGCGTTTCGCCTTCGTTCGATGGGCATCGAGGGCGTCGAGACCAAGATGATCGGCCGCGAGATCGAGCTGCGCCTGCTCCAGGAGGCGATGTCGCTCACCCTCGAGGACGGGGAAACGCAGGTGGTCACGGTCGTCGGCGAAGCCGGTGTCGGAAAGTCGCGTCTCCTCTACGAGTTCAACAACTGGATCGATCTCCAGGAACAGGTGGTCTGGTTCTTCGAGGCACGTGCGACGCAGCCGTCCATGCTCCAGCCCTACTCCCTGGCTCGGGACCTCTTCTCGTTCCGGTTCCGGATCCTCGACTCGGACCCGATCAACCAGCTGCACGAGAAGTTCGTCCAGGGCGTCGCGGGATTCCTGGGAGAGGGGTCGGAGACGAAGGCCCACTACATCGGGCAGCTCGTCGGCTTCGATTTTTCGGGGATCCCCGAGGTGGCGGCCGCCCTCAAGGATGGCGAGGCGTTTCGCCGCACCGCGCAGACCTACCTGGGCGAGCTCTTCACGACGGCATCCAGGACCAATCCGGTGATGCTCCTGATCGAGGACATCCACTGGGCGGACGACCGGTCCCTCGATCTCATCAACAACCTGGTTCGCGACAACACGGATCTTCCGCTCTTCGTGCTCTGCATGTCCCGCCCCAGTCTCTACGAGCGCCGGCCCCAGTGGGGCGAAGGCCAGCGGTTCCACGAGCGGATCCAGCTCGAGCCTTTATCGCAGCTCTCGAGCCGCCGTCTCGTGCGCGAGCTCTTGAAGCACGTACCCGAAGTGCCAACCGCGCTTCGCGATCTCGTCGTGGACCGCGCGGACGGCAATCCTTTCTACATCGAGGAGCTGATCAAGGCGCTGATCGACGACCGCGTGATCGTGAAGGGGGACCCGAACTGGTCCGTCGACACGACGCGGCTCTCGACGGTGCGCGTCCCCGCGACCCTCACGGGCGTGCTCCAGGCACGCCTCGACACCCTGCCCCCCGCGCTCTATCAGCTCCTCCAGCGGGCTTCGGTCATCGGGCGCATCTTCTGGGATGCGGCCGCCATCCGCCTGAGCCAGGAGTCGGCCGGCCTCGGCGCCGACGAGATCCAGGCCATGCTCGAGGACCTTCGAGGGCGCGAGATGATCCTCCAGCGCGAAGAATCGGGCTTCGCCGGCACGGTGGAATACGTGTTCCGCCACGCCATCTTGCGGGACGTGACCTACGAAACGGTGATCCCGCGCCAACGCCGCGCCCTCCACAAGATGGTCGGCGACTGGCTGATCGAGGTCGGAGGGGAGAGGGCGGACGAGCACACGCTGCTCGTGGCCGAGCACTACAGCCGCGCGGAGGAGGCGTCTCTCGCCGCGGCTCAGCTCATCAAGGTCGGGGAGCGCGGGATCCGTCTCGCGATGTACGACGAGGCTGCGACCGTATTGCAGAGAGCGCGGGAGATGCTCGCCTCGACCGAGTATGCCGAGCAGCGTCTCCTGGTCGATTCCCTCCGCGGGGACATCGAGACGTTTCGAGCCTCCTACTCCAAGGCCACCGAGATCTTCAGGCCGATTCTCGAGGAGGCCAGGGCGATAGGAAGCCTCCCCGTGCAAGCCCAGGCTCTCGGGAAGCTCGGCCGGCTCGCCATGTGGCAGCAGGACGTCCCACAGGCCTTGAGCTACCTGGACGAGGCGATCACGATCTCTCGTGCCATCGGCGATGAAGCCACGCTCATGTTCAATCTGCGTCAGGTCGGGAACGTGCTCCACGAGAGCGACCCGGAACGCGCGATCCAGCACCTGGAGGAAAGCGCCACGATCGCGCGGAAACTCGGAGACCGGGCCAGCGAGGCCTCAGCGCTCAACTCCCTCGGAATCGTCCTGTTCGTCGTCCGCAGAGTCGACGAGGCGCGGGAGACCTACCAACGCGCCGTCGCGGCCACCAGGGCCGTGGGGGACCGTCTGGGTGAGGCCATGTCCCGTGGCAATCTGGGCGGACTTTACGCGGACCAGAACGATCCCGACGCGGAGCGATATCTCCAGGAGGCGCTGTCCATGTCGAGGGAACTACGGGTCCCAGCCCTCGTCGTGGACCAAGGTACGGGCCTCGCCGCCTTTTACCTGCGCCAAGAGCGCGATCGGGAGGCCTACCCGCTCCTCAAGGACGCCGTACGGGCCGCGCGTGAGATTGGCCTGCCCCTCTACAACTTCCCGTTCCTCTACGGCGTCATCCGGCTCCATGCTGGGGATCGCGCCAAGGGACTCGCCTGGATCGGATGCAGCCGGGCAAAGAGCCCGCAAGTGTTCGAGATCAACATGGTGATGCGATGGTTCCATGATGTGATTCGCGGGAACGATTCGGTGGAGGAGGTGGAGCGCGCCATGCGTGCGGGGGAAGAGCTGAAGGTCGAAGATATCCTGGCGGAGGCGGAGCGGATGGCGCCGTAGCACCCCTACTCCCACCTCCGCAGCGTTGCGAGCTTGCCTAGCCGCTGACCAGGCTCAAGATGTTCCCGTCCGGATCCTTGAACCAAGCCACCTTCATGTCGCCGGCCACGTGGACGTCTCCCTGGCGCGTGAGTCCCGGCATGTCGTAGTGCTCGAATCGAACGCCCCGCCCCTTCAGCGTCTCGACCTCGCGCTCGAGATCCTTCCCGACCATCCAGTTGGCCGCGGTCGCCCGATTGGTGCCCGCGTACTCCGACCGATACACCACGACCTTGGAGACTCCACTCCGGTACACCACAGCTTCGTCCCCCTCGGTGCCCACTCGCTTCAAACCGAGCTTCGTCTCGTAGAAATCCTTGGCGACCGCCAAGTCCTTGACCGCGATCGTCGCGGCGGCCTCCTTGTCACCGATCATCGCTCCTCCTTCGCACGCACTGCTCGTCAGCCGTTGGCGCGGCATCTTTTGATGGTAGACGCCCCTCGAGCCTGCGTGTCCGGGAAAAGTAGCTAGCGCCGCCCCAGCGCCCGGAGCGCCTCCGTGGCCTCGACATCGCCCGG
>DASTKC010000272.1:0-5146 GCA_035716085.1 Candidatus Eiseniibacteriota bacterium | reverse complement strand
GGAGAAGGGCTTTTGCATGGGACGCTTCGACCCGGAGCACCTCGCACGCTCGTGGGTGAGCGTGGCGTGGCATCCGGGCGAGCGTCGCGCGGCGGCGTTCCTCACATGGAACGAGGTCCCCGCGCGCGATGGCTGGGCGCTCGACCTCATGCGCCGCCGGCGCGAGGCGCCGAACGGAACCATGGAGTTCCTCATCGCGAAGTCGGTGGAGGCGGCGCGCGATCGCGGCGACGACATGCTCTCGCTCTCCCTCTCAGCGCTCGCGAAGGTCGATCCCGACCAGGGCACGCCCGCCCCGCCGGCCGCCGAGGGGGCGGACCGGCTGCGTGTGTTCCTTCTCGACCACCTCTCCCGGTTCTACGACTTCCAGGGGCTCTTCCACTGGAAGAAGAAGTTCGCCCCGGAGTTCGAGGACCGCTATCTCGTGTATGGAGAGCCGCTTTCGCTCCCCCGGGTGGTCCTGGCGCTGGCCCGGGCCCAGAGCCCGGGCGGGCTCTTGAGCTACCTCCGGGGGCCTGGCGTTCCGGCTGCCCTTTCCTCCTGAGCCGGGAGTACTATGGTCCCGAAGTTCAGGAACCGACCCGTGGGGCGGGTGTATCCCCGATTGCACACGGGGCCGGGTCGGCTCCAACGCAAGAGGGAGGGTGTGGCATTGAAGCCGTTGCGGCTCTTGGTACTAGGAATGGCGATCGGAGTCCTCGCCATCCTGGCCCGTCCGCTGCCGGCGAGCGCCGCAATGAATCCTCCCAGAGACACCGCTCGCCAGCTCCGCCCGGTTACCGCATATCCTGGCATGGCCGCGAGCCGCTCCACGTACCCACATCCTCAGCCCGCGCGCCGACCCGGACCCCAACACCCTTCTCGCGCTGCCCGCACGACCTCGCACCCGCGCCTCGTCAAGCGCCCCAGAGTGAATGCTCACGCGGCCGCCTTGGGCCTGGAGCCGACGGCTCCCGCCCTCGCCGCCGCCTGGCGTATCGGTTTCTTCCGCTCGTTGTCGTTCAAGCATAGGGATGGTTCGGTGATTTCGGGACGCGGTCCCCCGCGCGCAGGCCCATCGTTGCTCTCCGCGATCCAAGAAGGCAGCTCGGATCGCAGCATGCGGCCTTGCCCCGCTCCGACCCCAGCCATCCCATCCGCTTCGCTGTTCGCTTCCGTCCGTTCCACCACTACATCCAGCACCACCTCCCGTAACCCCATTTGCTTTGCCCCGAGGGCGGCTCCGCCCTCTCGCGCCGCCGGTGTGGAGGGCTCTCCGGCGCGGCTCATGTCCCCCTCCACAGGAGAAAAGTCATGACCCGTACCCATGTGTTGGCCTCCGTCGCGTTCGGCATGCTGCTGCCGGTGGCTGCCTTTGCCGGCACCGGCACCACCACCACGGCGAGCACCGCGCACCACTCGTCGTCGGCGCATCACAACTCGAAGACGGCCTCGCACAAGGTCGATCTCAACACGGCGTCGAAGGAAGACCTCATGAAGCTGCCGGGCGTGGACGACGCGACCGCGGACAAGATCATCGCCGGCCGTCCGTACACCTCGAAGAGCGAGCTCGTGAAGAAGAACGTCCTCACGCAGGAAGAGATGAAGAAGATCGACGCGCACGTGATGGCGAAGGCGCCGGCCAAGGAGGCCGCTGCCAAGAAGTAGCTGGTTGAAGCGTGGGGCGGCGGGAGGCGCCGCCGCCCCTAAGCGAACCGGTGGCCGGGCGGCGTGGCTCGTGCTACTTTTCACGGTCTCAGTGAGACACCCCCTGATCTCCTAGAACGTGGAGGACACGATGTCCAAGCTCTCCGCCGCTCCGGTCCACCGGGTCGCCATCGCACTGCTCGCCCTCTGTCTCGTCTCACCCGCCATCGCATCCGACAAGTCGTCCAAGAAGACCCCGAAGACACCCGCGGCATCCTCGACCGCCGCAGCGGACAAGGCGGCTGCCGACGCAAAAGCCCAGCAGGACGCGATGATGGCCGAGATGGCCAAGTACGCGGCGCCGGGCCCGATGCAGACGGACTTCATGAAGCCGCTCACGGGAACGTGGAAGACCGTAACGACCACCTACATGGGCCCGAAGCCGGAGACCTCCGAGGGAACGTGCACGCGGAGCATGGTCCTCGGTGACCGGTTCCTCGAGAGCAAGCACTCGGGCGTCTTCGCGGGTGCGCCGTTCGAAGGGATGGAGCTCCTCGGCTTCGACACGCGGAAGAATCAGTTCTCGAGCGTCTGGATCGACAACATGGGAACGTCCATGGCGGTGAGCACGAGCGGGTCCTACGATGCCGCCACGAAGACGCTCACCATCAACTCGACCTTCGACGATCCGGTGAGCGGGAAGCCGATGGCGTACAAGATGGTGACCCACGTCGTCGATCCCAATAAGCACGTCTTCACGATGGTCGAGAACAAGGACGGCAAGGACGTCACGGACATGGAGATCACCTACACGCGCATGCAGTAGGCGCGTCCGCGCTGTGAGGCGCGGTCAGTAGATCGGCAGGAAGACCTGGCCCCCGGCGCTCAAAGCGTCGGGCTTGGAAAATCCAGGAATCGAATCGAGGCCGTCGGCAGCGCGAATCCACCGCGCTTCGCCGTCGGCCTCGTTTCGCGACCGCGCGCCAGGCGAGAGATAGATCGCGTCCGCGGGATGATCCGCGGCCACGCGGTTTAGCTGCCGCCAGAGCGGGAGGAGGAGCGCGGGGCGGTCCAAGTGCCACGACACCCAGTCGGGCACGTCGGTCCAGATGATGCCGCCGCGCGCGGGGCCGAGCGCGTCGCGAAGCTGCGTGGCGGTGGAGGGTGGAAGAGGCGGGAAGCGGCGCTCGGCGTCTCGCGCGGTGATCCCCAGGAGGATCGCGCGCTCGAGGACGAGCAGTGCGATCAGCACGGCCTGGCGGTTCCGGCCGCAGATGCGATCGAACGTCGGCGCAGCCGCCATGCCGAGCGCGACGGCGATGAGCGGAATCGCCGGCACGAGAAAGCGTGGGCTCCGCTCCAGGCAGGAGAACGCAGCGATCTGGACTAGGGCCGCGACGAGGATCCACGCGGCGGGTCGAAGCACACTCCATCGGCGGTTGGGATCGCGCAGGAGAAGTCCCGCCATCGCGAGCCCCAGCACGAACGGCCCGAATCCCCAGAGAAGATCGACGCCGTATCCCACCGCATCCTTGGTGAATCGCCACGCGAATGTGAGGGGATGCGTGGCGACGTACGCGACCACGCCGGGCATGGGCTCGAGGTACGTCCGCGTCGAGGAGTACCCGGGATACTCGGGGGTGTAGAGGAGCATCGGATTGCCGTGGATGGGCGTGGCTGCTCCGGTCTCGGCGCGAAGATGCCCGATCCAAGGCAAGGCGAGCGCGGCGAAGACGAGCGCGAACGCCATCGCGCGATCCCAGCGTCTGCCCCGCGCGGCGCACGCGAACCAGAGCGGGAGCATCACGATCGTTTCGCCGCGCAGATACCACGCGGCCGCGGCCAGGACTCCCGCGGCGGCGGCGGAGGACGGGCGCGCGTACCGAAGCAGGAGCAGCCAGATCGCCGCACCGAGGGCTGCCGTGGGCACCTGGCTCAGCCCGGCACTGAAGGGATCGAGCAGGATGGGCGACGCGATCGCGAACGCCGCGGCCAACACCCCGGCGCGCGGCGAATGGAGATGCGACGCGAGGAGGAAGACGAGGCCGACGAGCACCGCGTGCGCGAGCACGGCCACGATGAAGAACCCGAGTGGAAGCGGTAGGCCGAGCGTGAGGAACGCGGCGCCGATGGCCGCGTACAAGGGCATCCGCCACCGCACGGGAAACGGAGCCGGCTCCTTGCCGAGATGCGTGGGATACGTGTAGAGCGACGTGAAGCCCTGGCCGCGCGCGAGCTGCCGCGCTTCCTGCGCGTAATCCCAGACATCGCTCGACGGAGGGACGCGCGAGAACGTGACGCAGGCGAAGAGCGTCGCGAGCACGAGCGCAAGAAGGGACCACAAGGCGGCGGCGCGCCAGGGAAGCGTCTTGGAGGTACCCTGCGCGTGCGCCATGGCGGGAGTGTAGCGCACCGAAAAAAAGTGCCCCGCCGGGTTCCAACGGCGGGGCAAGGGTCTGCGGTCTTGCGTTCCGCAGATTCCGTGAGGTCCGCGGGTCTGTGGGGGGTCCGCGGATCGGTTCCTCATGAGAGTTCCGATCAGCCGGCGCTCGTTGCTAGGAGGCAACCAAGGAGCTAACCGGCTGAATCGTCGGTGGTTAACCCACCACTCTCATCTATTTAGATCACCGGCCCGGGACTGAGGTTCCCTTTGGGAGGGCTTTTTTTGCGCCCCTGTAAGTGGCCCCACAGAGCGGGGATAAGGCTGGCCAGGAGGCCTGGGTAGATGGCCTCGATCCCCAAGGGATATCCGGGGGTCCACGCGAAATAGCGCGACAGGAGCCAGAGGAGCGCCACTCCCGCTCCGGCCAGCATGGATGCCACGGCAGCGCGCGGAGGAAGTCGGAAGCGCTCGCTGTACGACGCGAGGAGCGGGATCAGGAGCGCGGGCACGCCGACCGATCCCACGTCGTGCCACAAATCCACGGCGGAGCGCACGAAGAGCGCGAGCAGGATCGACACGATCGCGGTCACCACGAATCCCACCTGCACGTAGCGATTCACGCGCGACTCGTCCTTGTCCCCGCGCCACCGCCAGATGAGATCGCGGCCGAAGTTCACGCCGCCGATGAACGTGTACCCGTCCACCGTGGACATCACCGTCGCGAGAAGGCCGAGGTAGAAGAGTCCACGCACCACGGGAGGCAGGATGTCCACAGCGAGCGCGGGATATGCGGCGACCGGATCCTTGAGATTCGGAAGAAGCGCCCGAGCGTAGAGTCCCGTCGCCGTGGTGAGGAAATCGAACAGCATCCAGAACGCGATCGAGATCAGCACGCCACGCCGCGCGACCTTTTCGTCCACGGCGGCAAAAGCACGCTGGTAGAAGGTCGGCTCCACCAGCGTCTGCAGCGCGATCAGATACCAGACGAAGATGTACTGGGGCGCATTCCCGCCGTGCCACACGAAGTGGGTCGCGGGCAGGTGCGCTCTGAGGAAGGAGAGCCCTCCATACCGCGCCACGAGAAGCGGCAGCGCGATGAGAAAGCCCAAGTACATGAGCACGAACTGCACCGCGTCC
>DASTKC010000271.1:0-12738 GCA_035716085.1 Candidatus Eiseniibacteriota bacterium | reverse complement strand
GCCTCGCGCGCCGCGCGGGCGACCTTGGCCCTGGGATCGCAGGTCAGAGGGGGCCGGGCGAAAACGATCGACAGGTTCGCCTCCTCGCCGGCGCCCGCGATGGTCGACCGGATCTCCTCGAGCGCGCTTTCGGGGGTCTCGCCGGGAAGCGTGCGGCGCTCCACCGTGAGCGTGCATGCGGGAGCATAGGTCGAAAGCCCCACGCCGCCGTCGATTTTGGCGCAGTGGAGCGAGGCGGGACCCACGAGTGGATGGGTCCGCTGGCGGAGGACGCGGCGATCGAGGTCGTCGAGAGCGGCCACGATCCGCCCCATCCGCGCGATCGCGCTCACGCCGATATCCCATCGGCTGCCGTGCGCCGCGCGCCCCTCCGTACGCGCTTCGATCCACGCGAATCCCTTGGTCGCGGTGATCAGGCGCCCCTCGCTCGCTTCGGTCAGGATGCAACCATCGGCGCGATGGCGTCGCACGAAGTCGTCCGCTCCCAGGCTCGTGTACTCTTCATCCGCCACGAGTGCGAGGAGCACGCGCCCTTGGAGACCGGCGTCCCGAAGCGCGACCGCGGCCGCGAGGATCGCCGCCACGCCTCCCTTCATGTCGAAGCTCCCGCGCCCATACACGCGATTCCCTTCCACGCGCGGCTCGAACGGGGGAATCGTCATCCCCGCGGTCCCGACCGTATCGAGATGCGCGCACAGAACGAGGGTCGGGCCCGCATCCGCTCCGACCGCCGCGAACACGTTGGGCCGTCCCGGGGCGGCTTCCTCGAGGCGCGCTTCGATGCCGCGCGCGTCGAGCCAGTCCCGCACGAAGCCGGCGATCTCGGCCTCTCCTCCGCCTTCCTCGGGAGCGAGCGTCGGATTCACGGACGGGATGCGCACGAGACTCTGGAGAATCTCGAGGACGAACTCGGGCGCGAGCGGTTCCCGCGCTGCGGCCGCACGCGCGCTCAAGGGCGCGCCTTCCGGAGCCACGGCAAGAGGAAGTCGAGGCTCACGCGCCAGTTGGTCTCGAGGAGCCGGACCGCTCTCTCGCGCTCGTCTTTCTCGAGGGCCTCGAGGATCTCCTCGTGCTGCCGGGTCGAGACGAACACCCGCCCGGAGTCGGCCATGTACGCGCGCTCGTAGCGGCGCGCCTGGTCCTTCAGCACCTCGGTCATCGCGAGGAGCCTCCGCTTCGGGCACGCGGCGAGGAGCGTGTCGTGCCACAGGCGGTCGAAATCGAGCGCGCGCTCGGGAATCCGCTCGTAGCGCGCGAGGTCCGCGTTGATGCGTTCGAGCTCGGCCTTGCGCGCGGGAGTCGGCGACGGGCTCGACGCGAGCGCAAGCCCCTCGAGCGTCCAGAGGATGGGATAGAGCTCCTCCGCGTCCTCGGCAGTGAGCGCCGCCGCGAAGAAGCCGCGCCCCGTCTCGGAGCGAAGAAATCCCTCGCGCTCCAGGCCGAGGAGCGCTTCCCGGAGCGGTGTGCGGCTCACGCCGATGTCGATCGCGAGCTCCGATTCGTTGATCCCGCCCCCGGGCGGAATCTCGCCGCGCAGGATCCGATCCAGCACGATGCGGCGCACCTCGCGCCGGAGCGGCGCGCGCGCGATCGTGATCACGGCCGGGCGGCTCTTGGCGAGTTGGTCGCGGGCTCCTTCGCGAAGCGCGCGAAGAAGCTGTCGGAATTCCAGCGCGGCTTCTCTGCGCGGTCGGCGGTGTCCCGCACGAGGTCGAGGAGGATCTCGTTCCAGAGCGCGGCCGCCTGGTGGTCGATCGGCTGGTCCAGATCGTCCGACGGTGCGTGATACCGATTGTGACGCCACTCTTTGAGCTGCTTCTCGGCCGGCGAGTCCGGCACGAACCCCGTCACGAACGCGAGCGACGGAACGCCGGCGCGGATCAGGTTGTACTGATCGCTCCGGATGAAGAGATTGCGCTGCGGCTCGGGGTCCTTCTGGGTCGCAACGCCGTGGCGCTGGGCCGCCTCGGTCGCGCGGAGGCCGAGCGACGACTCGTTGAGGCCGAACACGACGATGTGCGTGAGCGGAACGATGGGGAGCACCATGTCGACGTTGATCTCCGCGACGATCCGCGACATGGGCACGAGCGGATGGAGCGCGAAGTAGCGCGAGCCGTAGAGCCCTTCCTCCTCGCCCGTGAGCGCCGCGAGGATCACCGAGCGCTTGGGCGCGGAGCCCTGGCGCAGGGCCCGAGCCACCTCGAGAAGGGTCGCCACCCCCGAGGCGTTGTCCATCGCGCCGTTGTAGATCGAGTCACCGTCGACGGGCGCGCCCACGCCCAGGTGGTCGAGGTGCGCCGTGAGGAGCACGTACTCGTTGCGGAGTGTTGGATCGGATCCATGGATCACGCCGATCACGTTGGGCGAACGAACGCGCCAGGTCTTCGCCTCCACGTGGGCCTTGAGCCGCATGGGCAGGTCGAAGGTGGGGAGCTGATCGCCCCGCTTCGCCATGGCCGCGATCTCGGCCCACGTGTGCTGGGAGTCCTTGAAGAGCGTGTCCGCGCATGCTGGATTGAGCCGCATGCCGAAGCGCTGCCCATCGAGCTCATGGTCCGCCTTGTCATCCAGCGCCATGGCCGGCTGCGCCCGGTTCAGGATGTAGCGCGACCATCCCGCCTCCATGGTGGCCGGGTTGGGGATGGAGATGGCCCCGATGGCGCCGGCGGCCTTGAGGTGGGCCCAGCGCTCGGCCGCGAACTGCACGTGCGCGCGCATTGGATCCGGCACGGCGGCGGGGCCGGAGCTCACGAAGACCGCGATCTTCCCTTTCAGGTCCTGCCATTCGAGGTCGTCGTACTTGGCTTCGGGCGCGACCACGGCGTAGCCGACAAAGACCAGCGGCGCCTCGACGTCCCGTACGAGCGGCGCGCTCCGGATGAGGGTCGCGTCGTCGCCGAAGCGGAGGGCGATCGGGCTTCCTTCCTCGGGCCAGAGGGTCACGCTGGAGCTAGGCTCGTCGACCGTCCGCACCAGGAACGGCACGTCCTGGCCATAGCCCGCGGGCCCCATCGAATCGACCCCGAGCTCCCGGTAGGCGGCTTCCACGTAGGCGGCCGCGCGGCGAAAGTCCTCGGTCCCGGTCCGTCGTCCCCGGAGGTCATCGGAGGCCAGCGCCCGGACGTGGCCCCACCAGCGAGAGTCCTCCCCGGGTTGGGCCTGACTGCAACTGATTGTGGCATGGGATACTAGCGTTGCGGCAGCGAGGGAAAGGGCGATGCGGGCGGCGGCTGGGGAGCGTCGTCGGTTCATGGGCGACTCCATATTGTATACAGTATACAAAATCGGGAATCGGTCAAGGCCCACAGCTTCCAAAAGGACTAGACCGAACGGCTCATCCCAGTTGGGCCGGTCCCAAGAGCGAATGCGTCAGCGTTCCCGGTATATCGTCCAGGCGAAACCAAACCGCGTGGAGCGCGCTCCCCATCCGCTGCCCGGCATTGATGCAGATCGTACGGCCAAGCCGCTCGGCGAACCGACCCGAAATCGCCGGAGACTCGTGGATGTGGCCATGGAGCCCGAGCAGGGGACCCCGCCGCTCCAGGAATCGCCGGGATTCGCGCGACCCCACATGCACTCCGCGGGCGATCTGGTCCAGCGCGGTCCCGTACGGCGGCCCGTGCAGGACGCAGATCAAAGGCTCCGTGCCGTCCACGGGCATTTCCCGCTCCAGCGCGTCGAGATCCGCGGCCAGCGATTCGCGCCGCTCGCGGCCTCGGAACGTGTACGCGCGAAGGCCGCCGTCCGGCTCGCTTCGGAATCCCTCCATCTTGGCCGCCGCCGCAAGTCCCTCCTCCCACCGATCCCAGTCCTTCATGGGAAACGGCGTGATGGGAACCGACGCGAGGCCGGCGATGAAGCCATGGTCGAGGAAGGGGACCACGCGACCGTGGATCGCGTGCGTGCCGGAGAGCGAGGCTTCCAGGAGTGGGGTGAGGGATGCCTTCCAGTCGTCGTTTCCGGGGATGTGGAAGATCTCGGCCGCTCCCGGCTTGCCCCGGTAGTCGCGAAGGAGCGGGACGAGGAACTCCTCGTAGAAGCGCCGCTGCGTCGCGACGTCCGCGTGCGGGGCGAGGTCGCCCCCGAGGATCACCGCGCGGACGCGGAGCCGCCACGCGGTCTCGAGCAGCTCGCGGTAGAGACCCGTGTGCCCGTGCAGATCGGAGGCGTAGAGAACGTCGGCGGTGGTGTGCTCGGAGCGGGAGTCGGACACGATCGACCTACGGAGTCTGAGGGAAAACGATCAGTCGTTGGCTCGAACCTCGGTCAAAACCCAGCGGCTCCCTACGGGGACGGCGACGAACGCCACTTTGAGATCGCGCATGCCGCGCCGGCCGCCCCAGTCCGCGCTCCAGATCGCGGTGGCGGTCGCGGTCGGCTTCGACTTCTGCCCGATCTCGAGCCGCGTCACCCGAAACGCCTTCGTCTTCACGAGGCGGAGCTGGTCGCGGAAGAGGAAAAGGGCAGCGTTGCGCGTGATCGCGGACGTCGGCGGGGTCCCCGGCTCGAGCGTGATGCGCACGACCGTCGTGTCCACCATATCGGCCAGGCGCTCGGCGTCCGATGCGAGCCACGCATCTTCCACCGCGGCGAAGAGCTTGAGCGGCGAATCCTGGACGCGAGGAACCGGGGGTGCGGTCTCGGCGGGCGGGGGAGTTCCCTCGGCCGAGGCGAACCGCGCGGCGTCAGGAGATGCGAGGAGCGCGGCCGCGGCGAGAGTCACGGCGCCGAAACCCAACCCCGTTCGCGGTCGAGCCATGCTGCGATCCTCCGTTCCGCGTGCGGCGCGGCGGAGCCCGGCGCCCTTATCCGCGCGTCTTCGCGGTCTTCGTCGGGGCGGGAGCCTGCTTGCGGCGCAGCCCCTGTCCCTCGAGGTAGAGCTGGGTGTCGAGGGCGAGGCCGCTGGCCACGTAGACGGAGGAGTAGGTGCCGAACACGATGCCGACCAGCAGCGTGAACGAGAAGTCGTGGAGCACCTCGCCTCCGAGGAGGTAGAGCGCGAGCACGGTCAGGAAGACGGTGAACGACGTGATGATGGTCCGGCTCAGCGTCTCGTTGACCGCGATATTCATGACCTTGGCCGGATGCTCGCGGCGGAGCGTCTGCTTCCGCTCCCGGATCCGGTCGAAGACGACGATGGTGTCGTTGATCGAGAAACCGGCGATCGTGAGGAGCGCGGCCACGATCGTCAGCGTGACTTCCTTGTTCGTGAGCGAGACGGCGCCCAGGGCGATGAAAACGTCGTGGAAGAGTGCGACCACCGCGCCGAGCGAGTAGCGCCAGTCGTACCGGAACGCCACGTAGACCAGGATCAGACCGAGCGCGAGGAAGATCGCCTTGAGGGCGCTCCCGCGAAGCTCGCTCCCGACGCGTGGGCCCACGGTCTCGACCTTCCGGATCTCGACCGTCGCGCCGGGATTGGTGATGGCGACCGCCTCGCGGACGCGAGGAGCGGGGTCGACTTTGTGGAGCTCGGTCAGACCGATGCGCACGAGGTACTGGCCGGGAACGTTGAGCGCCTGGATCTCGGAGCCCGTGAAGCCGGCCTGGTCCACCGCGCGCCGGACGTTGTCGACCGGGAGCGGCGGGGTCACCTGGAGCTCGACCAGGGTCCCGCCCGTGAAGTCGACGCCGTAGCGCGGACCGCCGTGCATGATCAGGGAGACGATGGAGATGGCGACGCAGATGCCGGAGATCCAGTAGGCGATGTGCCTCTTGCCCATCCAGTCGACGTTCACGCCATGGAGGATTTCGAGCACCGGTTCTCCTTAGCTAAATGCTGATGGTGCTGACCTTCCGCCTTAGCGACCAGGCGTCGAAGATCATCTTGGAGACGAAGACGGCGGTGATCATGTTGATGATGAGACCGATCGAGAGCGTGATCGCGAATCCCCGGATCGGACCCGTGCCGAACGACATGAGGGCGACCGCCGAGAGGAGCGTCGTCACGTGGGCGTCCAGAATGGTGCGCCACGCGCGCGAGTAGCCCATGTCGATCGCGTTGAGCACGGTGCGCTTGTTCCGGAGCTCCTCGCGAATGCGCTCGAAGATGAGCACGTTCGCGTCCACGGCCATGCCGATCGTGAGCACGATGCCCGCGATGCCGGGCAGGGTCAGCGTCGCGTGGAACCCGGCCATCGCGGCCAGGAGGCCGATGATGTTGAGGAGGAGCGCGGCCACGGCGACGAGGCCCGAGAGCCGGTAGTAGACGATCATGAACACGATGACGAGCAGCGCGCCGACCGCGCCGGCACGGACGCCCTTCTCGATGGAATCCTGACCCAGCGAAGCGCCCACGCTCCGCTCCTCGACGATGTTGACCGGGGCCGGGAGCGCGCCGGAGCGGAGCACGATGGAGAGGTTCTGCGCCTCCTCCTCGGTGAACGAGCCCGTGATCGAGCCGTGTCCGCCCGGGATCCGCTCGCGGATGTTCGGCGCCGACTGCACGCGATTGTCGAGGACGATGGCGAGCCGCCGCTGCACGTTGCGCGAGGTGACGTCGGCGAAGACGGCGCCCCCCTTGCTCGTGAGGTTGAAGGAGACGCCCGGGGATCCCGGACGCTCCTGGTCGAGATCGAGGCGCATCTGGGCGCTCGCCACCTCGGTCCCCCTCATCTGCGGCTCTTTGTCGACGACGTAGAGATTTCGCCCGCTCCGCCCCTGGAGCTCTGTCTCGTGCGCGTCCCACGCAATCGCGGCGTCCGTCGTGAACGTGGAGTCGGACCGGAGCACGGTGAGCATGGAGTCGATCGCGGCGACCTCGGACGAGAGCGCGAAGCTCTCCGAGCCCTGCGCGACCGTGAGGAAGCGGCCGGTGAACGGATGCCGGAGGGAGTCCGGTCCGGTGGAATCGGCGGCCGCGCCGCCCATCTTCCGCGTGAAGTAGGCGTCGATCCGGTTGAAGAGCGCCTTCGCCTCGTCGTCCGTCTTGACGATCTTGAACTCGAGGAGCGCGGTCTGGCCGATCAGCTCTTTGGCGCGCCCCTGGTCGAGGAGGCCGGGGAGCTGGACCAGGATCCGGTTGTCGCCCTGCTTCTGGATGGTGGGCTCCGCCACGCCGAACTGGTCGATTCGGTTGCGGATGATCTGCATGGCCTGGTCGACGGCGTTCTTCGCCTCGGCCGGGCCCAGCTTCGACTTGTCCACCTCGAGGAGGAGGTACATGCCGCCCTGGAGGTCGAGGCCGAGCTTGATCGCGCCGTCGCGCAGCTTGGCCATCTTCTCGAGGCGGGCGCGATCGACGTCGTTGGTGGCCGCGGCGGGACGGGCTTGGAGCACTTCCCGGCGCTCTGCCGGGCTCAACGAATAGAAGGTGAAGGTCGGCCAGAGCGCCCAGATGCAGATGGCCAGCCCGATCAGCGTTCCGAACAGCTTGCGGCGGTCGCTCGGTGTCACGCCCTACCCCCAAAGCCGATACGCGTCGATGAAATGAGAACGCCGGAATCTACCCGAGCGGAGGGGGGCAAGTCAATCCAAGAGATTCATCTGCCGGAGGTTCCGCCTGCGCGAGGTGGTCCAAGCTCGAGCAGGAATGCGTCGGGATCGGACGCCAGGAGGTCGCGCCCGAGCCCCGCCTCGAGGCCATTTTCGAGCGCGGTCGAGCCGTGGAGATCCTGACGGAGACCGGCCGCGTAGAGTGCGCCGCCCGCCGCGCGGACCCTGAGCGTGTCCGAAGCGAGGTCCTCCGGGCTCGCGTGCCAGCCCTTCCGATGGGCCAGATAGAGGAGCGTGGGGTTTCCCTGATCCAGCGTGACGATGCGCGCTCCGGACGGGGTCCGTCGCTCGACCTCGTGAGCCAGCCGGTAGAGTGGCGACCGCGCTGGATCCTCGCGGCGCCAGTAGGAGGCGAGCCTTCCGGCGCCCAAGGCCACCATCGCCGCGAGGAGCGCCGTCGCGGCGACCGCGCGCACGAGGCGGCGGGCCCCCGGAGCAAACGCCGCCGCGATCGCGCGGCCCATCGCGATCGAGAGGGGCGGGATCAACGGGAGCTGGTAGTACTCGTGGACGTAGTTTCCACGCGCCACGACGATCAGGTAGACGCCGAGCGCCAGGAGCCACCAGTCCACCAGACCCGCCCGGCGTCCACGACGAGGGAGGAGTAGCCCCGCCAGCGCGAGCGGCACGCCGGCCCAGGTGAGATGGCGCTCCGCGAGGCTCCGCAGCAGGACGCCGTTCCAGAAATCCCAGCTCGCGACCAGCCGCCAGTTGCCCCACTTGTCCGAGCCGTACTCCCAGATCCCGAAGGTGACCCCGCCGCCTCGATAGAGTGCGTGCGCGTGCGCATACCAAAGCGCGACCGGAGCCAGGACGAGCGCCGCGAAGAGCCAGAGGTCCAGGCGCCGCACGAGCGCGGTCCCCCAGGACCGCCACGCGAGGTAGAGGAGTGGGAGCCCGAGGTAGAGACAGGGGAGCTTGAGGAGGCAGGCCATCGCGGTTGCGGCCGCGGCGAGGAGATACCAGCGCCTCGAGCCCGTGGCGGTCCACCGATCGAACGCATGGAGCGCGGCGACGCTCGCGCAGAGCATCGCGGCCTCGGGCATGAACGCGCGGCCGTAGTAGACCGAGAGCGGGAGCACGGCGAACACGAACGCCCCCGCGAGCGCCGCCCGCTCGTCGCCGTAGGCGTCGCGCGCGAGGCGGTACAGAAGGTAGACCGTGAGCGTCGAGAGGAGCGCCGCGAACAGGCGCCCCCACGCTTCCCATGGGCCAAAGAGGCCGTACCCGAGCGAGACTGCATAGGGAAACGCGGGAAGCTCGCACTCGACGTAGCCCGGTCCGGAGCCGCCCCAGTCCACTTGCGGATACAGGAACCGGTAGCCGTTCTCGTGGAAGTTCCGCGCCATCGCCGCGGTGTCGGCCTGACGCCAGGAGTGGACCCCGAGAATCGGGGCGCTCACATGCACGAGCCTGAGAGCGGCCGCGAGGACGAGGACGAGCGCGATCCGGGACGGGCGCACAGGCGGAGTGTGCCACGCCGGCCGGTTCTTTCCTACCCGCCGGACCGTAACAGCTTGGACACGAGGCCGACGCGCGACGGTAACCGGCCGGGCGTAGCGTCGCACGCATGGTAGACTTGCCGACGTCGATCCCACGACGACCCGCCGCACGACACGGGGCCAAGGTGCCGACGACCGCACGCTCGACGATTCTGGTCATCGACGACGAGCCTGAAATCTGCGAGCTGGTGAGCTACAACCTCTCTCGCGAGGGATACCGCGTTCTCTCCGAGCGCGACGGTGAATCCGGGCTCGAGCGCGTGTTCCAGTCACCTCCCGATCTGCTCGTTCTCGATCTCCTGCTCCCGCACAAGAGCGGCCTGGAAGTCCTCCGCGCCATCCGAGCCGAGTCCCGCACGCGCACGCTCCCCGTGCTCATCCTCACCGCGCGCGGCACCGAGATGGACAAGCTCGTCGGCTTCGAGCATGGCGCGGACGACTACCTGACCAAGCCGTTCTCGCCGAAGGAGCTCGTCGCTCGCGTGAGCGCGATCTTGCGCCGGACTCGCGGTGAGGAGCGGATCGCGCCGACCGAGATCGGGCCGCTCCGGTTCGACCGCGAGCGGCACCAGGTCTTCATGAACGAGCGCGAGCTTCGCCTCACGCCGACCGAGTACCGCCTGCTCGAGTACCTGCTCGAGCGGCCGGGGCGCGTCTTCACGCGCGAGCAGCTCCTCGACAAGGTCTGGGGGCTCGGCTACTTCGGCGAGACGCGGACGGTGGACGTCCACGTGCGCCGCCTGCGGGCCAAACTCGGCAAGGAAGCTTCGCTCATCCGCACCGTGACCGGCGTCGGCTACGCCGCCGAGCTCCCGAAGGGATAAGCGTCACCCCGAACGCCCCGGCGGTGTACGCTGAGGCCGTGCGCTCGCTCACGCGGAAGCCGTTCACCAGGCTCGCACTCGCGTTCGTCGCGGCCGCCATCCTGACCGCGTGGCTCATGCCGGGCGCGCTCGCGGCAGGTCTCGCCGCCGCCGTGGCCCTGCCCCTCGTTCTCTTCGGCTTGGCACTCCTCGTCGGATTCGTCTCGTTCCGCTCGCTGGACCGGCGCTTCGCGACGGTGGCCGAGAGCGCGGAGGCTCAGGCCGGAGGGGATCTCGCAACGCTCGCGCCCGTCGACGAGCACGACGAGGTCGGCCAGCTCGCGCGCGCGCTCAACGATCTCGCCGTCACCCACAACACGCGCGTCCTCGAGCTCCGCGCGGAGCGCGACGCCGGCGAATCCATTCTCGGGCACCTGCCTCTCGGGCTCGCACTCCTCGAGCCCGACCTCACGATCCGCCACGCCAACGCGCTCTTCTGGGACATGATGGGGCTCACGCCGCCGCCGGGCGAGGTGCGGCTCTCCGCCGCGAGGCAGCCCGCGCTCGAGCAGATCACGCTCGACGCGCTCCGCCGCGGGCGCGGGCTCGTGCGCGACGTCACCCTCTATCGCGGCGGCCGCCGCGAGTACGAGGCGCGAGTCACGCCGATCGCGGTGGAAGGGTCCCGCCCCGAATCGCTCCTTCTGAGCGTGGAGGACCTGGGCCCCGAGAAGGCGATGGCGGCTTTGAGGCGCGAGTTCGTGGCGAACGCCTCGCACGAGCTGCGCACGCCGCTCACCTCGATTCGCGGCTACGCGGAGACGCTCCTGGGTGGCGCGCTCGACGACGCGTCCCACCGGGTGCGCTTCGTCGAGACGATCCGGGACCAGGCCTCGCGGATGGAGGCTCTCGTGGTGGACCTGCTCGAGCTGGCGGACCTGGAGCGTCCGGACGCGCCGCTCGACCTCAAGGACTGGGATTTGAGCCTGGTCGCTCGCGATCTTGGGTCCACCTTCGCGGAGCTCGCAGCACGCCGCGGGCTCGAGCTCGCGGTGGAAGCGCGCCCCGGCGTGCACGCGCGCGTGGACCGGAAGCGCCTCGAGCTGGCGCTTCGTAACCTCCTCGACAACGCGGTCAAGTACACGGAAGCGGGGTCGATCACGCTGAGGGTCGAACCGGTTGGCCGCGACGTGGTGCGGGTGATGGTGACCGACACCGGCCGCGGCGTGTCCGCGGAGCACCTGCCTCGTCTCTTCGAGCGGTTCTACCGGGTCGACCGGGGCCGCTCGCGGGACCAGGGTGGGACGGGGCTCGGGCTCTCCATCGTGAAGCACGTCGTCCAGCTCCACGGGGGAAAGCTCGGGGTCGAGAGCAAGCCCGGGGAGGGGAGCACCTTCTGGTTCGAGATCCCGACCGCCGGACCGGGCGGGCAGACGCCGAATCCGGCGGGCGGGCCCGGTGCGGCGTAACCGGATCGTAACAAGTCCGACATGGCCGAGCCCGGGGGCTCGACTAGCATGAATACATGGCACGAACCGCGCTACTCAACGTCCGGCCCAACCCGGCTGCGCCGCCCCAGTCCGAAGCTCCGGAGCCGTCCATGAGCGCCCAGGCAGCCTCCCCCTCGACGGACGTGGCACCGATCCTCCAGACCCAGGGCCTATCGCTCTGGTACGGCGCCCACCACGCACTCAAGAGTGTGGACCTCGGGATCGGACGAAATCGGATCACGGCGATCATCGGCCCGTCCGGGTGCGGAAAGTCGACGCTCCTTCGATGCTTCAACCGGATGAACGACCTCTTCCCGCCCATTCGCTACGACGGATCGATTCTCTTCCACGGGCAGGACGTGCTCGGATCTTCGACCGACCTCGTGGCGCTCCGGCGCCGCGTGGGCATGGTCTTCCAGCGCGCCAATCCGTTCCCGATGTCGATCTTCCAGAACGTGGCCTACGGGCCTCGGCTCCAGGGGGTCGGCAACCGCCGGAAGCTCGAGGAGATCGTGGAATCCGCGCTCCGGCGTTCGGCGCTCTGGGAAGAGGTGAAGGACCGGCTGAACCGCTCGGCCCTTGGCCTCTCCGGTGGGCAGCAGCAGCGGCTCTGCATCGCCCGAGCGCTCGCGGTGGAGCCCGAGGTCCTGCTCCTCGACGAGCCCGCCTCGGCCCTCGACCCCACCGCGACCGCGAAGATCGAGGAGCTGGTGCTCGAAATCAAATCCAGCGTCACGGTGGCGATCGTGACGCATAATATGCAGCAGGCGGCCCGGGTCTCCGATGAAACCGCCTTCATGCTCAACGGGAAGCTCATCGAAGAGGGACCCACGCGCACGCTCTTCACGTCGCCGCGCGAGCGGCTGACCGAGGACTACATCACCGGCCGCTTCGGTTGATCCGCGTCCTCCCGTACGCGGCTCCGGACCCCGAGGTTCATGTCATGGAACGTCACTTCCACCACGATCTCCATACCCTCCAGGATCGCCTGGGCGAGATGGCGGGGCGCGTCGAGACGGCGCTGTCGAAGGCGCTGGAGGCGATCCATCGCCGCGATACCCGCCTCGCGCGCGAGGTCGTGGACGAGGATGAGGCGATCGACCGGATCGAGCTCGAGGTGGAGCGGCGATGCCTCGATTTCCTCGGCCTCCAGCAGCCGGTTGCACGCGACCTCCGGTTCCTCGTGGCCTCGATCCGCGTCTCGAACTACCTCGAACGGATGGGGGACCACGCGGTGAATCTCGGCCAGAGCGCGCAGAAGCTCGCCGCGCTTCCTCCGGGAAAGGGCATGGCCGAAGTGATGTCCATGGGCGAGCGGACGATGCGCATGCTCCGGGACGCGGTCTCCGCCTGGCTCGGCCACGACGCCGCGCTCGCGAAACGGGTCTGCGAGAGCGACGCCGAGATCGACACGTTCAAAGCGCAGATCTTTGCGAAGTTCTCTTCGGA
>DASTKC010000270.1:0-2864 GCA_035716085.1 Candidatus Eiseniibacteriota bacterium | reverse complement strand
CCGTCGCGCACGGAGGCACCGGTGCCGATCACGGTCGGAGCGACGAATTCATCGTTCTCGCCGCGCGCATAGGCGTCGCGCAGCGCAGTGAGCGCATCGCCGGCGACGTGCTCCGCCGAGGCGTCGACTATCGCATCCCATGCCCGCCGTTGCCGGTCCCAGCGCTTGTCGCGATCCATCGCGTAGTAGCGTCCGGAGATCGTCGCGATCTTCCCGTCTTTGACGTCGCGGAGCACGGCCTCGAGCCCGCGGATCGACGCGCCGGCCGAGCGCGGCGCCGTGTCGCGTCCGTCCAGGAACGCCTGCACGCGGATCCGCGCCACGCCGCGCGCGATCGCATGACGGATCATCGCGGCGAGGTGCCGCTCGTGGCTGTGGACGCCGCCGGGCGAGAGGAGCCCGATCAGGTGGAGCGTGCCCTCGACGCGCGCGCGATCGAGCGCGGCGCCCCAGACCGGGTTCTTCTCGAGCGACCCGTCCTTCACCGCCTGATCGATGCGCGTGAGGTCCTGATACACGATGCGGCCCGCGCCGAGGTTCAGATGGCCCACCTCGGAGTTCCCCATCTGCCCCACCGGGAGTCCGACGGCCTCGCCGCACGTCGTGAGCGTGGCGCTCGGCCGGGACGCGAGGAGCGCGTCCATGACGGGCGTGCGCGCCAGCGCCACCGCGTTGCCGTCCTTCTTCGGATTGATTCCCCAGCCGTCGAGCACGACGAGCCCGACGAGCCGCCCCTGGCTTCGGCTCATGGGCGAAACGGTACCACAGGCTCGTCGGTCAGCGGCGGATCTCGGCCTTGGGATGCGGCGGTTGGGCGAGGGACGCGTGCGGCACGGAGGCGCGGAGCCAGAGCGCCAGCGCCAGGGCCGCGGCGCTCGTGACGAACGGAACCCACACCGGGACGATCCATGCGATGGGCACGAGGAAGACGACGTCCACGTCCGCGAGCGATCGGGGAAAGCCGGTGAGCCAGCGGAGGAACGCGTAGTAGAGGATGTCCCAGATGCCGAAGATCCAGAGCCCGGCCGCAAGGCGAGCGCGGGGGGTACGGCCCGCCAGGCATGCGACGGCCGCGATCATCACGAGGGTCGCGATCTCCCGCACCTGCTCGAGGAGGAGCGGCCCCGCGGGCATCGGAGCGAACGGAGGCGCCCAACCTCCCGGATAGAAGAGCTGCTTCAAGGTGACCACGCAGGCGGCCTCGACCAGCGCCATGGCGGTGGCGTAGAGGCTGATCCAGGTCCAGACCGAGCGGCGCGCGATCATGCGGTCTCCACGGCCCGGACCCGCGCACGCTCCACGCCCCCGGGAACGCAGTCGTCGAGCGGCGCCACCTCGAGCGACGCTCCGAGTCGCCCCGCGACCTTCGTGGCGAGCACGTCTCCGAGCGCCACGGCAGGCACGGAGCGTCCCAGGATCTCGGCGATCGAACGAGCGTGCTCGGCCAGGGCCTCCCGCTCTCCTGGACGGTCGCCGCGGAAGCGCGCAATGTCCCGGTGACGTGGCGTGAGAGGCACGGATGCGTGACAGAGAGCCGCCCCGCGCGTGAAGCGCGACGCGATCCCGGCGACCTTGAACGCGCCCGACCGGAGCTCCCCGCTCGAGGCGCGGGCGAAGCACGGGTCGGCGCCGGGCCTCGCGGCGATGCCCCGCTCGAGGACGCGCTCCGCCTTCAGGCCGAACGCGGCCACGGCATCCGCGAGCGCTTCGGCGACGAGATTCGCGTACGCGCGGGGACCGAGGTTCCACGGCCCCGGGAGGCTCGCGGCGAGCGCGAACGTGAGCTCGCCGTCGTGGAGCACGGCGTCGCCCCCCGTCGGGCGCCGCACGACGTCGAGCCCGGCCGCGCGGATCGCGGCCAAGTCCCAGCCGTCGGGAAAGGGCTCGGCGCGGCCGAGGCTGATCGCGGGAGGATTCCAGTCGTAGGTGCGGAAGACGGCGCGATCCAGGCCGCGCGACGCCCAGTCGAGGAGCGCGGCGTCGATCGCCATCTGGAGCGAGCCGTCCTCTTCGAGGTGCGGAAGGCGGAGAAGCCGGAGCGGGGCGCTCACGGCGCGATCAGAACCGGAGGGCGCCCAACCAGTCGTCGAGCAGGAACATCACGCGGCCGATCAGGAGCGAGACGCGCGCCATCACCGTGTATCCGTACGACGCGCCGAAGCTCACCATGAGGAAATAGATCCCGAGCCGCGCCGTCCCCCCGAGAGCGCCTTTGTGCTCCTTCGAGAAGAAGAAGAAGATCAGCGTGGCCACGAGACCGACGACGAGGAGGATGTTGCCGATGCTCGCACCGATGCTCCCCGGCACCCAGAGCGGCAGGATGGTGCCGTGGATCTGCTCCACGAAGTCTCCCTGGCCGAATCCCGTGATGCGGAGCGCGGGATAGACGCCGAGCACGAAGGCGATCGGCCACCGCGAGAGCCAGTCCCCGCGCGGGAAGAAGCGCGAGAAGAGCATGATCCCGAGGATGAGCGGAACGATCAGGAGCCAGTGATAGTCCTTCGCGAACGAGGAGAAGAGCGGCAGGAACAGGTTCGGGTACACCGACGAGATCATCGTGAGCACCACGTAGTAGCCTGCCGAGACGCCGACGAACAGGTGCTCGCAGAACTTGTAGACCGGATTGTCCCGGTACAGGAAGCTGAAGATGCCGAGCGTGAGGAGCGCCGCGATCCAGACGCCGATGTCGTGGCTCGGGTGGAGGCTCACCGCCCGTTCCCCTTCTTCGTTCCGGTGACGAAGGCGAGGTTGCCGAGAATGATCATGAACGCGATGAACACATGCGCGAGCGACTGGGCGTCCATGCCCCGGGTCGCGAGTCCGGGGGCGCCCACGAGGACCTCGTATTCCGCCGCGCCCGCCAT
>DASTKC010000269.1:0-2916 GCA_035716085.1 Candidatus Eiseniibacteriota bacterium | reverse complement strand
GAGATCGTGAAGCTGCTCCAGACGGGAAGCGCCTTCTACGCGCCGGCTTCCTCCGCGGTCCAGATGGCGGAGTCGATCCTGCGCGACAAGAAGCGCCTCCTTCCGGCCGCCGCGTATCTGCAAGGCGAGTACGGCATGCGCGACCTCTACCTCGGCGTTCCCGTGATCCTGGGATCCAAGGGCGTGGAGAAGATCGTGGAGCTGAAGCTGGATGCGGCGGATCAAGCGGCGCTCGCGAAGTCGGCGGACGACGTGAAGAAAGGCATCGCGGACCTGGCGCTGGAGCCGGTCGCGCGCTAACCGTTGGGCGCGCGCGGAAGCGCGCGAGAGCGAGGTGCTTCGAGCGTGTTCCGGGGGCACATCGCCGTGGGCTTTGCGGGGAAGCGGGTCGTTCCGAAGACATCGCTCGGAACGCTCCTCTTGGCCCCGCTTTTTTTGGGCCATAGGGCTCGAGCGCCATTCGCGAGTCATTCGATCGACGGCTGGATGAGTCTAGTGCGCGTAGCAAGTACATTCGGCTTGGTAGGGGTGCTCGCAGTCGCCGCGCCGACGCGAGCAGAGAGTCCTGCCACGATTCCGTCACCGGAGTCCCCACCGCCGACTCAGACCATGACCCCGATTCCTCTCCCGCGCCTGGCCCCGGCCAGTGCCGAGCGATTGAGGCAGGCGAGCACGGGGTGGGTCTACGAGGTGGACAGCCTGCCATCGCCTGGGTGCACCCTCCGAGCATCGGTATTCGTGGACACGATCCTGTGCCATACCGTGCGATCGACCAGGGCCGCGCCGAGCAAGCTCTGGATTTCGGATCTGACGTCCGCACTGGTGCGTTCGACCGTGCGCTCGAGCGAGCGTCCGTTTCGCGCCGACGTCGGCGTGCGCTTGCTCGAAGGCGACATCGTCACCGACCTGCTCATCTCAGTCGAGGAACGGCGAATCCTTCTGGCGACCATGGAACCCCCGATCGTCGAGATCGTGCCCGACGAGCCGTTCTCCTCGATCCTTCGTATCCTCCGACGGGCGCTGCCGACGAACCAGGTCATCGGTGATGCCATTGAGGAGGAAGAGGCAGCGGTACTACGTAGCCAATCCAAGTCCGAGAACGGTTCACCCCTCTGGCCCGACTGCGTTCCAGGGGCCGCGGCGGGCGAGTTCGTCTTCTACGAGGATGAGCCCGTTCCAATCGCAACGCCGGAGCCCGTTCTGCCTCCAGGAACGAAGCAGCGGGAAGTCACTCGGGTTACTTTGCACGTCTTCGTCGATCGTTCGGGCCGCGTTTGCTTTGCCAAGGTCATCAAGGGTATGGAGCCTTTCGCTTCGTCAGCGATCGAGGCTGCACGACATTGGACGTTCAAGCCTGCGATGTCCCATGGAAAGCCCGTTGGCGTGTGGGTCGAATTGCCGTTTACGTTCAAGCCGTGAGGGGGAGCGCCCAACAGCTGGGGTATCGATATGGCTACGTCTAGAGGACGCAGCGCCCTACCGGCCGGGACCCACCTCGGTCCCTACGAGATCCTGGCGCCGCTCGGCGCGGGCGGGATGGGGGACGTGTATCGCGCCCGCGACACACGGCTCGGGCGCGATGTCGCGCTGAAGACCCTCCCGCCCGAATTTGCGGCCGATCCCGAGCGTCTGAGCCGGTTCGATCTCGAAGCGCGCGCCGTCAGCGCACTCAGCGATCCTCACGTGGTCACGATCTACGACGTCGGTGTGCACGAAGGGACGCCGTTCGTCGTGTTCGAGCTGGTGGAAGGGGACACGCTCCGGAAGCGGCTCGAGCAGGGCGCGCTTCCGGTTGCGTCCGCGCTCGACCTTGCGACTCAGGTCGCTCGCGGCCTCGCTGCCGCACATGATCGCGGGATCGTGCATCGCGATCTCAAGCCGGAGAACATCGTCGTGGCCCGCGGCGGCCGGGTGCGGATCCTCGACTTCGGGCTGGCGAAGCGAATGGGGGGCGATGGTGCCGCTCCTTCCGGTGACGCGTCCACGATCGGTGCAGCTCTCACGAGTCCCGGCTCCACGTACGGCACGGTCGGCTACATGGCGCCGGAGCAGATTCGCGAGCAGACCGTCGACGGCCGAACCGATCTCTTCGCGCTGGGCGCGATCCTCCACGAGATGCTGTCGGGGCATCGCGCGTTCCAGGGCGCGACTGCCGCGGACGTTCAGACCGCGATCCTCTCCACCGAGCCCAGCCCGCTGCCGGAAACGGCGCGCCGGGTGCCGGGACTCGAGCGCGTGGTCCGCCGCGCGCTCGAGAAGGACCCGTCCGCACGTCCGCAGCACGCGCGCGATCTCGCCTTCGACCTCGAGCTCCTGGCCTCGGTCGGTCCAGGGGCGGCCGACGCGCCCGCCAAGCATCGCACGAGCCGGGGCGCCCTCCTCGCGTCTGTGTGTCTCGGAGCGGTGGCTGCGGCCGCTCTGGCATGGGCGCTCACCCGCGGACCGGGCGCGTCCCACGTCCAGTACGAGCGCATCACGTTCCGAAACGGAGTGGTCCACGATGCCCGGTTCACCCCTGACGGGCACACGATCGTCTACAGCGCGGAGTGGGATGGCGACTCGGCAGCTGTGTACACCGCCCAGGCGGGCTCTCCCGAAACGCACTCGCTCGGATATCCCAACGCCGTCCTCCTCGCGGTCTCGAGTGGAGGCGATCTCGGAATCGGTCTCCGCACGTTCAGCCGGCCGCACTTCACTCGACAGGGAACCCTTTCGCGCGTTCCCCTGGCAGGTGGCGCGCCGCGGGCGATCGTGGACAGCGTCGTGGCCGCCGACTGGGCGCACGATGGGAGCCTTGCGGTCTTGATCGTGTCCGGAGGCCGATATCGGCTGGAGTGGCCCCCAGGGCGCGTGCTTCGAGAAACGCCCGGATGGATGAGCCACCCGCGCCTGGCGCCCGACGGCACCCAGATCGCC
>DASTKC010000268.1:0-3690 GCA_035716085.1 Candidatus Eiseniibacteriota bacterium | reverse complement strand
CGTCAACCTGGGACTGAAGGAGGCGCTCGACTTCGAAGCCAGGTTCCGCGAGGAGGTCGTCGAGAACCTGCCGCTCGGCGTCGTGGCCCTCGATGTACGCGGGCACGTCCTCACCTGGAATCGCGCCGCCGAGGAGATCATCGGGCTCACGCGGGAGGAGGCGCTCGAACAGCCCATCTCCCGCCTCCTTCCCGAGCGCCCCTGGTATGACGCGCTCGTGCGAAGTCTGGAGGAGGGGACCGAGGTGATCCGCGTCGAGCACGATGTGGTCCGGGCCGACGGCACCTCGATTCCGGCCGAGATCTCGACGGCCCCGCTTCGCGACGCCGAGGGGCGGATCCGAGGCGCGGTCGCGACCCTCGTCGACGTGTCGAGCCTCCGGAGCATGGAGGAGCGGATCCGCCAGCTCGACCGCCTGGCCGCCCTCGGACGCTTCGCCTCGAGCGTGGCTCACGAGCTCCGGAACCCGCTCACCGGGATCGCGACCGGGGTCCAGTACCTGAGCCGAGGCTTCCCGGAGGGGGACGAGCGGAACGAGAGCGTCACCTTCATCCTCCGGGAGGTGGTGCGGCTCAACACCATCATCCAGGACATCTTCACGGCGACCCGTCCCCGGGAGCTGCGGCTGGCTAGGGTGGCCGTGCGGGACATCGTGGCCCGGACCCTCCACGGGCTCAAGCCGACCCCCGAGGAGGCAGGAGTAACGATCGAGACCGAAGGTGCCGATGCATGGCCCACGGTCACAGTCGACGCCGACCAGCTTCAGCAGGTGCTCTTGAACCTCATCCAGAACGCGATCCAGGCCACCCCGCGCGGGGGGACGGTCTCGCTTCGCGCGGACGAGGATCGGAAGGGCTGGTGGATCGAAGTCGAGGACACCGGGGCGGGCATCGAACCGGAGCACCTCCCTCGGATCTTCGATCCGTTCTACACGACCCGCCCGAAGGGCACGGGGCTCGGGTTGTTCGTGGCGCACGGAATCGTCGAGCGGCACCGGGGGACGATCGACATCCACAGCGAGCCGGGAGAGGGAACCCGGTTCCGGATCCGCCTCCCGCACCACCCTGCCTGAGGTAGGAAGGACCGCATGGCGAAGGCTTCGATCCTGATCATCGACGACGACGAGACGATCCGCTACTTCCTGCCGCGCGACCTCGAAGCCGAGGGGTTCCAGGTGCAGACGGCCGAGACCGGCCAGGCCGGCCTTCGCGCGCTCGAGCGCGAGCCCGTGGATCTCGTCCTCCTCGACATCCGCATGCCGGATCTCACCGGGATCGAGGTGCTCCAGAAGATCCGCGACCAGTGGCCCGACCAGATCGTCGTCATGCTGACCGGCGAGCCGGACCACGAGACCGCCGTCCAGGCCATGCGGCTGGGCGCGCGCGACTACCTCACGAAGGGAAAGCCGATCCGCGAGGAGCTCCTCCTCGTCCTCGACCGCGAGCTCTCCGCCCAGCGCCTGGGGCGCGAGGTGCAGCACCACCGGCGGGAGCGCAGCCAGAAGTTCTCGCGCAATTTCGTGCGCGGCGAGAGCGCGGCCATGCAGCGCGTCTATTCCGTCGTGGAGCAGGTCGCGACGAGCGAGTCGACGAGCGTCCTGATCCAGGGAGAGAGCGGAACCGGGAAGGAGCTCATCGCCCACTGGGTCCACGACCTCTCCGTGCGCCGGGACAAGCCCATGCTCGAGGTCAATTGCGCCGCGATCCCGCGCGAGCTCCTCGAGTCGGAGCTCTTCGGACACGAGAAGGGCGCGTTCACGGACGCGCGGCAGCAGAAGCAGGGGCTCCTCGAGCTCGCGAACGGCGGCACGCTCTTCCTGGACGAAGTCGGCGAGATGAGCCTCACGATCCAGGTGAAGCTCCTCCGCGTGCTCGAGCGCATGACCTTCAAGCGCGTCGGCGGGACGAAGGACATCACCGTCAGCGTGCGCGTGATCTCGGCGACCAACCAGGACCTCGAGACCATGGTCCGCGAGCAGCGATTCCGGGAAGATCTCTACTACCGGCTCAAGGTGGTGCCGATCCGCGTGCCCTCGCTGCGCGAGCGCCGCGAGGACATTCTTCCGCTGGCCCGCCATTTCCTCGAGCAGTTCAACCGCGCCTTCTCGAAGAGCTTCAAGGGGATCGACCCCGAGGCGGAGCGGATCCTTCTTTCGTATCCTTGGCCGGGGAACATCCGCGAGCTCCGGAACCTGTTCGAGCGGATCGTCCTGCTCAATCACGGAGACCGGATCCAGGCCGCCCACCTGAACGCCGCCATCGGACCGGCTCCCATCAAGACCGATTCCGAGCTGAGCGCGCTGCGCCAGGTGGTGGAGACGGGACACTTCCCGGATAACGGCATCGACCTGGAAGGGGCGCTGGGCGCCGTGGAGCGCGAGATCATCCAGCGCGCCTTCGATTGGACCCGTGGGAACCAGAGCCGAACGGCCACGCTTCTGCAGATGAAGCGTGATAAGCTCCGGTACCGGATGAAGCTCTACGGGTTCCACGATGCCACGAGCGACCTCTCCTAGACGACTCGCGCTCGCCCTCTTCGCGGGGGCGATCCTCCACGCAGGGTGCGGCTACACGGTCTCGAGCGTGCTGCCCGCCCACATCAAGACGATTGCGATCCCCACGTTCGCCAACAACACGGTCGAGAACGGTCTCGCGGGGGACGTCACCGAGTCCCTGATCAACGGCTTCCTCGCCGACAAGAGGCTCAGGCTCGAGCGGGAGCGGGATGCCGATTCCATCCTCCGCGGGACCATCCTCGCGTACCGGAATCGCGTCTACGCCTACACGTCCCAAGAAGTCGCCACCCAGTACGAGATCCTCCTCGTCGCCCAGGTCGCGTTCCGCGACGTCCAGAAGAACAAGGACATCTGGAAAGAGGACGAGCTCACGGTCCGGACCACGTACAATGTCGTCGCCGTGGGCTCCGAACCCGCGAAGACCGAAGTCGATGGGAGGAAGGACGTGATCCAGAAGATGACCGACCTCATCGTGAGCCGTACCGTCCAGGGATGGTGACGCGCGGCCCTTCCACGCTCGCGCCCGCGGACGCGGAACGTCTGCTCGCGGGACCGGCGGCGTCGATCCCCTCGCTCGTCCTCGCGGCGGGCCCCGAGGAATTCCTTCGAGACCGTCTCGTCCACGCCTTTCGCGCCGGCGCGGTCGCCGAGTCCTCGGAGTTCCAGCGCCTCGAGGGGGACGATCTGGATGCCGCGACGCTGCTCGAAGCGCTCACGTCCGTGTCGCTCTTCGCCGACACCCGCCGCGTCTGGATTCGCGAAGCCGCCAAGCTGGAGAAGGGCGCCGAGGATGCGCTCCTTTCGTGGGCCGCGGGCCGCGGGGAAGGGGTGCGGGTTCTCGTCACCACCGCGCGGGACGTGACCGACCTCAAGGTGCTCCAGTCGCTCGCGTCGCGCGCGTCGGTCGTGACGCTCGCGCCGAGTCCGGCCGAGGTGAAGCGCTGGGCGGAACGCCTCGTGACGGAGGCGGGTCTCAAGCTCCCTTCCGGCGCGCTCGACGCGATCGCCTCGCGATCGAACAGTCTTCTCGCACTGAACCAGGAGCTCCTGAAGCTCCGGCTCCACGCCGGCGACGACGGCCGCCTGCCGGCGACCGCGCTCGATTCGCTCGCGGGAAGCCGCGGCGGCGCGTCGGTCGAGCGATGGGCAGCGGCCGTGATCGCGGGGGACGTCGC
>DASTKC010000267.1:0-4628 GCA_035716085.1 Candidatus Eiseniibacteriota bacterium | reverse complement strand
GCCTCGCGGCGGAACCGCCTCATCGCGCGGTCTGGACCTCGCCCTGCGTGATCGATCCCTTCGACGTGCCGCTCGAGCGGAAGCTCGACCTGCTCTTTCGCATCGACGAAGCGCTGCGGCGCGTGCCTGGCGTTGCGATCGCCGAGGGCTTCCTCATGTTCGTGAAGAAGCGTCAGATCTACGTCAGCACCGAGGGCAGCGACATCGATCAGACGATCGTTCGGTCGGGCGGCGGCTACAGCGCGACGGCGGTCTCCGCCACCGAAGTCCAGCGCCGGAGCTTCCCTCAGGCCGAGGGATTTCATCAGACGCGGGGCTACGAGTTGATCGAGTCGATCCCCTGGGTGGAGAACGCGCCGCGGGTCGGCGAGGAAGCCGTGGCCCTCTTGACGGCCGATCCCTGTCCGCAAGGGGAGCGCGACATCATCCTCGAAGGATCGCAGCTCGCGCTTCAGATCCACGAGTCCGTGGGGCATCCAACCGAGCTCGACCGCGTGCTCGGGATGGAGGCGAACTACGCGGGCACGAGCTTCCTGACGACCGACCAGCTCCGCGTGCTCCGCTTCGGATCGGAGCACGTCACCTTGATGGCCGACGGCACGCTTCCAGGCGGCCTCGCCACCTTCGGCTACGACGACGAGGGGGTGGAAGCACAGCGCTGGCCGATCGTCGAGAACGGCTTGTTCGTCGGCTATCTCACCTCGCGCGAGCTGGCGCACACGATCGGCGAATCGCGGAGCCGCGGCTGCGTCCGGGCGGACGGCTGGCACCACGTCCCCATGATCCGCATGGTGAATTTGAGCCTCATGCCGGGGCGGGGCTCGCTCGACGACCTCCTCGCCGACACCGATGACGGTCTCTACCTCGAAACCAATCGCAGCTGGAGCATCGACCAGCTCCGGTACAACTTCCAGTTCAAGACCGAGATCGCGTGGGAGATCAAGAAGGGGAGGCGCGTGCGGATGCTGCGCAATCCCACCTACCAGGGAATCACGCCGCGATTCTGGAATTCCTGCGACTTCGTCTGCGGCCCCGAGGCATGGAAGCCGTGGGGCGTGACCAACTGCGGCAAGGGGCAGCCCGGGCAGGTGGCCGAGATGACCCACGGCTCCGCACCGGCCCGCTTCCGCAAGGTGAACGTCGGGGTCGGATACGATGACTGAGAAGGAGGCGCGGGCTCTTCTCGACCAGGTCCTCGGCGCGGCTCAGGGACGCGAGGTCGAGGCGATCCTGGGCGGCGGCGTGAGCCGGCTCACGCGATTCGCGAACAACGAGATCACGCAGAACGTCTCCGAAAACCGGGTCGAGCTCTCCGTCCGCGTGGTGGATGGGAAGCGGACCGGCCGGGCGAACGGGAACGATCTATCCCAGCAGGGCATCGAGCGGCTCCTCGATGCGGCCGCGGCCGCGGCTCGTGTCCAGCCGGAGATACCGGATCTCCTGCCGCTCCCGGGACGGCAGTCGTATCTGACCGTCGACGCGGACGATTCGACCACGGGAGACCTCGACGCGGACGGACGCGCGAGCGAGGTCAAACGCGCGGTCGAGCGATGCGTCGAGGCCGGCGTGACCGCGGCCGGCATCTACGAGACAGGCCGGGGCACGATCGGCGATTACGGCATGCTCGACGCGATGGCCATCGCGAACACGAGCGGGCTCTTTGCCTACCATCGCGGCACGCACGCCACCTTTCGCATCTCAGCGCTCGACGGCGCCGCGTCGGGCTGGGCGGAGCGCGAGAGCTGGCGTGCCTCCGACGTGGACGGCGCCGCGCTCGCCGATCGGGCGGTGGAGAAGGCGATCCGCTCCCGCGGCGCTATGCCCTGGGACCCCGGCGCGTACACCGTGGTCCTCGAGCCTGCGGCCGTCGCGGATCTCCTCATGGATCTCTCCTGGACCTCCCTCGGAGCCCTGGCCATGCAGGAGGGGCGGAGCTTCCTCTCAGGCAGGATTGGGGAGCGCGTGATGGGGGAGAAGATCACGCTCCGGGACGACCCCTTCCATCCCCTCCATCGCGGCTCTCCGTTCGACGCCGAGGGAATTCCCACCCGGCCCACCACCTTGATCGAGCGCGGGATCGCCCGGGGGCCCGTCTACGACCGCCCCACGGCGGCGAAGGAAGGGAAGGAGTCGACCGGGCATAGCCTCCCCATTCCCAACACGATCGGCCCGCTCGCGCGCCATCTGGTTCTGGACGGAGGAGCCGGTCCCCCCGAGGCCCTGCTCGACGGGATCGAGCGGGGGCTGTGGGTCACGCGGGTGTGGTACACGAACGTCGTCGATCCCATGACGGCGACCCTCACGGGGATGACCCGGGACGGCCTCTTCGCGATCGAGAACGGGCGCATCACCCACGCGGTCCGTAACTTCCGCTTCAATCAGAGCGTCGTCGAGATGCTGAACCGGGTGGAGGGGATGTCGGAGTCGGTGCGGGCGGGCGGCGTGGTCTGCCCGGCGCTACGAATTCAGGGCTTCCACATGTCCAGTGTGACGGAATTTTGAAAAAATCCCTTGTCGACCGAGACTTTCCGGATATACTCCCACACAAGAGAACGTACTTCGGTACGTCTCCTGAAGTTCCCCCCCCTGACGTCGAATGCCCCCCGACCATCCCGTCCGGATTTGGCCCATGGCATGTGCGACGTGCTCTTCCGTAACATCGTTCGACGGCTCCAAGCAGGTGCTCTGCAATGAATTGCCTTGACTCGGGGCGCGAAAAACCGCATAAACATTACGCTTTCTCGACCCTTCGAATCTTGTCGTCGAAAGGAGTGGACGAATCCATGAGGAGCTGCAAGACGCGGCGTCACGTAGCCGCCCGAGCGGTGCGGCCGACCTCGATCTCCTCGTTTCTCGCACTCGTCCTCGTAGCGTTCGCGGTCCCCGCCTTCGCGCAAACGGGCTCTCTCGTCGTGAAGGTGACGGACCAGGGGGGAGCGCCACTACAGCAGGCGAGTGTCTTCGTCCTGGGAACGAGCACGGGCGGTCCGACCAACTCTCAAGGCATCGCGACGGTGATCCATATTCCCGTCGGGACCTATACCGTTCGCGTGAAGATGATCGGCATGGCGCAGCAGGAGCGCATGGGCGTCAAGATCGACGCGAACCGCAGTACGTCTCTGGAATTCAAGCTGGTCGAGCAGGCCGTCCAGATGAAGACGATCGACGTCCGCGGCGATCAGAAAATCGCCATCCGTAAGAAGGACAGCTCCACCAAGCAGATCGTCACGAGCGAAGACCTGCACTCGCTCCCTGTCGACAGCTACAAGGACGCGATCGGATTGAAGGCGGGCGTCATCAGCCAGAACGGGGAGCTCCACTTCCGAGGCGGCCGTGGGGATGAAGTGCTCACGGTCGTGAACGGCATCGCGAGCCGCAATCCGCTTCGCGCCGAGGGCGTGGACCTCGGACTCCTCGCGGTGTCCTCGAGCGAGCAGGTGCTCGGCGGACTCGACGCCCAGTACGGGAACGCGCTCTCCGGCGTCATCAGCCTGACCACGCGCGAGGGCGGCGACAAGTTCACGGGCGAGGCGCGCTACTTCACGGATCGCTACGGCGAGCACGACAAAGAGTTCAACAACTTCGAGCGCATCTCGCTCGGTTTCGGCGGACCGTTCCTCTTCAACAAGACGAACTACTACATCTCGTACGAGGGCACCTGGACCGACACCTACCTGGCCAATACCTCCGAGCACAACGAGCACCGGTTCCTCGACTTCATCCGGACGGGACTCCGCCAGGCCAACGCCAGCAACCTCTCGAGCAAGCTGACCTACAAGGTCACCCCGAACGCGAAGTTGAACTTCGAGTTCATCGACAACCACACACTGGATGGCCGGTACCACAATCGCTGGAACCGGGAAGGCTTCGTCCAGGTCATCCAGGATTCGACGGCGCCCACGGACGGCACGATCACCCGCCGCTACGGGACCTGGTCCTACTATCCCGTCGACTCGTCGTACGTCCCGATGAACACGGCCGACCATCTGCCGGTGACGGACGCGTCGTACCAGCAGGTGGCGCTCACCTGGAGGCACACGCTCGGGATCGGGGAGATCTACAACCTCCGCGCCTCGCGGCAGCAGTGGAAGTCCACGGAAGACGTGCTCGATCGCCAGCTCTGGGAGTACCAGCAGCGGCCGAACAATTACTACGACCCGCTCAACCGGCTGGACGGCCAGTACTACGTGACGAACGGGGACTACCCCTTCTACGAGCGCCGGAACACGGCCACCTACACGCTGAACGGCGACTACTCGAAGAAGGTCAAGGCCCACAACTTCATGGTCGGCGGCGACATCAACTACAACGACCTCTCGTTCCTCCTCACGCAGTTCCCGAACGTGCTCGACGCGAACGGGGACTATGGCGCCACGCGGGACGAGTTCCAGAACTACAACCCCGAGGGTTCCTTCTTCGCCCAGGACCGCTGGGAGTACGAGGGCATGGTCCTGAACGCGGGCGTCCGGTACGACAGCTTCTCGGTGGGGAACCAGATCTCCTCGGCCGAGGTCGCGGACAAGGTGAAGACGCAGTGGAGCCCGCGCGTCGGCATCGCGTATCCGATTTCCGACCGCGACGTCATGAGCTTCCACTACGGCCGTCTCTTCCAGGTGCCGGATCGCCTG
>DASTKC010000266.1:0-2799 GCA_035716085.1 Candidatus Eiseniibacteriota bacterium | reverse complement strand
GTGGGAGATCTCGGGCTGGCAGCACCAGAGCCACTGGAAATTGAAGTCCGACCGGCTCGTCTCCAGAGCGAGGGCCTCGTCCAGAAGGGCGGCCCCGGACCCCGACTGAGCCAACCCGGACAGCGCCTGCACGAGCAGGTGCCCCGCTCCGAGCGCCTTGGGACGTCCGCGGACGAGAAGCACGGCTTGCTGGAACGCCGTGCGCGCCGCATCGAGATCGCCCTGGCGCAGCGCAATGCGGCCGAGGCTCACGAGACAGACGCCGCGAAACGTGTCGCGGTACATGTGGTCGGTCTGTTCGGACGACGCGAGCCCCTCGAGCGCGCTTCGGCGCGCCGCGTCGAGATCGCCGCGCCGCCTGAGACACTCGGCTGCGTGTCCTCCGGCTCCCGGGGTGGCGCCCGACGCACCGCTGCGCTCGCCTTCGATCGCCTTCCCCATGCACCACAGGGCTTCGTCCATCTGATCGAGCTCGCAGTACGCCCATCCGAGCCCGAGCCACGCGAACCAGTAGACGCGACCGGTCGCGACAGCGTCGCGGTAGTAGGGGATCGCCTCCTCGTTTCGGCGCATCATCGCTTTGGCGCAAGCCGCGAAGTAGAACGCTTCGGGCAATCCCGGCTCGAGCTCGAGCGCGCGCTGCATCGCGTCGAAGGAAGCCGGCGCGTCGTTCCGGCGCAGCGCCACGTAGCCCAGCCAGACATGGGGACTGCCCAGCTTCGGATCCGCCTCGATGGCCCGACGTGCGTACCGCTCCGATTCGTCGAGCATGGCGGGATCGCTGGTGAACGGAAAGCGGAGCGACCAGATCTCCGCGAGCCCGTTGAGCGCGAGAGCGTTCTTCGGATCGATTCGAATGGCCTCCTCGAATAGCTCCTGCGCCTCCTGGAACGTCCCCTTCTCGAGCTGGTTGGTGAGCCGGCGTCCGCGCGCGGTCAGCTCGAACGCGCGCACATCCGGCGAGCCTCCGGCGTCGGGAATCGGCGATGGCGCGACGAGGTTGAGCTGCGCGGTCACGGCTTGAGCCAGCCGGTCCTGGACTTCGAAGATTCCGTCGACGGTGCCGTCCACCTTCTCGGAGGCGACCATCCGCCCCGTCGGCACCTCGGTCAGGCGCGCGACCACGCGGAGCGACGGGCCCATGCGCTGGATGCCGCCGGAGAGCACCCACCGGCAAGCGAGTCGATGCCCTAAATCGAGCGCGTCGACCGCGGCGCCGCCCTGGGCGAGCGCCCCTCGCGCCTGGAGCAGCTTCTCGCGCGACACGACGTGGAGGCCCGGGACGCGGGCGAGATCCGAGGCGAGGCTTTCCGCGATGCCGCTCGTCATCCAGTCGTCCTCGGGACGCTTCGTCACGTTCTCCAGATCGAGCACCGCGAGCGTGTCCGGCAGGGCACTTGCCGACGAGTCGCCGCGGAGGCGCCTCACATCGGAGAGGAACGCGGAGGCCGATGGAAAGCGATCCCCGGGAGAGCGGGCGAGAGCGCGCGCCACCAGCGCCTCGAGCTCCGGGGGGATCGTCGGGCCGCGGAGCGGAACGCGATCCCCCGCGAGGGTCGCGGCCATTCGTTCGGTCGCCGAGGCGCCCGGAAACGCGGGACGCCCCGCGATGCACTCGTGGAGCACGGCCCCTACGGCATAGAGATCCGCCCGCGCGTCGATCTCGAGCCCGCGGAGCTGCTCCGGAGCCATGTAGCCCATCGTGCCCAGCACCTCCCCCTGGGTCGTAAGGCGAGTCTGGGTCTTGTCGGTGGCCGGCTCGGCCATGGAGTACTTGGCGAGCCCGAAGTCGAGGAGCTTCGCCCCTTCGCCGTCGAGCACCATGACGTTCTCGGGCTTGATGTCGCGGTGGAGCACGCCGGCCGCGTGCGCGTGGGCGAGCGCTTCGAGCAGGCACCCCGCGAGGGCGAGCGCGCGGTCGACAGGCATCGCCCCACCACCGAGGATCTGGCGGAGCGTGCGCCCCGGCACGTACTCCATGGCGAGGAAGGGAACCCCGTCCTCCTCGCTCGCCTCGTAGAAGGTGGCGATCCAGGGGTGCTGGAGGCGCGCGAAGGCCTCCGCCTCGCGCCTGAGGCGCTCGCCGAAGGAGGAGTCGCCGGTGCGGAGGATCTTGAGCGCGACGGCGCGGCCCAGCGCGACGTCCTGGGCCAGGTAAACCTCCCCCATTCCGCCCGCACCCAGGTGGCGCTCGATCAGATAGTGAGACAGCTTGCGACCGATCGCGCTATGCTGCGCGAACGCATCGCCCGACGACCCCATGACGGGAGGCCTCCACGTGAAGGACGACAGACACCATACCGCACGCCCCAGCGCGCCGACCATCGACGGCCCCCAGAAGCCGCCGCGTCCGCCGATCGGGCTTCCGCTTCTCCCGGACGGACGGACCGCGCTTCCGAAGGGGAATCCCTGCCAGGGATGCGACCATTGCTGCCGCTACATCGCGATCCAGATCGACACGCCGCGCACAAAGAAGAACTTCGAGGACATCCGCTGGTACGTGCTCCACCGCGGCGTCTCGGTGTGGGTGGACTGGGACGGCTACTGGATGCTCCAGTTCGAGACCCAGTGCGACTGGCTCAAGGACGGCCGCTGCAGCCACTACGCGCTGCGTCCGGATCTCTGCCGCGAGTACGACCCTGCCGAGTGCGAGCGCTACAGCCACACCCCCGCCGAGAAGCATCTGTTCCGGAACGAGCAGGATCTCGACGCCTATCTGGCCAAGCGCGAGGAGCGCCTGCAGAAGCGCCGCGCGCGGACGAACGGGCGGAACGGGAAGGCGAAGGCGAGCTAGCTCAG
>DASTKC010000265.1:0-2996 GCA_035716085.1 Candidatus Eiseniibacteriota bacterium | reverse complement strand
TCCGAGGTCGGGAGAGCCGGCGTTGGCGTAGCAGCCGTACGGGAGCGCGGTGGAGCGTCCTAAAACCTCCATGCACTCGGTCGCGATCGCGACGGGCACGCAGTTGACGAGCACCGCGTCGGGCGCAAGGGTCGTCACCAGGCGCACGGCCGCGGCGAGCGGTTCGCCGCTATAGAGCTCCGTCCCGCTCTTGCAGAGGAAGCTGATCCACACGGGAAGCTCCGTCGTGCGTGCGGCGCGCACGGCCGCGGCCGCTTCGGCGGCGGTTCCCATCGTCTCGATCAGCAAGAGCTCCGCGCCCGCGCGCGCGAGGCGCTCCGCCTGGTCGCGATGCTCGCGCTCCGCGTCCGGCGCGGCGGGCGATCGCTCGGGCCGGTAGCAGTCCTCCAAGGGCGCCATCGATCCGGCCACCCGAACCTCCCTGCCCGCGGCGACGTGAGCGCGCGCTTCCTTCGCGAGCGCCACACCCAGCGCCGTCAACCGGTCCGCCTCCGCCTCGAGTCCCGCCTTCTTCAACGAGCGCGGCGTCGTGCGGAACGTCGCGGCGGTGATCACGTCGGCGCCGGCCAGGATGTAGCCCTCGTGCACCTCGCGCACGCGATCGGGCGCGTCGAGGAGCGCCTGCGCGGTCCAGAGTGGGAGCGTGGTCGGGACACCCAGACGCTCGAGCTCCGTGCCCATCGCTCCGTCGAGGAGGACGATGTCGCCCCGTGTCAGCCGGGCTTGAATGGGATCGAGGGCCATCCGTGCAACCTCTCGTGGGAGCCGGAGGCGTCAGCCTCCGACCGAGATCTCGTCCGGGGGATTGAGTCCGTGGAACTGCATCAGCTCCTCGATCACCGCGCGCCGGCGGCGCAGGATCGCGGTCATCGAGGTGTAGCCGTAGCGGAGGATCGCCTCCCGCTCGGTATAGCTCATGGTGTGGTGGAGGAACATCATCGGCTCGCTGGACGAGGGCTCGATGCGGTAGAGCTTCACGCTCGGGTACTCGACCTGGCAGCGGCGGATCTCTCCGTCCAGACGCACCCGCGTCTCGATGCGCGAGGCCTGGTCCTGGATGAAAGACATCCCCTTCTCGCGAATCGTGGCGCATCGTCCGTCGCCGCGCGGCAGGCAGACCGTCTGGCGATCATTGGAGATGTTCACCAGAGGATTGATGATGAGGATCGTCGACGCCCCCGCGCGCACCGCGACGTCGATGTGCGCCACCTTCCCCGTCGAGCCGTCGATGTAGTCGCGCCCCTCGATCCGCACCGGCCGGAAGAGCAAGGGAATGGCCGACGATGCCGCGACCACGTCCCCGATCTTGCACGTCGATCCCTCGACATTCGAGAAGATGCGCCGCGTCCCGAGATCGAGATCGGTGGCCGGGATGTAGAGCTCCTTCTCGAGATCCGCGAAGTCCCCCGACTTGCCGTGCGCTTCGAGGACGCTCGTGAAGAAGTCCTGGAAGTTGTCGAGCGCGAAGAGCCCGGCCGGGAGGCGCTCCTCGATGTAGTGCATGAAGTCGAACGGCGATGGACGCTGCCCGCCCTTCACCCGCCGCACGAAGTAGCCGGGGATGGACCAGGTGATCTTGAGGAACGAGCGGAGGATCGCCCAGCGGTTCACGTCGTACATGTCGCCGCGGCGGAACTGGAGCGCGGGATCGGCGTCGGTGAGGAGGCCCCAGTAGACCTTCCGCGCGGGGATTCCCTTCGCGAGCACCGCGGCCACCGAGGCGCCGGCGCTCACGCCGATGTAGATGTCGAAGCCCGTGCTCGAGAAGTCGAAGCCGAGGAAGTCGTCGAGCGCGGCGAGGCAGCCGATCTCGTAGAACGCGCCGGAGAGACCGCCGCCGGAAAGGCTCAGGCAGATCTTGCGGCGCCCGGTGGATGGGGTGTTGTCGCCTCGGGAGCGGAACGACGGCCACGCGGCCTTGGAGGAGTCGCTCCTGGCCGGCGGCCGGTTCGCTTCGGGCTCGGGTGTGATCATCGACCTCTAGGATAACGGAAAAGGGCGTTCACGATGCGATCGGAGAGGCCCGGCAGGGCGGAATTCAGCATCGCAAGCGCCCGGTTCCGGGCCGGAAGGTAGATTTGCGGCGGATGGCTTCGGAGCGCGCGTTCGATGCCGGCCGCGACCTGCTCCGGGCGAAGGATGGTGCCCGCCGGGCCCAGACCGAGTGCCCGATCGCGTCCTGCCTTCTCGAGGAACGAGGTCTCGACCGCGGCGGGCAGGAGCAGCGTGACCTTGAGACCGCGCGGGCCGAGCTCGCGCCGCCAGGCCTCGGTCAGCCCGACGACCGCGAACTTGGTGGCCGCGTAGAACGAGTAGTAGGGGGCGCCCACCTTCCCCGCGTAGCTCGCGACGTTCACGAGGGCACTCCCGGGGCGGGCGAGGAGCTTGGGAAGCGCGGCCCGGGTCATCCGGATCACGCCGAGGAGGTTGGTCTCCACCATCTGCTCGATCTCGGCGTCCGTCGCCTCTTCCACCGCGCGAAGGTAGCCGAGCCCCGCGTTGTTCACGAGGGCGTCGAGGCCGCCGAAGCGGTCGACCATGGCGGCCACGGCGCGCGCCGCGTCGGATTGGGAGCGCACGTCCCCCTGGATCGCGACGGCCTCGCCTCCTGCCGTCACGATCTCCTCGGCGAGTGCGCGAACCTCGGACTCGCCGCGCGCCATCACGCCGACGCGCGCGCCTAAGCGCGCGAGCCGAAGCGCGGTGGCGCGGCCGATCCCGCCCGACGCGCCTGTCAGGAGGATGGCGCGGTTATCGAGCTCCACTCACCTCGCTCAGCGCACCGCCGCCATGGCGGCTTCGGAATTGGCCTCGGCCTTCTTCGTGGAGCCGTCGACCAGGTGGCGGTGGAACCAGTCGCGCATGATGTGGAGGCGGGCCAGCCGACGGGACGGTGTGCCCCCGCGCGACAGGCCGTGGCTCTCGCCGGGGAAGAGGACGAGCTCCACGTCCTTCCGGAGCGCCTTGAGGGTCTTGTAGAGGATCTCCGCCTCCGA
>DASTKC010000264.1:0-10534 GCA_035716085.1 Candidatus Eiseniibacteriota bacterium | reverse complement strand
TCCGCGAGGCCATTCGCCTGGAGGGGCATCCCGACAACGTGGCTCCCGCGCTCTACGGAGGCTTCGTGCTCTCGATGCCGCGCTCCGACGGCGACATCGAGCCGCTCAAGCTCCCGACCCCGCGCGGCGTCGCGCTCACGCTCGTCGTGCCCGACGTCCAGGTGAGCACGAAGGAAGCGCGCGCGCTCCTCCCGCGCGAGATCGCGCTCAAGGACGCGGCGGCGAACACCGCGCGCGCGCTGGCGCTCCTCCGCTCGCTCGGGACGGGACGCGTGGATCTCTTGGCCGACGCGCTCCATGACGTGTACCATGTGCCTTATCGCGCTCGGCTCATCCCGGGCTATGAGCGCGCGGTGGAAGCGGGGGCGCGCGCAGGCGCGTTCGGGGTCACCATCAGCGGAAGCGGTCCCACACTGCTCGCGTTTCACGCCCCGGGGACGATCGCGGGGACGCGGGTGGGCGTGGCCATGATCCGCGCCTTCGCGCGTGCCGGAGTGCACGCGCGGGCGATTCCGGGGTCCATCGCGCCGCGCGGCGCGGTGACCCGCACCCTCGGCTAGGGGGCCGTCGCTGCCGCTTCTCGTCCAGAAATACGGTGGAACCTCGGTCGGTTCGCCCGAGCGCATCCAGAAGGTCGCGGACCGTATCGTCAAGACCCGCCGCGCCGGCACCGATCTCGTCGTCGTCGTCTCCGCGATGGGAGACACGACCGACGACCTCCTCGATCTCGCCGCCAAGGTCTCCGACCGGGCGCATCCGCGCGAGATGGACATGCTCCTCACCGCGGGGGAGCGGATCTCGATGGCTCTCGTCTCCATGGCGGTGAACGACCGGGGGCAGGAGGCGGTCTCCTTCACCGGCTCCCAGAGCGGCATCGTCACCGACACCTCTCACACGCGGGCCAAGATCCTCGAGGTCAAGGGAGACCGCATCCGGGAAGAGCTCGCCCGCGGGCGAGTCGTGATCGTCGCGGGGTTCCAAGGGGTGAGCAGGGATCGGGAGGTGACCACCCTCGGACGGGGGGGCTCGGACACGACGGCGGTGGCCCTGGCCGCCGCGCTCAGGGCGGAGTCCTGCGAGATCTACACCGACGTGGACGGTGTCTACACCGCGGACCCGCGCCTCGTACCCGATGCGCGCAAGCTGGACCAGCTCTCGTACGATGAGATGCTCGAGCTGGCTTCGCTCGGCGCCAAGGTTCTCCATCATCGCTCGGTCGAGATCGCGCGGCGCTTCCACGTGCCGCTCCACGTGCGATCGAGCTTTCACGACGGCGAAGGATCCAGAATCGGAAAGGGTGGCTCGATGGAACAGGTGGTGATCCGGGGCATCGCCCACGATCCGGACGTGGCGAAGATCGCGCTCCTGGGCGTGCCCGACCGGCCGGGCGTGGCGGCGGAGATCTTCCGCGCGATCGGCGGACAGGGGGTGAACGTCCGGATGATCGTCCAGGCGAGCGGATCGGACGGGAAGAACGACGTCACCTTCGCCGTAGGATCTCATGAGGTGCGGGGCGTTCTGCCCCTGATCGAGGACGTGCGGAAGCGGATCGGCGCGCGCGCGTTCGTCTACGACCCGGACGTGGCCATCCTCTCCGTGGTCGGGGAAGGGCTCGCCACGTCGCCCGGCACGGCCGGCGAGGTCTTCGCGGCCCTCGCCGCGGAGAAGGTGAACATCGACATCATCAGCACGTCCTCGATCACGATCACCTGCATCGTGCGGAAGGAAGACCTGGACCGCGCTGTGAAGGCGCTCCACGCCGCGCTCAAGCTGGAGCAGGAAGTCTAGGACCAAGGATGGGAGATCCCCCATGGGGTGGACCGAGAAGCCTTCGGTGCTCCGGCGCGGCGCGGCCCCGCCGGATCAGCGCACGTCAGCGATCTTCATCGCGATGTCGTGCCTCCTTCATGCCGCCCTGCTCGCGTTCTTCGTGACGAAGGCGAGCCGGATCCAGGACATCGCGCTTCCGGCATCGGGCGGTCCATCCCCGAAGACCCGCACGCAGCTCGTCCGTCTGACCCCGCTCCGCTCCTTCCCCAACGCGGAAGCCTCCGCGCCGGCGGCGGAGCCGGAGCGCGAGCGCCCCAAGCCCGCACTCATCAAGCGATACACGCCGGGCGCGAAGGTCGTGGTGCGCCCCGAGCGGGGCGCGGCGAAGAAGAGCGCCGCGGACGAGACCAAGTCTTCGCCGAAGACCGTGGCGGCCGCGCCGCAGGCGGACACGAGCCCGCGCTGGTACTCCGCCGATTCGACGAAGAGCACGAGCGTCGCGACCGACGGCGATTTCCGCTGGGCCTATTACCTCGCCGCGATCCGGAACAAGATCGGCTCGCGCTGGGTACCTCCCCCAGGGATCGAGGGGCGGCTGGTCAAAGCCACGGTCTACTTCCGCATTCACAAAGACGGCCAGGTTTCCGTCGCTTCCGTCGAGACTTCTTCGGGATACGCTTTTTTCGATCAGACGGCGATGCGGGCGCTGCTCGCCGCCACACCGCTCCCGCCGCTGCCCGCGGGATACACGGACGACTACCTGGGGGTCCACTTTGGGTTCGAATACCAGCAGTAGCCGCTCCGCGCTCGCGCTTCTCCTGGCCGTAGCGCTCATCCTCGTCTGGCCGGGACGGGCCACGACGCAGACCGACGTGCGCATCGGCGTGAAGGCGTCCGGCACCCTCAAGTCGCCGCTCCTCCTCGAGCGTTTCCGCGCGGGCGCGGGGGCGGAGACCGACGCTCGCAATGCGCACGACGTCGTGCGACATGACTTCGATCTCTCCGGAGTCTTCGCGGTGGCCGACGTCGAGCCGCTCACGGAGAAGCTGACGCCGAATCCCGCGGAGCAGGGAACGGTCCGCGTGCAAGGAATTATCGAAATGGCGGGACCAGGGCTTCAGTTTTCGGGGGAAGTGCTCGATATCGGAAGTGGGGAGTCGGTCTTCAAGCGGTCGTATCCGACCACGCGCGGCGACATCCGACGTACGATGCACAAGTTCAACGACGACGTGATCGAGGCCCTGACCGGGGAGCGGGGCATCGCGGAGACCAAGATCGCGTTCGTGCGCACGGCGGGACGGGTGAAGGAGATCTGGGTCGCCGACTACGACGGAGAGAACGGACGCCCGCTCACGCACGACAACTCGATCGCGCTCTCGCCGGCCTGGGCGCCGTGGGGCTCGGAGATCGCCTTCACCACGTTCAAGCGCGGGAACCCCGATCTCTATCTGTTCGATCTCGTGCGCGGCGCCTCGTATCCCTTTTCGACGCGCCCCGGGCTCAACACGGCTCCCTGCTACTCCCCCGACGGGAAGTGGATCGCGTGCACGCTGACGCGCGACGGCAATGCCGAGATCTATCTGGTGAGCCGCGACGCGCAGACGGCGCGGCGCCTCACGAGGAACGGCCGGATCGATTCGTCGCCTTCCTTCAGCCCGACGGGGAACCAGATCGCGTTCACGTCCGACCGCTCCGGATCGCCGCAGGTCTACGTCATGGACACGGAGGGCTCGAACCAGAGGCTCATCACGCTGGAAGGGAAGTACAACGACTCGCCGCAGTGGTCCCCGAAGGGGGACCGGATCGTGTACGCGTCGCGGCACGACGCGATCTTCGACGTGATCGTGATGGACGCGAACGGGCAGAACCCGGTCCAGATCACGTTTCAGGCGGGTCACAACGAGAACCCCCGCTGGTCCGCCGACGCGCGGAAGATCTACTTCAGCTCGACGCGCTCGGGACAGCGGCAGATCTACATCATGAACCCGGACGGGAGCGACGTCGTCCAGCTCACGAAGGGGGGAGAGAGCTTCAATCCGGCCGCCGGTCCCAGGGCCAAGAAGCGCCTCCAGGCAGCCGGTTCGGGTTGACCCTTCGGGGTACGTATGGTAGGTTGGGATGGTGTGGAAGTTGTTGCGCGCCAACACAATGAATCAAGGAGGACCTCAGATGCAGCGAACGCCAAGGATTGCGACGCTAGCCCTCGCCGCGCTCCTTTTGGGGATGCTGGCGGGCCTCGGATGTTCCTCGCGCAAGCAGGTGACCACCGCGGAGACCACACCTCCTCCGCCGCCACCGACGGAGACCACCACGCCTCCGCCTCCGCCCTCGGAGCCGCCCTCGGAGACCACGGCTGAGCCCACGGCGGCCGGACTCGAGGACGCGTTCTTCGACTTCGACGCGGCCGAGATCCGCAATGACGCGAAGGATGCCCTGACCAACAACGGTCGATATCTCCAGGGGCATGGAGGCAAGAACGTGGTCATCGAAGGGCACTGCGACGAGCGCGGCTCGGTGGAGTACAACCTCGCGCTCGGCGAGCGCCGCGCGCGTGCCGCGAAAGACTTCCTGGTGAGCTACGGCGTGCCCGCGGCACGTCTCACGACGATCTCCTACGGCAAGGAGCGCCCCTTCGACGCCGGGCACGACGAGAGCGCCTGGGCCAAGAACCGCAGGGCGCACTTCATCTCGAAATGACGGTTCGCAACGCATTCCTGGCGCTCACGCTCGGCTCGGCCCTCGCTATGGCCGGGTCGAGCTGCGCCCCAGGCGGCTACTACAACACCAGCCAGTCGGCGCTCGACAGCCTGCTCACGAGCCAGGCCGCGCTCGCGAAGCGGATCGACGCGATGGAGAAGAAGCTCGACATCACGAGGGAGGGCGTCGCCTCCAGCCGGGCGACCACGGACACGCACTTAGTCGAGATCAGCCAGAGGCTCGACGTGCTGGACGGGAAGCTCGAGGCCTCGAGCGCGCGCGTCTCCCAGCTCAGCCTGAAGGTCGACACGGTGAAGCAGAAGATCACCACGTCGGACTCGACGCGCGCATCGTCCCCGGCCGGCTCGGCGGATCCCGAGACGATGTACCAGGCCGCCTACTCGGACATTGCGGCGGGACGCTATGCGCTCGGGCGGGAGGCGTTCCAGACCTACCTCAAGAGCTACTCCGACACCGAAATTGCCGACAACGCCCAGTACTGGATCGGCGAGTCGTACTACGGGCAGGGGGACTTCGCGAACGCGATCGTCGAGTTCCAGAAGGTGATCGACAACTATCCCAAGGGAGACAAGGTCCCGGCCGCGATGTTCAAGATCGGGCTCTCCCAGTCGCGGCTCAAGCAGACCGCGGAATCACAGAAGACCTACAGGGCGCTCATCCAGAAGTACCCGAAGAGCCCCGAAGCCGCGCTCGCGAAGGAGCGTCTGGGCCAGAAGTCGTAACGCGCGGCAGGCGCGGCGCTACGCCGGGCGTCGCGCGGTCATCACGAGGATGTGCCCGTACGGGCTCTCCTTCGCGTGACGCTCGATCGTATCGAGGCCCAGGCGCCTCGTGATCGAGCGGCCGTAGGGCAGGAACCACCATCCCACGATCGGATTGTGCGCGCGGAACTCCGCTCCCGGGATGCCGGCCACGGACGCGAGCGCGCGGAAGCGCGCCTCGGTGAGGTCGTCCTCGAAGCCGAAGATCCACTTCCCCCGCCACTCCGCGATCTTCTTCCCCGCCATGAAGGGATAGTCGCGCGCGTTCGGCACGGTCACGAGAAGGAGTCCGCCCGGCTTCGTGACGCGCCACATCTCCCGGAGAAGCGCCGCCTTCCCCTCGTCGGTGAAGTGCTCGATGACCCCGCCGTTCCAGGTCACGTCGAACGCGTCGTCCCGGATCCCCATCCGGAGGCCGTTCATCTGCGCGTAGTCGGCGGGGAGTCCGAGCTCGTGGAAGTGGTCGTGCGCGAATCGCAGCGCCCCCGCGGTCAGATCCACGAGCGTGATGCGCGCGCCGAGCGAGGCGAAGAATGCGCTCGTCGTCCCCGACCCGCATCCGACTTCGCAGATCTGGAGCCCCTTGGGATCGCCGATCGCCTGGAGCAAGTGGCCGTGGTAGGCGATGCGGTCCGGCGCCTCGGGATCGATGGAGGCGTAGGTGGCGGCGACCTGGTTCCAGACGCTCGCGATGTTCTCGGGCTGGTGCGTGGGCGCGGACATGCGGTCGCGGAGTCTGACATCCCGCCGCTTGGTCTTCAAGTCTCGCCCGGGCGTATACTCGGACGCGGAGCGTCCAACGGAGGAGCGAGGGCGACGTGCGATTCGACAAGTTCACGACCAAGAGCCAGGAAGCGCTCGCCGAGGCGCAGCGCCTCGCGGAGCGCGCCGGCCACCCCGAAGTGGGCACGGAGCACGTGCTCCAGGCGCTCCTCGACCAGAAGGGGGGCGCGGTCGTGCCGGTGCTCGAGGCCGCGCGGGTTCCGGTGGACCGGATCCGGCGCGCGCTCGAGCAGCGCTTCCAATCGCTCCCCAAGGTGTCGGGCGGACGGCAGACGGTCCTCTCGCCGAGCGTCGCGTCTATGCTCGAGCACGCCGAGGTCGAGGCCGAGCGGCTCCGCGACGAGTACGTGAGCACCGAGCACTTCCTGCTCGGCGCGCTCGATCCCGCCGTCACGTCCGAGATGGGGCGCATCCTGCGCGAAGCGGGGGCGACCCGTGAGAACGTCTATCACGCGCTCCTGAGCGTGCGTGGAGGAGAGCAGGTGTCGACCCCCGATCCCGAGGAGACCTATCAGGCCCTCACCAAGTACGCGCGGGACCTGACCGAGGCGGCGCGCAAGGGCTCGCTCGATCCGGTCATCGGCCGAGACGACGAGATCCGCCGCGTGATCCAGGTGCTGTCGCGGCGCACCAAGAACAACCCCGTGCTGATCGGCGAGCCGGGCGTGGGGAAGACGGCCATCGCCGAGGGGCTCGCGCAGCGCATCGTGAGCGGGGACGTGCCGGAGGGACTGAAGTCGCGGCGCGTGCTCGCGCTCGATCTGGGCGCGCTCCTCGCGGGCGCCCAATATCGCGGGCAGTTCGAGGAGCGGCTCAAGTCGGTGCTCAAGGAAGTGCAGCGCTCCGAGGGGCAGGTCATCCTCTTCATCGACGAGCTCCACACGCTCGTGGGCGCGGGAGCGGCCGAGGGGGCGCTCGACGCGTCGAACCTCCTGAAGCCCGCGCTCGCGCGGGGCGAGCTCCACTGCATCGGCGCGACCACGCTCGACGAGTACCGGAAGCGGATCGAGAAGGACGCCGCGCTCGAGCGGCGCTTCCAGCCGGTTTTCGTGTCGGAGCCCACGGTCGAGCAGACGATCGCGATCCTCCGCGGCCTCCGCGAGCGCTACGAGAACTTCCACAAGGTGAAGATCCAGGACGCCGCTCTGGTCGCGGCCGCCATCCTGTCGAACCGCTATCTCACGGACCGCCAGCTCCCCGACAAGGCGATCGATCTCGTGGACGAGGCCGCATCCAGGCTCCGGATCGAGATGGACAGCATGCCCAGCGAGATCGACACGCTCGAGCGCAAGAAGCGGCAGCTCGAGATCGAGCGGCTCGCGCTGAAGCGAGAGAAGGATGACGGTGCGAAGACGCGACGCGCCCTCATCGAGGAGGAGATCGCCGAGACCGAGACGGAACTGAAGCGGCTCACGGACCACTGGGGGCGCGAGAAGGCGGCGGTCCAGAAGATCAACGAGGGGCGTGCGCGGATGGAGGAGCTCCGAAACGAGGAGCAGCAGGCGGAGCGCGGGGGAGATCTCGAGCGCGTCGCGCGGATTCGCCACGGAGACGTGCCCAAGGTGCGGAAGCAGCTCGACCAAGACACGGCGGCGCTCGCCGTGATCCAGAAGGATCTCAAGCTCCTCAAGGAGGAAGTGGACGAGGAGGACATCGCCGAAGTGGTCGCGCGCTGGAGCGGCATCCCGGTGCAGCGGCTCCTCGAGAGCGAGCTCGCGAAGCTCCTCCACATGGAGGAGCGCTTGACGGAGCGCGTGGTCGGCCAGGACCAGGCGGTGCGCGCCGTCTCCGACGCGGTCCGCCGCGCGCGCGCGGGACTCCAAGACCCCAACCGTCCTCTCGGCTCCTTCCTCTTCCTCGGCCCCACCGGGGTGGGCAAGACGGAGCTGGCTCGCGCGCTCGCCGAGTTCCTCTTCGACGACGAGCGCGCCATGGTTCGCGTCGACATGTCCGAGTACCAGGAGAAGCACACGGTCGCGCGCCTCATTGGCTCGCCGCCGGGCTACGTCGGGTACGAGGAGGGAGGACAGCTCACCGAGGCGGTGCGGCGCCGTCCGTACGCCGTCATCCTGCTCGACGAGATCGAGAAGGCACACGCCGACGTGACGAACGTCCTCCTCCAGATCTTCGAGGACGGCCGGCTCACCGACGGGCAGGGGCGCACCGTGGACTTCAAGAACACGCTCGTCATCATGACGAGCAACATCGGGAGCGATCTCATCCTCGAGGCCGAGGGAGCGAGCGCCGAGGAGCTGCGCCAGCCCTTGATGGGGGCGCTCCGCTCGCACTTCCGTCCCGAGCTGATCAATCGCATCGACGAGATCCTGATCTTCGAGCCGCTCGGACGGGACGCGCTTCGCGAGATCGTGCGGCTCGAGCTCGCCAAGGTGGAGCGCCGGCTTCACGATCGCGAGCTCGCGCTCGAAGTGGATACGCCGGTGCTCGACCGGCTTGCTGTGGAGGGCTACGACCCGGTCTTCGGCGCACGGCCGCTCCGCCGCGTCATCGAGCGCCGCATTCAGAATCCGCTTGCGCAGGCCATTCTTCGGGGGGAATTCAAGCCCGGGGAGCGCGTGCGCGTTTCTCTCGGCCAGGACGACGACGCTCCGTTCCGATTCGAGCGCGCGGAGAAGCGGGAAGCGGTGGGCGCCGGCCGCTAGCCGGCATCGCCCAGGGGTCGGGACGAGCGATAGCTTCCGTGTTCCCTTCGCTTTCCGCTTGACGCTCCCATGCCGCCGGCCGTAGCGTCGCGCGTCGCGTTGCGGCGCACCCCACCCTCGAGCGCCGCCCTCGGCCACCCGGGGCTTCCATGCAACTGTCCGAGCTGATCAACGAGAACGCGATCCGCCTCCACCTCGCGGCGCGCGATAAGGAATCGTGCATCAAGGAGCTGGTTTCGCTCCTCGAGTCCGCGCACGGCGTGAATACCAAGGGCGAGATCCTGAGCAAGGTCCTCCAGCGCGAGTCGATGATGTCGACCGGAATCGGGAACGGCGTCGCCATCCCGCACGGGAAGACCCGGCTCCTCGACCACCTGGTGGCGGCCTGTGGGGTGGCGCCGGCGGGGATCGAGTTCGACTCCATGGATGGAGAGCCGGCGACCCTCTTCATCCTCCTGGTCTCGCCGGAGAGCCTCCGGGGTCCCCACGTGAAGGCCCTGGCCAATGTCTCCCGCCTCCTCAAGGAGGAGTCGGTCCGGAACGCGCTCCGGACGAGCGCCACCCCCGAGGCGTTTCTGGGGGTTCTCAGGGAGGCCGAGTCGCGCTATCTTCTAGAGCCACCCAGCCCTCCGGGCCGGGCTTGACGGCCCCCCGCCTTCTTAGGTAGCTTTTCCGCCACACCACGCCGCGTCCCCCAGAAAGGAGCTTTCCCCTTTTATGAAGTATTTGCGAGGTTTCGGGGCCGGGGTATGCCTTGCCCTGGTCCTGGCGGGCTGCTCCAATGAACCTGATGGAACAAACGACAAACCCGGCGTCTATTCGCCGCTCATCATTGGGATCAGCGCGGACCACGAGCCCGCGATCCGCGGCTTGACGAACCAGCTCACCGTCCTGGTGACCAACGTCAACAATCTCCCGATCACATACCACTGGAGCGCGGCCTCGGGCACGCTCCTCGACTCGACCTCGGCCACCGTGAACTGGCAGGCGCCCGACTCGGTCGGGACCTACGACGTCACGGCGTCCATCGAGTCCCAGGACGGCGACGCCCACTTCTTCAAGACGACCACCTTCCACATCTTCGTGGACAACGAATACGACCGCTGGACCCATGCTGAGGAGGTCCAGTTCGATCCGGCTCCGGTCCCGGCGCCGACCGGGGGCATCGTCTTCGCGCAGTACTCGAACATCACGAACGGGCAGTCCGACATCTGGTACATCCCCGGGCCGGGCCTCGCCCCGGAGCAGAGGACGACCGGTTTCTTCACGGCCAACGCGCCGACCATGAAAGCCGACGGCTCGGTGCTCGCGTTCGCCGCGCGCCCGACGAGCGACGACAGCCAGCACGTCTATATCTCCGCCCCAGCGGGCGGAACCCCGGACCCGGCCGTGAGCCAGGTGCTCACGACGGCCACGGCACAGTCCCATCTCTTCGGCAACCCGAGATTCTCCCGCACCGTCGGGTGGCTCATGTACAACTCGGATAGCGGCCAGGCCACGGCCTTTGTCCCGCGCGTGCTCTACCGCGACATTCCGGTGGTTCCGCCGGCCGTTCTTCCGGCCCCGGAGCGCGCGATCGAGGACCAGTCGTTCGGGTCGCGCACGTTCTGGATGCCGAATTGGGGTCCGGACATCGACGCGGACGGAAAGCCGGACTCGATCGTGACCATGTCGTTCCGCTTCTTCCGTGCCGCCAACCAGGTCTCGAACGGGCTGTACAAGTTCCCGACGAACCCGCCCGCGACGTCGGCGGTCCAGTGGCTGGCCGACTCGAGCGCCGCGGAACCCGACTGGTCGGCGGACGGCCAGTACATCGTGTTCACCGATCGGAGCACGCCGAAC
>DASTKC010000263.1:0-14348 GCA_035716085.1 Candidatus Eiseniibacteriota bacterium | reverse complement strand
GGACGCGCGGTCTGGGTCATGCCTCCGCGAGCACTCGAAGGAGGCGGATCGTGAGGCCGGACGTCTGCTCCTCGGAGGCGTGAGCGATTCCAAGGAGCGCGCCGTCAGGGCCGAGGAGCGAGAGCGGCCACCCCGCGGCGCCCGGAGGGAGCGGCCACGCGGCCGCTGTCGCCTCGACTCGAGCGGGGTCGAACACGGGCGCCTGGCCGTGGCGAAGCCGCGAGGCCTCGTCCTCGGTGAGGCGGACGCGCGGAAGGAACGCCAGCGCGTCCTCCGGCGCGAGCGAGCGCTCGCGGAACGCCTCGCGTCCAGGGTTCCGATCGCGATCGCACGAGAGCGCCTGGTCCACCGTGAAAGGACCGCTCGCCGTGCGGCGAAGCTCCGTCAGATGCGCGCCGCAGCCGAGGGCCTCACCGAGATCGTGCGCGAGCGTGCGCACGTACGTGCCGCGACTCACGGTGACGTCGAGGACGACCTCGGGCGGATCCGCCTGGATCAGCTCGAGCGCGTACACCTGGATCGGCCGATGCTCGCGCTCCACCTCGACCCCACGCCGCGCCGACTCGTACAGGCGCTCGCCGCGCACCTTGACGGCCGAGTAGAGGGGCGGCCGCTGACGGAGCGGGCCCCGGAACGAATCGAGCGCATGGGCCACGTCCTCGCGGCGAGGGATGTCGTTGGAACGCCCCAGGACCTTGCCGGTCCTGTCCTGCGTGTCGGTGGTCACGCCGAGGAGCGCGCGCGCGTGGTAGCGCTTGGGGAGGAGACCGAGGCATCCGAGGATGCCGGTCGCCCGCCCCTCGCCGAGGAGGAGGAGTCCGCTCGCGAAGGGATCGAGCGTGCCCGCATGGCCCACGCGACGCTCGCCGAGCACGGTGCGCATCCGCGCCACCACGTCGTGCGAGGTCCAGCCTTCCGGCTTATCCAGCAGATGGAGGGAATCCGCCATTCACCGCCTTGTCGAGGGCCTCGAGTGCCTGATCGTGGATGGATCGGAGGTCGCCTTTCACGCGAGCTCCGGCCGCGTTCTTGTGTCCGCCGCCGCCGAACCGCGCCGCCACCTCGTTCACGTCCACCGTTCCGTCGGAGCGGAAGCTGAGCCGGACCTCGCCGGGGGCGACCTCCTGCACGAGGAGACCGACGCGCGTGCCGACGAGCGACTTCGCGAACTGGACGATGCCGTCCGCGTCCTCCGACGTCGCGCGTGCGCGCTCGAACATGTCGCGGCTGAGCGTGATCACCCCGACCTGGCCTCCCGACCGCGACTCGAGCGACGTGAGCGCCATGCCGAGGATCCTGAGGCTCGCTTCCGTTTTCCGGCCGTAGAGCGCTTCCGCGGTGAGCGCCGGCCGAGCACCGCGCTCGACGAGGCGAGCCGCGAGTCGGAGCGCGCGCGGGGTGGTGTTCGGATGCCGGAAGGCGCCCGTGTCCGACGCGACTCCGGCGTAGAGGCACTCCGCGGTGTCGGCGTCGATCGGGAGCCCGCAGGCCTCGAGGATCTCGTGGATCAGCTCCGCCGTCGCGCTCGCCTCCACGTTGACGAGGCGCGGATCGCCGAAGCCGTCGTTCGCCGCGTGGTGGTCGACGTTGGCAACGGGCATGCCGGCCACGACCAGGCGCGCCGCATCGGGTCCGACGCGGTCGAGGCTCGAGCAGTCGAGCACGAACGCCGCGTCGAACTCGCGTCCGAGGACATCCGACGGTCGAAGGACCTGGCTCGAGTCCGGCAGGAAGCGAAGGCTGTCCGGGAGCGGGGAGTCGTTCACCACCGCCGTTCCCTTGCCCATCCCGCGGATCACCCGCGCGAGCGCGAGGCAGGATCCGATCGCGTCGGCGTCGGGATCGACGTGGGAGAGGATCAGGAACTCGCGGTGGGCTTCGAGGAATGCCTGGAAGCGATCGTGCACGATCGCGGTCACCCGCCTTCCGGACGCTCGAGGTCGCGCAGGAGCTGCTCGATCCGCGTCCCGGTCTCGATCGACTTGTCGATCACGAACGTGAGCGTGGGCACGATGCGAAGCCCGAGCCTCGGCGCGAGGTAGGAGCGGAGGAACGGCGCGGCGTGCGCGAGCGCTTTCAGGACGCCCGGCTCCTCCTCGGCGGTCATCGTGCCGCTCACCCAGACGCGGGCGGCGGAGAGGTCGCGCGAGATGCGCGCCCCCGTCACCGAGAGCGTGCGGAGTCTCGGATCCTCGACCTTCGACGCGAGACACTCCGCCAGCTCCTCGACGATGCGGTCCGCGACGCGGCGCGTCCTTGGGCTTTCACGCTGGGGCATGGGTTCCGTCCGGTTGGTTCAGTCGACCTGGATGTGGTAGTCGAGCACGGCGAGGCGATCCTCGCGCTCGATGGCGGCGAGCACGTCCCGAAGCACGCGCTCGAGGAGTACCGGCTCGGCTCCGACGACCGCCACGCCGAGCGAGGCGCGCTGCCAGAGATCGAGCGGCCCCACTTCGGCCACGGCCGCGTTGAAGCGCGACCGCACGCGGTCCTTCACGTGGTTCAAGATCGAGCGCTTGGCCTTCAGGGAATCGGACGCCGGAAGGTGCAGGTCCACCTCGAGGGTGCCCACCCGCATCTCACGAAAGCCGTCGCGCGACTTCCTCGAGGACATAGGATTCGATCAAGTCCTTCTCGCGGATGTCGTCGCGGCCCTCGAGCCCGATGCCGCACTCGTAGCCGGACGCCACCTCGCGGACGTCGTCCTTGAAGCGGCGGAGCGAGGCGATCTTGCCGTCCCACACGACCTGCCCCTCACGCACGAGCCGGGCGCGGGCGCTCCTCTGGATGTTCCCCGAGAGGACCATGCAGCCGGCGATGACGCCCGACCTGGTCGTCCGGAACACCTGACGAACCTCGGCCGAGCCGGTCGCCGTCTCCCGGATCTCCGGCGCGAGGAGGCCGGACATGGCGTCCTTCACGTCGGCGACGGCCTCGTAGATGATGTCGTAGAGCCGGACGTCGACCTTCTCCTTCGACGCGAGCTCGGCGGCGCGCTGGTCCGGCTTCACATGGAACCCGATGATCACGGCATCCGACGCGGCCGCGAGGAGCACGTCGGACTCGGTGATCTGTCCGACGCCGCGATGGATGACGCGGAGCTTCACCTCGTCGGTCGAGAGCTTGGTCAGCGAGTCCTCGAGCGCCTCCACCGATCCGTCCACGTCGCCCTTCAGGACGACGAGCAGATCGCTCACCTTGCCGGCCTTGATCTGGCTGTAGAGGTCGGTCAGCGTGACGTGCTTGAAGAGGCGGTGCTCCTGCTCGCGCTGGAGCTGGCCGCGCTTCGACGCCAGCTCGCGCGCCTCCCGCTCGTCCTCCATCACGACGAACGTGTCCCCCGCCTGGGGCGGGGAGCTCCAGCCGAGCACCTCGACCGGCGTCGACGGTCCCGCGGTCTCGACGCGCGAGCCGCGCTCGTTCAGCATGGCCCTCACCTTGCCGCTCGTGGACCCGGCCACGAACGCATCGCCGACCCGGAGCGTCCCCTTCTGCACGAGCACGCTCGCGATGGTCCCGCGCCCCTGCTCCACGCGCGACTCGATGACCACGCCGCGCGCGTGCTTCGACGCGTCCGCCTTGAGCTCGAGGAGCTCCGACTGGAGGAGGATCATCTCGAGGAGCTTCTCGACGTTGGTTCCCTTCTTGGCGGAGATCGGAACGGCGATCGTCTTGCCGCCCCACTCCTCCACCAGCAGGTTGTGCTTCGACAGATCCTGCCGGACCATCTCGATGTTGGCGTCGGGGAGATCGATCTTGTTGATCGCGATGATCATCGGCACGTTGGCCGCGCGCGCGTGGTCGATCGCCTCGACGGTCTGCGGCATGACGCGATCGTCCGCCGCCACGACGAGCACAACGATGTCGGTCACCTGCGCCCCGCGGGCGCGCATGGCCGTGAACGCCTCGTGGCCCGGCGTGTCCAGGAACGTGATGCGATCGCGCGAGGGAAGCTCGACCTCGTACGCGCCGATGTGCTGCGTGATGCCGCCCGCCTCGCCGGCGATGACGTTGGTCTTCCGGATGTAGTCGAGGAGCGACGTCTTGCCGTGATCGACGTGCCCCATGATCGTGACCACGGGGGGACGCGCGGTGAGACCCTCCGCGCTCTCGACCTCGACCTCCTCGACCTCCTCGCCCAGCTCGGAGACGAACTCGACCTCGAACCCGAACTCGTCGGCCACCGCCTGGATCGAGTCCTTGTCGAGCCGGCGGTTGATGTTCGCCATGATCCCGAGCTGCATGCAGACCGCGATGACTTCCTGCGGCTTGACCTCGAGATGTCCGGCGAGCTCGGCGACGGAGATGAACTCGCTCACGCGGATGACGCGCGGCGCCTCCTCGACGCCGACGGCAGCGCCTTCCTCGGTCTTGTGGTGGTGCCGGCGGCGGCGCGTGCCTTCCATCTCGGCCATCGTGCGACGGACCGACGCCCGGATGAGCTTCTCGTCCACGGCGCGCTTCTTCTTCTTCGCGGGCTTGCCGCCGCGAAGTCCGGCCAGTCCGGGCGCCGGCGCCACGCGGCGCTGAGCCTCGGCCGCGGCCTTCGCCGCCTGGACCGCCTTCTCGCGCTTCCGGGCCTCCTCTTCCTTGACGGCCTCCTTATCGCGCGCGAGCTTCGAGCGCACCTGCTCGACGACGCTCTCGTCGATCGAGCTCATGTGGCTCTTCACCTCGACCTGGAGCGACTTGAGAATGCTGACGAGCGCTTCGCTCGACATCCCCATGTCCTTCGCCGCTTCGTACACCCGTCGTTTTGCCGCTGGCATCGACCCTCGTTTCCCGCCGCCCTACTTGGGGGGCGCCTGTTCCTCGTCCTCGAAGTCCGCCTCGGTGCCCGGTTCGCCCGGCGCCGTTCCCAGGGGCGGCTCTTCACTTCCTTCCGTTGCGGGGGCCAGATCCACGACCGGCTCGACCTCGTCCGGGCGATCGTCCGCGCCCCCCTCGAGCTCCACGACGGGCTCGGGCTCGGTCTCCGCGATCGACGCAACGCCGAGCCGCGACTCGGCCTCATCGGTCGCAGCCTCGGCCTCCGCGGCCCGCGTGGCTTCCTCTTCCAGCTCCCGGCCGCGCTTCGCCATGAGCTCCTTGGCATCCTCGAGGAGCTTCTCGGCCGTCTTCTCGCCGACCCCCTGGATCGCGAGCAGCTCCTCGAACGGCGTCTTGAGGAGGTCCTGCACCGTCTCGATCCCCTCCCGGAGGAGCTTCTCCCGAAGCTTGGGTCCAGCCGCCTCCAGGTCCTCGATGTCGATGCGCGACTTCTTCTCGAACTCCCGCTGCCGCTCGCGCTCGCTCTTCGAGATGAGATCGATCTTCCAACCGGTCAGCTTCGCCGCGAGGCGCGCGTTCTGGCCCCCCTTGCCGATGGCGAGCGAGAGCTGGTCGTCCGCGACCGTGACCAGGATCTTCTGCTCCGTATCGACCACCTGGGCCTCGAGCACCTTGGCCGGGCTCAGGGCGCGGGTGACGAAGACGATCGCGTCGTGGCTGAAGGGAACGATATCGATCTTCTCGCCCCCCAGCTCCCGCACGATCGCCTGCACGCGCGATCCCTTGATGCCGACGCAGGCTCCCACGGCGTCGATCTTGTCGTCGTTCGAGAGCACGGACACCTTCGCGCGCGAGCCGGGCTCGCGGGCGATGCCCTTGATCTCGATGATCTTCTCCGCCACCTCCGGCACCTCGGCCTCGAACAGCCGCCGGAGGAACTCGGGGTGCGTCCGCGACAGGATGATCTGCGGCCCGCGGGCGAGCTTGTCCACGGCGATGATGTACGCCTTGATGTGGTCGCCCTGGTGGTAGCGGTCGCGCGCGATCTGCTCCCGCGGGGGCAGCACGCCCTCCGAGCGGTCGAGCTTCACGTAGATGTTGCCGCGATCCACCTGCTGCACCGTGCCGCGCACCATCTCGCCGACGCGGTCGTGGTAGTCCTCGTAGATCCGCTCGCGCTCCGCTTCGCGCACGCGCTGGACCAGGACCTGCTTGGCGGCCGCGATCGCGTTCCGCCCCAGCTCCTCCAGCGAGAGGTCCTGGATCAGCTCCTGGCCGATCTCGATGTCCGGATCGACGCCCTTGGCCTCGGCGAGATCCACCTCGAGACCCAGATCGTCGGCGTCCTCGACGACCGTCCGCTTCAAGCGCATCAGGATCTTTCCGCTCGAATCGTCGAACCGCACTTCGATATTCGCGCTCGGGCCGAACCGCTTCCTCCCCGCGGAGAGGAGGCCGGCCTCGAGCGTCTCGATGAGGATGGCCTTGTCGACGCTCTTCTCGCGCGCGATCTGAGCCATCGCTTCCATCAGCTCGTAGTTCATGTTTCGCATTTGAGGCTCGCGTGCCAACGTCTTCACCCTTTCCGTCGGCGCTCCTGGCCGCGCATCCCTTCCCATGGGTCGACGACTAACCGCGCCTTCCGGATCGACGCGTACGGCAGGCTCACCGTCCCGGCCTCGGGATCGGCGATGACCACCGTGTCCGGACCCGCGACCCGGATCTCGCCGTGAAACGTCCGGCGCCCCTCGAGCGGGTCGTGGAGCTTCAGCTCCACGCTCGCGCCCAGGAACCGCGCGTAGTGCTCCGGCCGCACGAGCGTCCGGTCCAGCCCGGGCGACCCAACCTCCAGCACGTAGCGTCCCCGGAACACGTTCTCCGCTTCCAGGTACCGCCCGATCTTCTTGTTCCAGTAGGCGCAGTCTTGGAGGGTGACGCCGGACGGCCGGTCCACGAACACCCGGACGACCGTCGCGCCTGCCTGGGACGAGAACTCCAGGTCCCAGAGATCGAACGACTCGTCTTGCAGGAGGGCCCCGATGCGCCGGCTCAGGTCCTCCTTCAGTTCGTTACCGTCCACGCGGCAGCCCCCCGGGACTCCCGACCCCGGGCCGGGGCCGAAAAAGTACGAGTGGACCCCTGGCCCACTCGGACCCCCCAACCTACCGGCTCATGCCGGAAGGTTCAAGGGCAATCTCAGTTGGCGAGCAAGTTGGGTCTGGTAATGACACTTAGGAGGACCTTGCCGACCCCGCCCAGGCTCTCGGCCGAGCATCGGTCCACGGTGTCGTGGGTGGTGTGCCAGTAGGGGTAGTCGAAGTCGATGATGTCGATCGCCGGGATCCCGGCATTGAGGAAGGGTATGTGGTCGTCGTAGACGGTGTGCTTGACGTCCGAGCGGAAGTTACGGACCCCGAGGGTCCGAGCCTCCTCCCAGACCAGGTCCACGATGTTCGAGGCCATCTTCCGGGAGTTTCCCTCCCAGTGGAGCACCATGGTGCTGGACCCCACCATGTCGATGACCACCACGAAGATGGGGGGCGTCTCCTCGGACTTCCACTCGACGTACCGCTGGCTGCCCCGGAAGTAGCCGGTCGGATCGGCGTCGGTTCCCAGATCCTCCCCGTCGAAGAGCACGAGGTCCACCCCGACGGACGGCTGCTCGTGCCCCTGCCTAAGCGCCCGCGCCAGCTCGACCAGGACGGCGACGCCGGAGGCGCCGTCATTGGCGCCCAGGATCGGGAGATGGCGCTTCGCGGGGACGGGATCGCGATCGGCCCAGGGGCGCGTGTCCCAGTGCGCCCCGATGAGGACGCGCTGCTTGACCCCCGGGCGGAAGCGCGCGACCGCGTTCATGAGCGGGACCCGCTTCTTCAAGATGGGTGAGTCGTAATAGAAGGTGTCGCACTCCACGACCGGCGCGTAGCTCTTGAGGGTGGAGACCAGGTAGGCGAAGCAGGAGTCGTGCGCCATGCTCCCGGGGTTACGCGGTCCAAAGGCGCACTGCCGCTCGAGGACGCTGAACGCGCGCTTGCCGTCGAAGGCGACCGCGGAGGCGGGACGGCTGCAGGAACAAAGGGTGAGCAGAATCACGACCGCGGCGAGCGCGTGAATCGCGCGCGTCGAGATTACCGGACGACTAGAATCGGAACTGGCCGTTGAGGGCAATGGTCAAGCCGCGGGTGGTGATGCTCGTCTTCCGGTCGGTCTGGTTGCGGAACCCGAGGTTGAATCCGCCGGAGATGGTCTGGGTGAAATTGTAATTCGTGGCGCTCCCGATCGTCCACCGAGATTGATCGATCTCCACGATGTCCGCCACGCCCAGGGTTGGGCGCTTCGTGACCTTGCGCTCCGACGAGGCCGAGAATGTGAGGTTCAGGTTGAGGTCGTTCGGGAGCCGCATCGGCTTCCTCGAGAACGGCAGCCGGATCCCGCGCGCGGCCGAGTAGGTCTTGGTGAACCGGACGTCCGTGTTGACCAGCTGCCTGTCGCTGGTCACAGGGTAGACCTGCTGGTCCAGTTGTGAGCTCTGCGTCACGTTGGTTGCGATATTGGCGCGGAGTCCGTTGCGCCAGGCGAGATCCCATCCCAGGAGCGGGCCCCAGGTGGTCGTGTTCGTGCGCGTATCAAAGGGGGCGTCCTTGGGGCCCGCTTCGTCGACCCTGAAGTTGTACCCCGAATTGAGCGACATCGTGCTGATGGTCTCGGACATGCCGAGCAAGCGATGGAGGTCGAGCCACCGCCCCTTCAGGTCCGGAAGCGCGTAGGAGAGCGTCCGCCGCGATCCTCCGATGCCCGCCTCGCTGAACGCGAGCCTGTGGTCCGCCCGCGCGTCGATCGTGATGAAGGACGTGGGACGGAAGGTCGTGTTCGCCCCGGACGTGTAGGCGCGCGTCTCAGTGAAGATCGAGTTGGACTGGCGGACCATGTCTGGATCGAACGCGCCGGTGAACCCGGTCTTGAACGCCGGCCCGGCGTCCCCCGTCACGCGCGAGAGGCTGGTGTTGCGCGTGAAGGTGAACGTGGTCTGGATGTCCTGGAATCGGGAGATCACGGCGCGCACTGGATTGAAGTACGAGGCCCCCGAGTGTCCAGGGCGCGAGAGCCGCTGTCCCAGCCGTGCGAACGGGACCACCGCAGTGAACCGCGCGTTCCCCCCGTTGGAGATCGACTTGAGGTCGGGCGGATCGGTGTCGAGGAGCCGCTGCTGCGGGTTCTTCGTCTCACGATAGGTCCCGTCCATCGCCAGATTGGGTGAGAAGAGACCCAGCCATCGCGGCGTGTAGTTCAAGCCGAGCGTCCGCGCCTGGACCAGCTCCGTCCCCACGTTGAATCCGAGGCCCCCCTCGTTCCGGAGCAGCATGTCGCGGGTGGACGTGATGCTGAAGTTCACGCGCACGGATGAGAGCGGCGTCCAGCCGGTCCTGCCTCCCACCGTGAGGAGGCGCGTCTTCACGTCCGAGCGTAACGTTGTCGAATCGTCATCTTCGAAGATCTGCCGGCCGTAGCTGACGTCGCGGGAAGCCTCCCAGTTGGCGCTGAACCCGAGCTGGTCCGGGAGGACGCCGACCTTGAGGATCGGGAGCCCGATCATGAGCCCGCCGATCGGGAGGTCGTAGTTGCCCGAGGCCCGGAAGGTCCAGCTCGAGTCGATGCTGCTCGTCGTGCGCGATCCGTCGCGCGCGTACGTGAGGGCGCCCTGGAGCGCATCCAGGGTGTAGCGCGCGAAGCTCCCCCGCTTCGCTCCGGATCTACGGTAGCTCAGGTCGATCGTCTGTGTGTTCCGCTCGCGCGTCTCGAGGTCCGAGCGGGCGCCGGAAAGGATCACGTCCGAGCCGGTGCGGAACTTGGGCACGTCGGTCGTGTGGTTCACCGAGAACCGGACGGGGAGCTGGATCCCGCTCGTCGGAAGCACCTTGTCGAGATTGAACGTCGTGGCGATGTTCGTGGCGGTGTGGTTCTGGCCGGTCCCGGTGTTCACCCCCGAGCCCGTGCGGAAGAAGTCCTCGTCCTCCTTCTGGTAGTTGACGTTCAGCGTGAGGACGTCCGCGAAGTTGGCCTGGACGTTCATCTCCCCGTGGACGCCCCGGTCGCGGTGCACATCGGACAGGCGGAGGTCGTTGACCCAGACCTCTCCCTCCTGCGGACCGGGCGGCCCCCCGACCATGGTCGTGCCGAAGCTGATGCGGAGAATGCGCGTGAAGCTTGGATTGCCGACGACGCGGAAGACCTCGCCCGTGGCCGCTCCGGTCTCGAAATCGGTTCGGACTCCCATGGAGTCGGCCTCCATGGTTTCCTTGAGGCCCGACAGGTGGTCGAGCGGGACGACCATGTTCTTCCACGAATCGTTCGGGACCGGGGCGCTGTACTCGTAGTAGTTCACGGTGTCCGCGCCGAACCGGGCGATAACGCGAAGCTTCTGCGCGTCCGCGTTGGGATCGCCGTGCACCCAGAAGCGGATCTGCCCGTACTGCGTCCAGCCCAGCGCGTTGGTCGAGGTCGTGGTCTTGAAGGCGATGAGGGTGTCGCCGTTCTCGAGGTTGAAGTGGTGGAGCGCGAGCGACTGCTCCTTGCGGCTCGCCGTGCCGCCCTGGGTATTCTGAACCGCAAACGGCGCCTGATAGAAATACGGAGCGCCGCTGTCGTCCTTGTTGTTCCGGACGCCCACGCCGAGCTCCAGCCCTCGCGCCGCCTTGGCGGGGTCGATCGCCTGAGCCAGCCAGCGGTTCCCCACGAGCTCGATGCCGCCGACCTGGAACTTGCGCGGCTGGGAGAGACCGTTGATCCAGAGCCGGATGTGCTGCACGTTCTGCCAGTTCGCAGCCCCGACACGCTTGAAGATCTCGGGAGTCAGCGGCACGCGGAACATCCGCCACCCGTTGTCGAGCGCGATCGTGTTCCCGTCCGGCAGGCTCTCTCCCGCATAGTCGCGTGCCACGTCCACCGCGACGTACGACGAATCGGAGAGGTCTATGGTCGCCGAGAAGTAGTCGTTCTGGAAGTCGCCGAACCCGTCCCGGTTCAGGTCCTCGGTGTCCGGCCTGGCGTTGGGAACGCCTTCACCGTTTCCTTCCGTGCCGTTGATCCCGCTGTATTCGAGGATCTTGGCTCCCGAATCGAAGTGGTAGTCGTCGTGGTTCGGATCCGGGTTGGTCACCGGGTCGTAGCCCGGCTCGTCCTTGTCCAAGAGGTGATCGAGCCCCGTGTCCTCGAACGGCACGTCCGCCGTCTCGCCTCGGTCCAGCTTGCCGTCGCCGTTGGTGTCTTCGGTGTCGAGCACATTGTTCGGGATGGAATCCGGGTCCCAGAAAGCGTCCTCACTCACGCGGCCGAAGTCGATATGGAGCTTCCCAGGAGTCAGCGCGTGGTCTTGGGTGAAGTCGTTGACCCAGATCTCCATGTACTTGAGCCGTGAGAAATCCTGCCCCGCGGTGGAGATGGACTGGGTGATGCCCGTCCAGTCCTCGGGCCCCATGACCGCCTGCCCGGTGGGAAGCTGGACGTTCATCTCGACCACCGTGCGCTCGGCGTCGCCCCCTTCCTCGTTCTTCAAGATGGGCTTGAGGTCGTGCTCCTTCACGCCTCGCGCGTTGTACCACTGGAGCCGGCTGTGAGTCGCTACGAGCGGCTGGATATCGACGGGTACGGTGGTCGACGAGTCTCCCATATCCCTGAGCGGGGTCGAGCTCCAGAACCACTGCGTGCGGCTCAGCCCGATCGTGTTGGACTCGCGGTTCCCTTCCATGTCGTCGATGTAGGCCTCCCCCGCCGTGTTCGGGTTCGGCATGCTCATCGCGGCGCGCCCCTGGATGTTGAGGAGGGATGGAGCGTTGGTCTTGACGCCCGGGATCACGTTCGCGAGCTGCGTCATCCAGACCGGCTTGAAGATGACGAGCGAGGAGAGGTCGCCGATGACGGTCTTGGCCGGCTCTTCCCCGAGCTTCGGATTGGTCTCCATGGCCCCGCGGCTGTCGTAGAGCACGCTCGAGGTCAGGGCCAGGTTGGGGCCCGGGTTGTAGGAAGCCGAGGCGCCGAGGAGCGTCAGCTGGGTCGAGCCGACGCCCGGCGCGAACGAGTAGTCGACGCTGATCGTCTGGTTGGGACCGGGAGGCTTCAGGAAGTTCACCTGCCCCGTCTGGTAGTCGATGTTGTAGTCGGCGCCGCGGCGCTGCGGGATGCCGTCGACCTTGACCGTCTCCGATCCTTCGAGGATGTCGAAGCGCCCGAGGAAGAACCCCTGGGTGCTGCTCTTGAATTCGGCCTCGATGTAATAACGGGTGTCGGCGCTCAGGTCTGGCAGGAGCGAGTAGTAGACCTTCGGATTCGTGAGGGTCTCGTCCTGGAGCTTGTTCCGGCCGAAGTTGTCGAGGCAGAGGAACCCACCGAACCCAGGGGCGCACCCGGAGTCCGAGGTGGTCGGATTGAAGGGGTGGAGGTCGGGGAAGAACAGGATGCCCGTCTCGGGATCGATGAACTGGGTGTCGATGCGCCCGTCCGGATGGACCTCGTTCGTCCCCTGGGTCCGCTGATCGAGCCCCAGGATCTCGATGAGCGGCGTCTTCACCCCGCCCTGCTCGATGAAGTCCGGGTCGGCGACCGCACCGTTCTGGAGTCGTTTCACTTTGAGACTCAGGGTCTCGAACGCGATATCGCGACCCTGGAGGTCGTAGAAGTTGCGGAGCTCGTACGGGAGTACCGGGAACCAGGGATTCGTCTTGTCGAACAGGGAGGTGACCGGATCGACCGTGAACCGGTTCGCCTCGACACCGATCGCCTTCAGGAGGAGCGTGTTCGCGGGCTTCTGGAGGGCCGCATCGGGCGCCACGAAGTCGCTGTTCTCCACGGTGCCCACCCGTTGGCCCGTGAGGTCGTCCACGTAGGCCACGGCCAGGATCTCCGACTGGCCGAGCGCTTGGCGCAGACGGATGACGGGAATCTCCCCGGTCGCACCCGTGATGTACGGAGTCATGATGAAGTAATCTTCGTCCAACGTGAGTCTGGTGAAGTTCCCCGAGAACTCCGGATTCGACGCCGAGTCCGGCGCCGCGAGTGGGTTGACCCGGGCGAGACCGAGGCTCTCCGTACTGTTGTTGCCCTGGTTCCGGTCGTCCCTGTACACGTGCAGGGTCCCGGACCGGATCTTCACCGGATGATCCGCGACGAAGTAGTACGTCCGGCGGATGTACTCGAGGTCCCGGATCTGCACGTCCTTGAGCTCGCCGGACGGAGTGAAGCGCGCGGTCTCGGTCTTTCCTTGCTGCTTGCTCGCGATCGCCTGCAAGTCCACGCTGCCGAGCCGGGCCACGGTCTTGACGCCGAAGAGTCCCTCCTGCCGGAACGAAGCGCCTTCCACCGACAGGTTCGTGTTTCCGAGCTCGACGGAGCGGATCATGTCGTCGTCGCCGCCCTCGTACCGGAGCTTCACCTGGTTGTCGATCGACGTCGTGACGTTGCTCGACTGATCGATGTCGACCTTGATGCGGTCGCCGATCGAGCCGGTCAGGTTCACGTTCAGCTCCTGCTTCATGTCGAAGCTGGGGAACGCGCTCTGGTTCTTGCGCTCGGTCTGGATCCGGTTGCTCGCGGTCCAGTCGCTGGTCCCGCTCAAGGTGATCGTCTCGCTTCCCGAGATCTCGATGTTGGGGGTCCCGTCGCCCACGATGGTCCGGACGAGCTTGGGAAGCTGGACGGGAAGCTCCACGCGAAGCGCGGTGCCCGATCGGAGCTGGCCGCGATCCATGGAGCGGGTGGACCTGGCCTTGTCCTTCCAGAGGCGGTGGACGGTGCGGCCGCTCAGGATCTGGTTGTACTCATCGGGGGTCAAAACGAGAGGCTCGCGGACCTCGACGTCCCCTTCCCGATAGCTTTCCTGGACGGTCCCCGCGACCGGGTCGACGGTGACGTCGATGTCGGGCTGGCCCGTCGGGTAGTCGCCGTTGGCGTGGATGGGGCGGAACCTCCACCCCGAGGGCAAGCCGGGCGTGCTGAGATCGGCCTCGATCGGCTGCAGCCGGTCGGGGTTGGGCAGGTCCTGGTAGGGTTCGGCCTGAACCCTCGCCCAAGGCCCTAAAAGGAGGCCCAGAGCGAGGATGCACAACAACCTCAAACGAGGAAGCATGCGTCCATCGCGGAGTATTCCGTTCCTTGGGTGGCTCGACAAGGGGGAGTCGATGCTGGTACTTAAACCCCTGGTCTCGTGCGGAGTTCGAGCCGGAAGTAAATGCGGCGCCTCTGGATGGGAGGTCGGAAGGTTTGCCAGGACGCGCCCCGGCTCCCTATACTGCGGCCGCGTGCGACGCCCACCTCGACCCGCCCCGAAAGACGGATGAGAATACTCGAACGATACGTCCTCCGCGAGCACCTGTACCCGTTCCTGATCGGGTTCAGCGTGGTCATCTTCCTGCTGACGCTGGACTTCATGTTCGATCTGGTCGACCTCGCCATCGGCAAAGGGGTTGGAGCCGGCGTGGTGCTCGAGCTCTTCGTGCTGTCCCTGGGCTACATGGTGGCCCTGGCGTTCCCCTGCGCTGTCCTCATCGCGTGCCTCGCCACTTTCGGCCGGCTCTCCCAGGACAACG
>DASTKC010000262.1:0-20554 GCA_035716085.1 Candidatus Eiseniibacteriota bacterium | reverse complement strand
ACGCCTCGAACCTGGTCAAGAACAGCGTCATGCTCGTGGCCGAGGGAGCCAACATGCCGAGCACCATCGAGGCGATCCAGGTCTACCTCGACGCCGGGATCCTCTACGGCCCCGCCAAAGCAGCGAACGCCGGCGGCGTCGCCACCTCGGGACTCGAGATGTCGCAAAACAGCATGCGCCTAGCCTGGTCGCGGGACGAGGTCGATCATCGCTTGCACCAGATCATGGTCGCCATTCACCAGACCTGCTTCGAAACCGCCGAAAAGTACGGCACGCCCGGAAATCTGCTCAACGGCGCAAACATCGGCGGGTTCCTGAAGGTCGCGAACGCGATGCTCGACCAAGGCCTCGTCTAAATCGGCGTGAAGGTAGGGCGGGGGCGCGTGGTCCCCGCCCGAACTTTCGCGCCCGGCGCGTTTTTGCGCCGGGACGCGCTTGTGAGGGCGGGGAGCCACGCGTCCCCGCCCGGCCCATCAAACCGATATCGCCGCTGCCAACCTCGTGGCACCATGCCTTCGTGAGCCCTTCCGAAGTCGATCCCATCCACGATGTGAGCAATCCGTTCCAGGCGTTCCAGGACCTCATGCCGTTTCGGGTCCAGGACATCCTGCTCGTGTCGAGTCTCTACGACTCGTTCACGCTGCAGGAGGATGGGCGGCTCAATGAGCTGATCGCGGGGGAGTTCCTGGAGCTCTCGCTACATCACACTCCGGGGCTCACGCACGTCTCCTCCGGACATGAGGCCCTCGCGCTCGCGCGGTCCGAGCGGCGCTTCAATCTCATCCTGAGCACCCTTCGCCCGGCGGACATGGATGCGACCGAGATCGCGCGGGAGGTGAAGCGGGCGGGGCTCGACATTCCGGTCGTCGGGATGGCGTACGACAACGACGAGCGGAAGGAATTCGAGGCGAGGCATGACGTCTCGGAGCTGGACGGGCTCTTCCTCTGGCAGGGGAACGCCCGGATCCTCGTCGCGATCGTCAAGTATGTCGAGGACCGCCGGAACGTCTTCCACGACACGGCGGCGATGGGCGTGCGGGTGCTCCTCGTGGTCGAGGACAACGTCCGCTACTACTCGTCCTTCCTTCCAGAGATCTACACGGAGCTGATCCGCCAGTCGGAGCGGCTCATTTCGGAAGGGATCAATCCATCGCACAAGCTGGTGCGCACCCGCGCTCGCCCCAAGCTCCTCCTCGCGAGCACGTTCGAGCAGGCGTGGGAGCTGGTCCAGAAGTACGAGCCCTATCTCCTGGGCCTGATCACGGACGTGGAGTTCCCGCGCGGCGGGAAGCGCGATCGGAACGCGGGGTTCGACCTCGCGAAGCTCGTCCGGAGCCGGATTCCGGATCTGCCGATCGTGCTCCAGTCGAGCCGCGCGGAGTTCGCGGCGGGCGCGGCTCAGGTGGGGGCGGCGTTCCTGCGCAAGTACTCGGAGACGCTCCTTTCGGATCTCCGCGCGTTCCTCGTGGAGAACTTTGCGTTCGGCGAGTTCGTCTTCCGGCTCCCCGACGGCACCGAGGTGGCCCGCGCGCGGGATCTCAAGTCGCTCGAGGAGAAGCTCAAGACCGTGCCGGCGGAGAGCATCGGCTACCACGCGCAGCGGAACCACTTCTCCAACTGGCTCGGGGCGCGCACCGAGTTCGCGCTCGCGCGGAAGCTTCGCCCCCGGCGCGTCGAGGACTTCGGCTCGCTGGAGGGGCTCCGCCACAACCTGATCGAGTCGATCGCCGAGTACCGCCGCGAGCAGACCGAGGCGCTGGTCGCCGATTTCGATCCTGCCACGTTCGATCCCGACAGCAACTTCTTCGCGCGAATCGGAAACGGCTCGCTCGGCGGGAAAGCGCGCGGGCTCGCGTTCGTCCGCTACCTCATCAACTACCTCGGCATCGGGCGGGGCATCCCCGGAGTGCGGATCGCCGTCCCGCAGACCGTCGTCCTCGCGACCGACTGCTTCGACCGGTTCCTGGAGCGGAACGAGCTCCTCGATCTCGCGCTCAACAGCCGCGACGACGAGAAGATCCTCGCGGAGTTCTTGAGGGCGCCCCTTCCCAGGGACGTCATGCGGAAGCTCCGCGCGTTCGTCCAGTCCGCGCACTGGCCGCTCGCGGTCCGGAGCTCGAGCCTTCTCGAGGACTCGCAGTACCAGCCGTTCACCGGCGTCTACGAGACCTTCATGCTCCCGAACAACCACCCCGACCCGCGCGTGCGGCTCAGGCAGCTCGTCGGCGCCGTGCGGCGCGTGTACGCGTCGACCTTCCTGAGTCAGACGAAGGACTTCCTCCACAACACGCCCTACCGGCTCGAGGAGGAGAAGATGGCCGTCGCGATCCAGCGGGTCGTGGGGGCGCACCACGGGACCCGCTTCTACCCGGACTTCTCGGGCGTGGCCCGCTCCTACAACTATTACGCCGCGCCGCCCCTCCAGACCGAGGACGGCATCGCCGCGGTGGCGCTCGGCATGGGGCGGAGCGTGGTCGAGGGAGAGCGCTGCCTCACCTTCTGCCCGCGCCATCCTCAGGCCATCCTCCAGTTCTCGACGCCGGACGAGATCGTGCGGAACTCGCAGCGGGATTTCTGGGCGGTGGAGCTGAACGGGGGCGATACCGACGGGGAGCAGGGGATGCGCGAGAAGCGCTTCGGGCTCGAAGCCGCCGAAGCGGACGGTACGCTCTACGCCCTCGGATCCACGTGGTCGGCCGAGAACCAGGCGGTGTACGACGGACTCGCGCGCCCGGGCGTGCGCCTCGTGACCTTCGCGCCGGTTCTCAAGCACGGCGTCTTCCCCCTCGCCGAGATCCTCTCGATCCTCCTCGATGCGGGAAGCCGCGGCATGAACCGCCCCGCGGAGATCGAGTTCGCGACCGTCCTGTCGAAGGACCCGTCGAAGCCGCACCACTTCGGTTTTCTACAGATGCGCCCCCTCGTGCTGGCCCACGAGACCGAGAACCTCGAGCTGGAGGAGCCGCCCAAGGATGCGCTCCTCTGCCGGAGCACGCAGGTGATGGGGAACGGGCTCGTGGACGACATCCGGGACGCCGTCGTCGTCGATTTTCACAGGTTCGATCGCGCGCGGAGCCGCGGCGCCGCGTCGGCCGTGGCCCAATTCAACGCCGAGCTCCTCCAGGCGAAGCGGCCCTACCTCCTGATCGGAGTGGGACGCTGGGGATCCACCGATCCCTGGCTCGGGATCCCCGTGACCTGGGATCAGATTTCGGGCGCGCGGGTGATCGTGGAGTCCGGATTCCGCGACGTGCGCGTGACGCCGTCGCAGGGGAGCCACTTCTTCCAGAACCTGACCTCGTTCGGCGTGGGCTACTTCACGGTGAACGAGGATCTGGGGGAGGGTTTCATCGACTGGGACTGGATCGAGGGGCAGCCACAGCTTGGTGAGGCGGAGGCGGTGCGCCACGTTCGCTTCGAGCGCCCGCTGATCGTGAAGATGAACGGACGGAAGAACCTCGGTCTCATCTACAAGCCGGGCGCGGACGCCGGCCGCCCCGCCTAGCGCTACTCCGGGAGCAAGCGCGCGCTCCGGACGACCAGCGCTTCCATCGCGTAGTACTCCGGCAGCCCGAGACGGTCCACGAGCGCGGCCGTTCCCTTGTTCCGCTCCTCCACGCGCTGCCAGAACTCGCGCTCGTCCACGCCGGGGTAGGGGGCGCGGTCCTTCTGGCTCTGATGCTTGAAGATCGCGCTGATCTTGAGCCGCAGCTCCTCCTCGGACATCGGCACGAGGAGGTCCGCCTCGTCGATCGGCCATTCCTGCCACGCGCCCCGATAGAGCCACACCTCGGGCGGCTTCCCATCGTAGCGCTCGAGCGCGCGCGCCACCGCCTCGTAGCACATGCGGTGGGTGCCGTGCGGATCGGAGAGATCGCCGGCGACGAGGATCAGATCCGGCCGCTCCGCCGTGAGGAGCTCCTGGATGATCGCCACGTCCCGATCTCCGATCGGATCCTTCCGCACCTGGCCCGTCTGGTAGAAGGGAAGGTTCAGGAATCGCGAGGCGTCGGCGCCGATGCCGAGCGTCTCGAGGCCGGAGCGCGCTTCCACTTCGCGGATGCGGCGCTTCAAGAGCAGCACCTCGCCCGAATCCACCTCCCCCGGCTTTCGCGCCTTGAGGAATGCGTCCACCTCGGCCACGAAGCGCGGCAGCCGGTCGCTCGCGATGCCGAAGTCCTGCGAGGCGCGGCAGACAAAATCGAGATAGCGCCGGAGCTCGTGGTCGAACACCGCGATGTTGCCGGAGGTTTGGTAGGCCACGACCAGGTGGTTTCCGTTCTGGTGGAGCTTCCGGAGCGTCCCGCCGGCGGAGATCACGTCGTCGTCAGGGTGCGGGGAGAAGACGATCACGCGCTTCCCTACGGGGAGCTTGCTCCGCCCTCGCACCTTCGCGCTCAGCGCGTTGAACACGAGGCCGTTGATCGCCCCCGAGGAGCCGTGCCGCGCGAGGAGCGGCGTCAGGCGGTGCTCCCGGTAGTCGATGTCGTCCAATTTCAAGATGGACTTGCCGGTCTCGCCCGCGAGCCACACGACGGCCTGGATCTCGAGCGCTTCGGTCCACGCGATCTCGCCCAGCAGCCAGGGCGTCTTGACCCGCGTCAGCTCCGCCGCGGCCGCGGAATCGAGGAAGACGGTCGCGGCAGGATGCCCCTGGAGATACGTGGCCGCGACCGAACGGTCGACGTCTCCCTCCACGGCGCGCTTGACGATCGCGGCCTTGTGCTCCCCCGTCGCGAGGAGCGCGATCTCCCTCGCCTCGAGGATCGTCGCGACCCCCATCGTCACGGCCTCGACCGGGACGTTCTCCGTGCCGAAGAAGTCCGACGCCGCGACGCGCCGGGTGATCGTGTCGAGGGTGACGAGCCGTGTCCTCGACGCCGCGCTCGAGCCGGGCTCGTTGAACCCGATATGTCCCGTCTGCCCGATGCCCAGGATCTGGAAGTCGATCCCCCCCGCCTCGCGAATCTGGCTCTCGTACTCGGCGCAGTGGGCGTCCACCTGGTCGCGGGGCAGGTCGCCGCGGGGGATGTGCACGTTCTTCCGATCGATGTTCACCTGCCCGAAGAGGTTCTCCCACATGAAGCGGTGGTAGCTGTGGAAGCTGTCGGGCGCCATCGGGTAGTACTCGTCGAGGTTGAACGTGACGACGCGAGACCAGTCGAGCCCCTCGCTCCGGTGCATGCGGATGAGCTCGCGGTAGATTCCGATCGGAGTCGATCCGGTGGCCAGCCCGAGCACGGTGGGGAGTCCCACCTTGTGACGCTCGCGGATGAGGGCCGCGATCCGCTGCGCCACGCGGAGCGCGAGCTTGTCGTAGCTCTCGGCGATGACGACGGGAATCCGTTCCGGGTTATCGCGCATGACCGCAGTGTACGTCATGCGGGCAATTGATGCGCGCGCGCCGATGGTGCATCCTCGCCCGTACCCGTGCGTCCCTCACGTGCGGCGCCGGCAGGGGAGGATCTCCATGAAGCGCATCACCGTTCTGACGCTCGTTCTGCTCGCTCTCGCGCTCCAGTCGGGCCGCGCCGCAGGCGCAGACAAGCGCGACCTCGTGTCCGAGGTGCGCGACTCCGAGCGCGCATTCGCAAAGACCATGGCCGACCGGAATCTCAACGCCTTCGGGGGCTACGTCGCGGAGGAGGGAGTCTTCTTCGGGGGGAAGGGGCCCCTTCGCGGCCGGACCGCGGTCGTGGCGGCCTGGACGCGGTTCTTCGAGGGGAAGGAGGCGCCGTTCTCCTGGGAGCCCGAGACCGTCGAGGTGCTTCCGTCGGGGAACCTCGCGCTCACCTCCGGACCGGTGCACGATCCCAAAGGGACCCTGATCGGGACGTTCAGCACGATCTGGCGCCTCGAGCCGGACGGCCGGTGGCGGGTCGTGTTCGACAAGGGATGCGAGGTGTGCGCGCCGGAGCCGAAGCACTGATCTGGGGGATTCCACCCAGGCTCGGGAACTTTGCCTCCCGGTTAGCGTCGCTTCCCCGTGGCTCGAGTCGTCGCAAGGCGCTGCGGTCCAGAGGCTTGTCCAAATTACAATTTCGGGCACGCCCCATGCATTCTGCACGATGCATGCGGAACTACCACAACAACAGCACCCTAGGCTTTCTGCTTCGACTCGCGGCTGTGCTGGCGGCGACGATCCTTGCCTTTCGGCTGATCCAGCAGCACTTCATGCGATAGGGCGTACCGGCTCGACACGTACCCCAGCTCCGCCCCCAGGAGCAGGATCGCGGCGCAGAGATACACCCACAGCATGAATCCGAGCGTCCCACCGAGCGCGGCGAAGAGCGGCGAGCTCTTGGTCATGAGGCGGACGTAGAACGCGAAGAGATGCTTCGTGAGCTCGAACGCGCACGTCGCGACGAGCGCCGCAGGGAACACGTCCCTCATCCGATGCTCCACACTCGGCACGTAGCGATAGACGAACAGGAACGCGGCGAAGCTGAGCGCCGCGGGGATCGAGCTCTGGATCGCGGTCGACGCCAGCCCCGGTAGCCAGGACGTCGCGGGCAACGGCGCACCCTCGCCCGCCAAGAGGTGAACCGCCGCGGTCGCGAGGGCCGAGAGAAGCAGGAGCATCCAGATCCCGACCGCGGCGGCGAGATCCATCAGGCGCACGCCGAAGAAGTTCGCGCGCGATTTCGTCCCCCACGCGCGATTGAGTCCCCACCGAGCCGCGCTGAACATCCCGAGGCTCGACCACGCGAGACCCAGCGCTCCGAGCACGGTGATTCCGCGGCTGGCCTTCCGCACGGAGTTCACGATTCCCATGAGCATCGCGCGATTCTGCTCCGATCCCGTCGGCAAGAGCTCGAGCAGATGGCTCACGATGTGCGCCTGATCGTGCGGATCGCGGATCACCCAAGTGACGGACGCGATGAGGAACGCGAGCGCGGGGACCGACGAGAAGAGAACGTAGAACGCGATCGCGGCGGCGACGCGGGGTCCCTCGTGATCCTGGAATCGCCGGAGCGTGCGCCTGAGATTCCGGAGCAGCGCATTCATGCATCGAGCCTAGCAGACCGCGGGCATGGGGTTTGCAACGCAGAGTCCAAGTGCCGCCCAACCTGTAGCAAACGCGCAAGGAGGAGTGGGTCCTATGAAGATCTTGGCTGCAGCTCTTGTGGGGACCGCCCTGTCGTTGCTCGCTGCGGCGCCGACAGTTCGGGCCAATGACCGCGACGACGACGTGCGGTATTGGTCCGCCGTACGTGGTGCTACGGTGTTCGAGTCAGGCATGGCGGTTGTTCCCGGGACGCGCATCTATTACATCGTGGACGACCCAAAGTACGACCTTTCGGGGTCCAACGAGACGGTCTATCTCGTCGAGGATGGGAGCAGTTACCGTGCCGGGGCGAAGGGAGTGCCGGTGGCTCTCGTGAAGACCTCGACCGGCGCTCATGAAGTCGTGGCCATTCCGGCCGAGTATCGCCAGAACTGGATGGCGGTCGCCGCGGGCGATCGTCCCGTCCGCACGGTCGTGCCGTCGCGCATGGTGTCGACCGCGGTGCCCACGATGATCGTCGTGTCGAGCGATCGCGTGTACGGCACGAACGGGCAGCTCATCTATTCCGATCAGCGAGTCCGGGACAACGGCCGCTATCGGACGACGAGCGCGAGCCACGCTTCATCCACGCAGCGGGCCACCTACCATCGCCATCACAAGGCTTCGTCCGCGAAGGCGGCGTCGGTGAAGAAGCGTCACCACCGTTCCACGTCCGCCACGAACGCGTCGTACGCGCGGAAGAACGCGTACCGAAATGGCTACAACGCGGGTTACCGGACGGCGGCGGCCGAGCATCGCGTGCCGGCCGAGAATACCGGCGTCTCCGCGATGAAGACGGCCGCGGCCCGCTATGCCGAGGAAGTGCGCAGCCAGCCCGACGCCTTCCAGTTCCAGAACTCGTGGTACCGGCGCGAGGCCGGCGGGTGGACGCGCTCCTATTCCTGGCGCGGTCCCTTCGTGTACGTCGACAAGGGGAGCGTTCCGCGCGAGGTGAAGGAATCCGAAATGCGCGGCAGCAAGCTCGGGAGCACCGAAGTCATCGGCGACTGACGCCGATCGGTAGTGCGGGGGGAACGATGACCGGGGCCCTTCGGGGTCCCGGTCACTTGTCGTCGTCGGGAACTTCGCTTGCCACATCCTCCGCGCGCTCGTCGCTCGAGGTCGCGTCCTCGTCGATGACGCCGCGCTGGAGGTCCCGGCTGAATTCCGCGATCAGCGATACGTCCCGGAGCGCGCGCACGCCCGACTCCTCGTCGACGTTCGCCTCCGTCTCTTCGTGGACCCAATCGACGGGACGTCCGTCGGAGACCGATCCGGCGAGGGAGTCCAGCTTGTCGTCAGCGCTCATGACCCATGACGTCCGCCAGCTTCCGAAGCGCGCGCTGGACGGCCATGCGTGCCGCGTCTCTGCTTCCCCGCTCGGTGATGGCGGCCACCTCCTCGTAGCTGAAATCGAGCTCGATGCGCAGATGGAGCAGGCGGCGATCGTCCTCCGTCAACCGCGCGAGCGCGCGCTCGTACCGGTCCAGGGTCTCGGTGCCGATCGCGCGCTCGAGCGGGGACGGGGCCGCGTCCTCCAGGGTCTCGGGGACGCCGTCCTGCCCGGGCCGCCTTCGCGCCCAGCGCACCTGATCTCGAATACGATTGAGGACGGCCTGGCGAACATAGGCCTGGAACACCCCCGGCCCGCGGACCTCGATCGAATCCAGGACCTCGATGGCGCGAAGCAGCGTCTCCTGCACCAGATCATTGGTATCGAGGAGGGAACGGGCGTAGGCGGGAAGCCGGCCGCTGGCCCAGCGCACGAGGCGGGGGCGATAGCGCTCCATCAGGGCTCCGAGCGCGGCGCGGTCGCCCCCCTTGGCCCGGCTGAGGAGGTCGCCCGTGATCATGAGCTCGGGAGCAGGCGGGCGATCGTCCGCGGGAGCGGCCTCGGTCATCTCCCGCCCTCTCGGGACGGGGCCCCAGCGGTGTGGACGGCCCGCCCGTCCAGAAGGTGGACCGTGATGCCCCATGGGTCGCGGGCCTGCACGACGGCGTCGTCCGCGCCCACGTCAAATCCCGCCGCACGCGCCCGGGCGGCCGTGGCTTCCACCGTCCGCGCATCCGGCAGCACGAGCTCCCAGTGCACGATCCCAGCGTCGTCCGGCCCCGCGATGGGCGAGCCCAAGGCCCACGTATTGAGGCCGACGTGATGGTGATAGCCGCCCGAAGCGACGAAAAGGGCGCCGGGGTATCCCTCGAACGTCACGTCGAATCCCAGAGCATCCACGTAGAACGCACGCGCCTTCTCCAGATCTTCGACGTAGAAGTGCACGTGACCGAGGGTCGTGCCCTCGGGGAGGCCTTCGAAGGGAGCGCCGCCTCCCGCACGGAGCACCGCGTCGCCGTCGAGCGGCTCGTTTCCCATCGAGATGTGCCCTCCCTGGGTGGGCCATTCGCTTCGCGGACGGTCTCGATAGACTTCGATCGTGATTCCGTCGGGATCGGTGAGGTAGAGCGCCTCGCTCACACCGTGATCGGACGCGCCGAGACGCTCGTCGCGCGTCATCACGTGATCGAGGAAGCGACCCAGATCCCCGCGCGAGGGAAGGAGCACGGCGACGTGATAGAGGCCGATCCGCCCCCGGCGCGGAACGGGCCGCGCGCCCCGGTGCTCCCGCAGCTCGAGGAGCGGCGTCGCGCTGCCCGCCGCGCCGAGCCGCGCGACGCGCGCCGAGGTCCCACCGTCCAGCGGCACGAAGCCGAGCACGTTCCGGTAGTAATCGAGCGATCGCTCGAGATCCGCGACGCGGAGCGCGGCACCGCCGATTCGAGTCTGGTCTATGATGAAGCCTCCATGAGTCATGATCCCGTGCGTCCGCCAATCGATCCCGAGGTCCGGGAATACTACGCCCGGAGCCCGGAAGAGACACGCCTCGACCGAGGCCCGTTCCAGCTCGAGCGGGTCCGGACGGAGGAGCTGATCCGGCGCCACGCGCCGCCTCCGCCGGCGCGCGTGCTCGACGTCGGCGGCGGAGCCGGAGCCTACTCGTTCGATCTCGCGGATCGGGGCTACGAGGTCCATCTCCTCGACGCCTCGGAGCGACTGATCGACCATGCGAGGCAACGAGGTGGGGGCCGCCTCGCCTCGCTCCAGGTCGGGGATGCGCGCGCGCTCCCCGTGCCGGACGTGTTCGCCGACACCGTCCTCCTCCTCGGACCGCTCTACCATCTGACCTCCGCCCAGGATCGGGTAACGGCGCTCCGCGAAGCTGGGCGCGCGCTCCGGCCGGGCGGCTGGCTCTTCGCCGCGGCGATCTCGCGCTTCGCCTCCTCGATGGACGGGCTTTTCCGCGATCTCTTCCAGGACCCGCGCTTTCAGGCGATCGCCGAGCGGGATCTGGCGGAGGGACAGCATCGCAACACGACGGAGCGGGAGGACTACTTCACGACGAGCTATTTCCACAGGCCCGAGGATCTGGCGGCCGAGGTCTTGGCAGCGGGGCTCGATCTCGTCGAGGTCTACGGCGTCGAGGGCCCGGGCTGGACGCTGGCCGACTTCGAGGCGCGCTGGAGCGATCCGCGCGCCCGCGGGGACCTGATCCGCGTCGCTCGACAGCTCGAGGCGGAGCCCTCGATCCGCGGAGCGAGCGCACACCTGATGGCGGTCGCGCGACGCCCCTCCATCGATCACCACGCGGCCCGCTGATCGCGCGCCGTTCGTCAGGAAAGGAGAGCGACATGGTTCCAAAGCGATCGCTGGGGCAGGGGCTCCAGGTCTCGGCCCTGGGGCTCGGCTGCATGGGAATGTCCGAGTTCTACGGTGCACGCGACGACGAGGAGTCCATCGCCACGATCCACCGCGGGCTCGATCTCGGCGTCACGTTCATCGATACGGCGGACGTGTACGGGCCCTACACGAACGAGGAGCTCGTGGGGCGCGCCATCCGGGGCCGCCGGAACGAGGTCGTGCTGGCGACCAAGTTCGGGAACGTGCGGGACGAGAGAGGGGCGTGGGTCGGGCAGAATAGCCGGCCCGACTACGTGCGGCAGGCCTGCGACGCCTCGCTCCGCCGTCTCGGCGTCGACCACATCGACCTCTATTACCAGCACCGCGTCGATCGCTCCGTGCCCATCGAAGACACCGTCGGCGCCATGGCGGAGCTCAAGCAGGCTGGAAAGATCCGCTACCTCGGTCTCTCCGAAGCCGCGCCCGACACGATCCGGCGCGCGCATCGCGTCCATCCAATCTCCGCCCTCCAGACCGAGTACTCGCTCTGGACCCGCGATCCCGAGGCGGGAGTGCTCGCCGCGTGCCGGGAGCTGGGAATCGGCTTCGTTCCCTACAGTCCTCTCGGCCGCGGATTCCTATCGGGCCGCTTCCGGAGCGAGTCGGATCTGGCCGAGAGCGACGCGCGCAGGAACCACCCTCGGTTCCAGGGTGAGAACTTCCGCAAGAATCTCGACCTCGTTCGGAGGGTCGAGGAGATCGCCAAGGAGAAGCGGTGCACGCCCGCCCAGCTCGCCCTGGCGTGGCTTCTCTCGCGCGGGAGCGACATCGTTCCCATTCCCGGCACGAAGCGCCGGGAGTATCTCGAGGAGAACGTGAAGTCGCTCGAGATCCGGATCACGCCCGAGGATTCGCACCGGATCGACGAGGTGGCGCCGGTGGGCGCGACCGCGGGGACCCGCTATCCCGAAGGGGGCATGCTCACGATCAACGGGTAACCGTGCCCCTGGGGAAGGGCGGGCCTGGCGGCGACGAGGCCGGGCGGATCGTCCTTCAAACGGTGGTTCATGCCTCGGTATACTCCCCGGTCTTGCCTCGATCGCATGGACCGGACCCCCGGGGAGACCGCATGGAATCGCTCCAGGCTCTGAAGCAAAGGCTCACCGAGATCGACGACCTCAGACGCGCGACGGCCGTGCTGAGCTGGGATCAGACGACGTACATGCCTCCGGCAGGCGGCACCGCGCGCGGCCGGCAGATGGCCACGCTGTCGAGACTCGCGCACGAGAGCTTCATCGACGCGGAGACGGGGCGGCTTCTCGACGCCGTGGCCCGTGAGACGGAGTCCTTGCCCCACGATTCCGACGAGGCGTCGCTGGTGCGGGTGACGCGCCGCCGCTGGGATCGCGACCGCCGGATGCCGGCGTCGCTCGTCTCCGAGATCGAGGAGAACGCGGCGCTCAGCTACCAGGCCTGGACCGCAGCCAGGCCGGCCAACGATTTCGAGCGAATGCGGCCCTATCTCGAGCGGACGCTCGAGCTGTCGCGCCGCGCGGCCGACTGCCATCCGGGCTACGACCACATCGCGGATCCCCTGATCGACGCACACGACCATGGGATGAAGACTGCGGACGTGCGGCGGCTCTTCCACTCGCTTCGCACGAGGCTCGAGCCCCTCGTCCAGGCGATCGCCTCACAACCTCAGCTCGACGACGCGCCGCTTCGAAAGACCATCCCGCTCGAGACGCAGCTTCGGTTCGGGCTCGAGGTGATCCGCGCGTTCGGGTTCGACTTCGCGCGCGGCCGCCAGGACATGACGCGGCATCCCTTCATGACGCGGTTCGCGCACGGCGACGTGCGCATCACGACGCGGTCCCGGGACAACGATGTCACCGACTCGCTCTTCTCCACGCTGCACGAGTGCGGCCACGCGCTCTACGAGATGGGCTTCGATCCCTCGTTCGAGGGGACGCCGCTCGCCGGCGGATCCTCCTCGGGCGTGCACGAGAGTCAGTCCCGCCTCTGGGAAAATCTCGTGGGGCGGAGCCGCGGCTTCTGGGAGCACTTCCTTCCCCGGATGCAGGCGATCTTCGGTCGCGATCTCGACACGGTGAGCGTGGACGCGTTCTACCGCGCCATCAACCGTGTCGAGCGATCGCTCATCCGCACCGACGCCGACGAGGCCACCTACAACCTCCACGTCATGCTCCGGTTCGATCTGGAGCTCGATCTCCTCGAGGGGAAGCTCGCCGTGCGGGATCTCGCGCGAGCCTGGCGCGAGCGATTCGAGGCCTCGATGGGGGTGGCGGTGCCCGACGATGCGAACGGCGTGCTCCAGGACGTCCACTGGTATCACGGGTTGATCGGGGGCCAGTTCCAGGGATACACCCTGGGGAACATCCTCTCCGCTCAGTTCTTCGCGACCGCCGTGAAGGCGCGCCCCGAGATCCCGGCCGACATCCGGCGGGGCTCGTTCGGAGGCCTCCACGACTGGCTCAAGGAGAACATCTACCGCCACGGCTCCAAGTTCACGCCGTCGGAGCTCACGAAGCGGGTGACGGGGAGCGACCTCTCGATCGAGCCCTACATGGCGTACCTGGAAGGGAAGTTCCGGCCGCTCTACGGGCTATCGTAGCGCGGCGCGCCGAGGCCGGGCGTCAGGCGACGTTGAGTCCGAGTCGCCTCACCAGCTCGCCGTAGCGCGGATCCTTGCGGATCGGATCGAGCCGCGGGTGCACCCGAAGGAAGATGAGCCCCGTCGCCTGCTCCTTCACGGCCGTCTCGAGCCATGCAAAGGCGTCGTCCAGGTCGCCGAGTGACGCGTGGAGCGCGGCGATGCCCCACGCCGACACGACCCGCTTCGACCGCGCCTCCGTGAGCTCCGCGAGCATCCGGCGGGCTTCCGCCGTGTCCCCGCGGCTCGCCGCCAGGTGCGCGAGGCCGAACGACGGACCGGCGACGCCTCCGCTCAAGGCTCGTCCCTCGTCGTATTCCCGCTTCGATTCGTCGAAGCGGCCGAGCGCCTCGAGCGAGCGCGCGAGGTCGGTGTGCGCCCCGTCGAATCGAGGATCGAGCTCGGTCGCCTTCCGGTAGTACACGATCGAGCGCTCGTACTCTCGCGCGTAGTAGTAGGCGTCGCCGACGGATGTGTGGATGATCATCGACATGGGGTCGATCCGGAGCGCCTCGAGCATGGCCGCCTGGGCTTCGGTGTGCTGCTCGGTGCAGTAGAGGACGCGCCCCAGGGTTTGATAGGCATCCGCCAGTCCTGGATTGAGGTCGACGGCGCGCTTCTCCTCGCGGATGGCGCTCGCGAGGTCGAGCTGATGGAGACGGACGGATCCAAGGACGGCGTGCGCGTCGGCCACGGAATCGTCGAGCGTCAGCGCCTTGAGGGCCGCCTGCTCCGCTTCGTGGATCGCCTCGGCGGGAGGCGCCATGCCGCGCGAGGCGCGGATGGTGTGACAGTCCGCGATCCCGGCCCACGCGGGCGCGTAGGTCGGGTCGATCTCCAGCGCCCGGCGGAAGTGGCGGAGACTGAGCTCCACCGCCTGGGGCGATGAGCCGGCGATCGTGTGGAGCCCCTTCAGGTACTCCAGGTGGGCTTCCGGTTTGAATGCCTGCCGCTTCGCGAGTCGTTTCGCCTCGCGCGGGGACAGGTGGAGCTCGATCTCCTTCGCGATCGATTCGGCCACCCTGCTCTGCACGTCCAGCACGTCCTCGAGCTTGTCGTCGTAGCGCTCCGACCAGAGCGTCTCATCGGTGCGCGCCGACACGAGGCGCACCGTGATCCGCACGCGCGGCCCGACCAGGAGGGCGGACCCCTCGAGGATGGCATCCACGCCCAGCTCGTGGCCGATCTCCGGCAGGGAGCGTGCCATCCCTTTGTACTTCATAGCCGACGTGCGCGAGATGACACGCAGACCCTGCAGCCGTGCGAGATCAGCGATCAGGGCTTCGGTCATGCCGTCTGCGAACCACTCCTGCGCCAGATCGCGGGATACGTTGTCGAAGGGGAGCACCGCGAGCGAGCGGATCGAGTCTCGAGAGATCTCGGTCGGCGGGTCGTCGTGCTTTCCGGATCCCGCGGAAGCCCCGGACAAGACCGCGCGCAGCATGCGCGCGACATCGCCGGCCGAGCCCGGTCGGCGCGCGCGATCCTTGTCGAGGCAGTTCTCGACCACCCGCTCGAGCGCCGGAGGAGCTTCCGGCCGGACACTGCGGAGCGGGCGGGGCATGGTGTGGAGGATCTCGAACATGAGCGCCTCCGCCCGGTCCTTTCCGAACGCGCGCTGTCCAGTCGCCATCTCGTAGAGGAGTGCACCCAGAGACCACACGTCGCTCCGGAGATCCGCAGGATCTCCGCGGAGCTGCTCGGGGGCCATGTAGGGAAGGGAACCGAGAATGGTCCCCGTCTGCGTGAGCTCTGTGGCCTGTCCCCCGCCCGTGGGGAGGAGTCCCGCGAGCCCGAAGTCGAGAAGCTTCGGCGCTCCTTCCGTCGTGAGCACCACATTGCCCGGTTTGAGGTCGCGGTGGAGGAAGCCGCGCTTGTGGGCTTCCTCCAGTGCGTCGGCGATCGAGGCTCCCAGGCGAAGCACGTCAGGGACCGGGAAGGCCCCGGACTTGAGTCTCGACGAGATCGTGCCGCCAGGGACGTACTCCATCACGAGGAAGTCGAGGCTCCCCTGCGTGTCGAAGTCGTAGATCGTGGCGACGCCCGGATGGGAGAGCCGAGCGAGCACGCGGGCCTCGCGGCGGAAACGCTCGCGCGCGGCGGGGTCGGCGAGCATGCCGCGCTGGATGACCTTCACGGCGACGTCGCGGTCCAGGTGCTCGTCGCGCGCGAGGTACACCTCGCCCATGCCACCGGCACCGAGCGGCTCGAGGATTCGGTAATGAGAGAGCGTGGTTCCGATCACGTTCCGGTGGCGTCCATGCCGATGGTCTTGAGAATCGAGTTGAAACGCGGGTCCCTTCGGATCGAACGGAAATGGCGGCTCGGCTTGATGTGGACGATCGCCGCGTCGCGCGTCGAGGAGGCACGCTCGAGCCATGCGAGCGCATCGTCGGCCATTTCGCAGGCGCCATACGCCTCGGCGACCTGGACCGGTTCGCTCTCCCCGCAGGTCTCCGCGATCTCATGCAGAACCAGGTCGCGCTCGGCGATGCGTCCTGCGCGATGGTGGATGAGGGCGAGCGCGAGATGTCGGTACGCCGGGTCGGGCTCGCGCAAAGCTTCTTCGAGCGCTTCTTCGCTTCGTCCCATTTCCTCGAGCACCTGTGCGAGCACCGAGTGTGTGATCTGCCTGACTGGCTGGATGGCGATGACGTTCCGGAGCGCAGCCTCCGCTTCCTCGAGCCGCCCCGCCTCATAATAGACGCAGCCGAGGTTGTGGAGCGACGGCATGTTCAAGGGATCCAGGTCGATGGCCCGTCGATTGAGCGTCAGCGCCTCGTCCGTACGCCCGAGGGCCTGGAGGAGGACTGCGGCCCCGTGCATCGCCGAGACGTTCGCCGGATCGCGGTCGAGGGCGCGCAGGAACGAGGCCTCCGCGGCGGGCCAATCCCAGTCGCGGACAACCTGGATGCGCGCGAGCCGCGCGTGCGCCACGGAGAGATCGGGCTCGAGGTCGAGCGCACGCTGGATCATTTCCCGCGCCCGAGCATAGGCTTCGTCGGCGGGGGCCATGCCGTGGTCCGCTTCCTCCGCCGTGGCATGGCCGAGCTCGGCCCATACAGTAGCGCTTCTCGGATCCCGCGCGATCGCCGAGCGCAGCCGTTCGAGCGCGAGTGCGAGGTCCTTGCGGTTGCGACGCAGGAGGAGATACCGTCCCTCGAGATAGAGTCGGTGGGCCTCGGGGTCCTGGCTCCGTCCCTTGACCGCGTCCTCGACGTTCCGGCGAAGCGCGTCCGTGGGGAGCGCTGCCGTGAGCGTCGCGTGGAGCTCCCGCGCGACACTGCGCGCGATGTCGTCCTGCACCAGGAAGAGATCCTCGAGCACGCGGTCGTACGACTCCGACCAGAGCTGCACGCCGTCGTCCGCCTGGACGAGCCGCACGGCCACGCGCATCCGATTCCCTGACCGCCGGACGCTGCCTTCGACGATCGTCCCGACCCTGAGCTTCCGCCCGATGGTGGCGAGGTCTTCGTTCTTTCCCTTGAACTGGAACGCGGAGGTCCGCGCGGCCACGTGGAGGCCGCCGATCTTGGAGAGGACCGTGAGCAGCTCCTCCGCGAGGCCGTCGGAGAAGTAGTCCTCCGCGGGATCCTGACTCCGGTTGAGGAATGGAAGAACGGCGACGGACGGACGGTCTCGGACGACTGTCGCCGCGGTTTCGTCAGGCTGTGCGGCCGCAGCGCCGAGGTCCCGCTTCATCGAGGCGGCCGTGTAGGGGAGCGCCTCTGTCGAAGTGTCCATGGCGCGTTCGATCGCGCGCACGAGTTCGGAGGGCGCGTCGGCCCGCTCGCTCGCGAGCGGCGTGGACGGACCGCGGCGGGCCTCCGCCTTGAGATCGTCCATCGTTCGCGCCTCGAAGGGAGGGCGTCCTGTCAGGGCCCATCGAAGCGTCACCCCGAGCGCGTAGAGGTCGGTGCGCGGCGTGGCCGGCCCGCCCTCGAGGAGCGAGGGCGCCATGAAGAGCGGCGTCCCCGACCCGTCGCGAGGGGAGATGGCGGCGAAGAGGCGGCGGCGCGAGCCGAGCCCGAAGTCGGTGAGGACGGCCCGTCCTCCCGTCTCGAGAATGATGTTGGAGGGCTTGATGTCGCGGTGCAGGACGCCCGCGTGGTCGAGCGCGTCGAGCGCCTCGCAGAGCTTGCGCGCCAGGAGCGCCACGTCCCGAACGCTGAGCGGCGCTTTTCGCTCGATGACCTCCGCGAGCGTGGGGCCACGAAGAAGCTCCATCCACAGGCCCAAGCGGCCGTCGTGCTCGGCGATTCCGAACACCGTGGCCACGCCCGGGTGGCGAACGCGGGCCAGCGCGCGTGCTTCGGCGAGGAGCGTCTTCCGCGACTCGTCGTCCGAGCGAGGCAGCAGGAACTTGACCGCGACCTCGCGCTCCAGCGATCCGTCCCAGGCGCGCCACACTTCACCCGACGTGCCCGAGCCCAACCGCTCGAGAAGCGTGAACGGGCCCCATCGCCCGAGCGTGTCGGGCGCCTGGCTTCTGGGGCGCGCCTCCTGATCCTCGCGCTGGAGGGCGCGGCTGAACGCGGCGATCTTGGCGACGTCGAGAAGCGCGCGCGCGCGGTCTCCGAGCCGGGTCGCCAGCGCGTCGAATTCCTCGTCGCTCAAGTCGACCGGCCTGCCGTCGCACACGGAGGCAACGATCTGGTCGATCGGGTCCTCGGGCAGGCGGTCGTCCGCCGGGCCGGGAGGCTCAGACCCTTCGGGTGGGATCATCTTGCTGTCCGGGGCAGCCTCTCGCGTCTGAAGCGTTGCGCGATCCAAATGCGGTAAGAGCTTGAAATCATGCCATATGAAAGAGGGTCCCGGCAAGCCTCGCCGAGCCTCCACCCGAGGTCGTCGAATTGGTCTGGAGCGCGATCGCCCAGGGTCCTACGATGCCGCCGCGGGTTTCTCCTCGCCCAGCGGCTTGCGTCGTCGATCGAGCCCGAGGAGGTGATCGACGCTGATGGGTCCCGCTCCGCTCGCCGCAAAGTAGAGGAAGATGAAGCAGAAGAGCACCGCGGGCTCGCCGTGGTTCTGGATGGGCCAGAAGCCGTGCGGGAAATGGCCGATGAAGTACGCGAACGCCATCTCCCCCGACGCGAGGAAAGCCGCCGGGCGGGTCAGGAGGCCGAGGAAGATGAGCGTGCCGCAGACGAGCTCGATCACGCCCGCGGTCACGAGGAGGGGCGTCAACTCGACGCCGGGCGGCATGCCGCCGAACCAGCCGAGGAGCTTCATCCCGCCCGGATGGATGAAGAGGAATCCCGACACGATGCGCAGGAGCGAATGAGCGAAGCCGGCCAAGCGGTTCATGACTCGAGCCTCCCACAAGCGACGATCACGGTCCGCCAACCCAACTAGGGTAGCACGCTCTTCCGCGCGGAGCGTGCCCGAGGCCATCGTGTGGCTCGTGCCCGCTCTCGTGGCCGCAGCGCTCTGCGCATCGCGTCTCGGCCTGGGATACTTCTGGGACGATTACATCTTCCTCACGATGCGCGGCACCGGCGATTGGGCGGCGAATCTACGGCTCGATCCGTCCGTGTTCTACTACCGACCGATTCCGCAAGGGCTCTACTTTCTCTTCCTTCGTTTCGTCGACCCGCGATCCGGCCTGGTGGGGCATGTCGTCAACCTGCTCCTTCTCATGCTGTGCGCGGCGCTCGTCACGCGATGGGCGCGGAAGGTCGCGGGTCCGTGGACGGGGTTCCTCGCCGGGCTGGCGTTCGCGACGCTCGGAGCGGCGCCGAGTCTCGTGACCTGGGTGACCGCCGCGGCGGATCTCTTCGCGGTCTCGTTCCTGCTTCTGGCGCTCAACGCCCGTCACGACGGCCGTCTCGGTCTTTCGGCCCTGTTCGCCGCTCTCGCACTCCTCTCCAAGGAATCGGCTGCCGGCTGGTTTCCCCTCTTGATCGGATACGACTTCGTGCTCGGCCGCGAGCCGAAGCGCCTCGCGCGGTCCGCGATCGCGTTCGGCGCCGTGCTCGTGCTGTGGGCGGGGATTCATCCCGGGCTCCACAAGCTCCTCGGCCACGGCCTTCGGGCGCCCGAAGGCGGGTACGTGGGCCTGGGACACTTCGACCGATGGGGCCTCTATCTCGGACGCTATCTCCTCGCGCTCGTCAACGTGCCCGCGACATGGACCAAGACCTCCTGGCCCGTGGATCTCAATCCCCAAGTCACGCTCGCGGCCGCGGTCGCTCTTGTCGGTTTCGCCTGGGTCAGTCGTGGAACGACCTCGAGCGGCACGGGGGACGCGCCATCGACCGCTCGTCTCGTCGCGATGGCGCTTCTACTCTCGCTCCCCGCGCTCGCCCTCCCCATCCTCTTCGTGGAGATATGGGTGCCGTACTACATCGTGATCATCGCGCCGGGGACCTGCCTCCTGCTCGCGCTCGGCCTTCGGATGCTGCCTCGCGTGGCCGCGGGGCTCGCACTCGCGGCCTTCCTGCTCCTCGGCGTCTGGTTTCGCGGGATGGCGTTTCCCACCGAGCGGGTCTGGTCCGAGCCGGTGCTGGTCGATGCCGCACAAGCCATCGACCTCGTGCGCCTCCGCGCTCTGACGATCCAACCCACCGTTCCGCGAAGGGCTCAGCTGCTCGTTTCGGTGGCGGCGACCGGCTCGCGAGGAATCGCAACGACGCTCTTCGACGGGCAGGCGCCCAGCGTCTGGTATCGCGACCCATCCGTGCATGCCGCCAAGGTCGAGGATCGCGCGGCCGGTTACCCAGCAGATCTTCTCTGGCGGATCACGGGAGATCTGCACGTGATCGACATCGATCCGGTCGAGGGCCGTTTCCGTTCGACCGCGCCGGATGTCGAGGCCGAGAGCGTGGGCCGGCCCATCGCCACGTACGCGCGCGCCGTGGCGGCGTCGGGCGAGCCGGATCGGGCGATTCGCATCCTGGAGCATCTGGGCGAGATCGACCATGAGGAGCTCCGGTCCTACGATCTCCGCCTCGCGGCATCGATCGCCCTCGCCTACGGCCAACCGGCCGAGGCGGAGCGCCTGCGCTCCTTGGCGCCTGCGATCGACTACGAGACCGCCGTCAACATGATGGGGCGCGTCTTCGGGAATCCATCCAGGAACCCGGGGCAGGATTCGTGCGCCTACTGGGCGTTTCAGATCTCGCCGGACGACACGGTGGCCATCCGGCACTACCTCGAA
>DASTKC010000261.1:0-3205 GCA_035716085.1 Candidatus Eiseniibacteriota bacterium | reverse complement strand
GATTCGATGGCGTGGACGTCCTCGGGCGTGAGCGCCTTGCCGTGCGAGAAGTCGAAGCGGAGCCGATCCGGCGCGACGAGCGAGCCGGCCTGCTTCAAGTGCGTGCCGAGGCGCGCGCGAAGCGCGGCATGGAGGAGATGGGTCGCGGTGTGATTCCGCTGCGTCGCCGCGCGCTTCTCCGCGTCGACCACGGCACGCCAGGGCCCCGCGTGGGCCGCGCCCTCCACGATCTCCGCGCGGTGCAGGATCGCATCGCCCTCCCGGTAGGTATCGATCACGCGGAGGCGCGCCCCCTCGCCCTGGAGCCAGCCGGTGTCGCCGACCTGCCCGCCCCCTTCGGGATAGAAGGGTGTTTTGTCGAGCGTCAGCTCCACCTCGCGGTCGGTTCCCGTCTCGCGGAGCGATCGGATCGACACGCCGTCGAGCGCCCACTGATCGTAACCTGTGAACGCGGAGTGCGCGCCCTGGGTGAGGGCCTGCCACGGTCCCGCGTCCGCGCGGCGCGTCTCGAAGCGGCCCGCTTTCCGCGCGCGATCGCGCTGCTCCTGCATGGCGGTTTCGTAGCCCGGCTGATCCACGGTGAGCCCTCGCTCCATCGCCATCTCCACCGTGAGATCGAGCGGGAACCCGAACGTGTCGTAGAGCTGGAACGCGACCGCCCCCGGGAAGATCTTCTCGCGCCGCTTCTCGAGCTGCGAGGCGGTCTCCTCGAAGCGGGCCATGCCCTGCTCGAGCGTCTCCGCGAAGCGCGACTCCTCCTCGCGCATCGCGTCCGCCACGATCGATTCCTCGCGCTTGAGGTACGCGTACTCGTCGTACGCCGCCATCTGCTGGACGACCGTGGGCACGAGCCGCGCGAGGAAGGGTCCCTGGATCCCGACGTCGCGGCCGAACCTCGCCGCGCGCCGGAGGAGCCGGCGGACGACGTAGCCGCGTCCTTCGTTCGACGGCCGCACGCCCTCGGCGAATGTGAAGACGAGCGCGCGCGCGTGGTCGGTGATGACGCGCACCGCGCGCCGCCCGCGATCGGTCGCCGCGTCGGCAGCGCTTCCCATGCGGCGCACGGCGTCGCCGATCGGCGCTAAGAGGTCGTTGTCCTGCACGGACGGCGAGGCCTGGAGGATCATCGCGAGCCGCTCGAGTCCCATGCCCGTGTCGATCCCGCGATTGGCGAGCGGCTTCCGCTCGCCGCTCTGGAGCTGATCGAACTGCGGGAAGACGAGGTTCCAGAACTCGAGGTAGCGCTCGCAGTCGCAGCCGGGCGCGCACTCCGGGCGCTGGCACCCCGTGCCGGGGCCCTGATCCCAGTAGATCTCGGAGCTCGGCCCGCACGCGCCGGTGCCGCCGGCCGGTCCCCAGAAGTTGTCCTTCTCACCGAGCCGCGTCACGCGATCGGCGCCCAGCCCGATGTGCTTCGCCCAGAGATCGAACGCCTCGTCGTCGTCCTTGTAGACCGACGGCCAGAGCCTATCCGGTGACAAGGCGAGCACCTGGGTCGAGAACTCCCATGCCCACTCGACCGCCTGCTTCTTGAAGTAGTCGCCGAAGGAGAAGTTGCCGAGCATCTCGAAGAAGGTCGCGTGGCGCACCGTCTGTCCCACCTGCTCCACGTCGGTGAGCCTGAGGCAGCGCTGCACCGTCACCGCGCGTCGCGTCGGAGGCGGAAGCGGCGAGGAGAAGTAGGGCTTGAACGGCACCATCCCCGCCGACGTGAAGAGGAGCGTCGGGTCGTCGAGCGGGACGAGCGGGGCCTGCGGCAGGTGCGGATGCCCGCGCTCGATGAAGAAATCGAGGAAGAGCTTCCGGAGGTCGTTGCTGGACGTTCGCTTCACGTGGATCGAGTCACTCCCGGGTTTCGTTCGGGGACGGGATCAAATCCCGCACCAGGCTCCAGTCGAATCCGCGCCGCACGAGCGCGCCCATCAAACGCTGCCCGGCCCGCGGATCGCCGGCCTTCCGTGAGCCCGCGCGCCGCGCGATCTGCGCGAGCGCGGCCCGCGCCCGCCCCTCCTCCCGGTCGAGCTCGCGCTCGACCAGATCCGGATCCTCGCCGAGAAGCTGGTCCAGCTCCTCGAGCAGGAGCGGCGGCACGCCGCGCCGCTTGAGCGTGGCGGCGAGGAGCCTCATCCCCCGCGGCCGGCGCGGCACCTCCGAGTGCAGGTACGCGCGCACGAACGCGCGGTCGTCCAGAAGCGAGACGCGGCGAAGGCGCTCGAGAGCGCCTTCCACCGCGTTCGGGACGAATCCGCGCGTCAGCAATCGATCCCGGATCTCACGCTCCGTGCGGGGTGCCCGCCCCAGCATGCGGAGCGCGGCGTCCTTGGCCGCTTCTTCGGACGCCGCCCGGTCCGGCCGGACCGGCATGGCTCAGATCCGGACCCGGCGCTCCCCGCGGGCTTCCGGCGTCGCTACCGCCGGCTCGGCCCCGTTCTCGGGAGCTTGCGTCAGGCCCATCGCCTCGCGGAGCTTGGTCTCGAGCTCCGAGGCCGCATCCGCGTGCTCCTTCAGCCACAGGCGCGCGTTCTCGCGCCCCTGGCCGATCCGCTCCTCGCCGTACGAGAACCACGTGCCGTTCTTCTGCACGAGGTTCCGGTCGATCGCGAGATCGAGGAGCTCGCCCTGCCGCGAGATCCCCTCGTTGTAGAGGATGTCGAACTCGGCTTCCCGGAAGGGGGCCGCGACCTTGTTCTTCACGACCTTCACCTTCACGCGGCTCCCGATGACCGCCTCGCCTTCCTTGATGGCGCCGATCCGGCGGATGTCCATGCGCACCGACGCGTAGAACTTGAGCGCGCGGCCGCCGGTCGTGGTCTCGGGATTGCCGAACATGACGCCGATCTGCATGCGGATCTGGTTGATGAAGATGACCGTGGTCTTGGACTTCGAGATGGTGCCGGTGAGCTTCCGGAGCGCCTGCGACATGAGGCGAGCCTGGAGGCCCATGTGCGAATCGCCCATCTCGCCCTCGATCTCGGCCTTCGGCACGAGCGCGGCCACCGAGTCGATCACGATCACGTCCACGGCGCCGCTTCGCACGAGGTGCTCGGCGATCTCGAGCGCCTCCTCGCCCGTGTCGGGCTGGGCCACGTGGAGGCTCTCGATGTCCACGCCGAGGCGGTGCGCGTACTTCGCGTCGAGCGCGTGCTCGGCGTCGATGAAGACCGCGTTCCCGCCTGCCTTCTGCGCCTGCGCGATGATGGTGAGC
>DASTKC010000260.1:0-4688 GCA_035716085.1 Candidatus Eiseniibacteriota bacterium | reverse complement strand
GGATCCGCCGCGCGCGTGTGCTAAGATTCATGGCTCCCATGGACGAGATCCGCGTTCGCGGCGCGCGCGAGCACAACCTCAAGAATCTGAACCTCGACATCCCACGGAACGCCCTCGTCGTCCTCACGGGCGTCTCCGGCTCCGGCAAGTCCTCCCTCGCCTTCGACACCCTCTACGCGGAGGGCCAGAGGCGGTACGTGGAGTCCCTCTCCGCCTATGCCCGCCAGTTCTTGGGGCAGATGGAGAAGCCGGACGTGGACCAGATCGAGGGGCTCTCGCCGGCCATCTCGATCGAGCAGCGGACGGCGGGGAGCAATCCCCGGTCGACCGTCGCCACGGTCACCGAGATCTACGACTACCTTCGCCTCTTCTTCGCCCGGATCGGCGTCCAGCACTGTGTGAACTGCGGCCGGCCGATCCGGAGCCAGACCGTCCAGGAGATGGTCGACCACCTCCTCGCGACGCGGCAGGGGCAAAGGCTCCAGATCCTCGCCCCGGTCATCCAGGGGCGGAAGGGCGAGTACCGGAAGGAAATGGCGCAGTGGCGGAAGCTCGGATTCGTCCGGGCCCGGATCGACGGCGCCTTCGTCGAGCTGGAGGACGAGATCGCCCTCGACAAGAAGAAGAAGCACACCATCGAGATCGTGGTCGACCGGCTCGTCGCCGATCTCGAGCGGCGGAGCCGCCTCCACGAATCGCTCGAGACCGCGACACGGCTCGCCGAGGGGATGGCGCTCGTGCTCGGCGCGGGCGGCGAGGAGGAGACCCTGTCGGCGAGCGCCGTGTGCCCCGCCTGCGGGCTCTCCTACGAGCCGCTCCAGCCGCGGTCCTTCTCGTTCAACAGTCCCTACGGCGCGTGCAAGAGCTGCGACGGACTCGGCACCACGCTCGAGATCGATCCGGACAAGGTCGTCCCCGACCGGACGAAATCCCTCCGCGACGGCGCGGTCGCGTTCTGGGGCGATCCCGAGGGAACGTGGACCAAGGGGATCCTCGCCGCGATCGCGAAGCACCTCGACGTTTCGTTCGACACGCCGTTCGGAAAGCTGCCCGCCGCGGCGCAGAAGGCGATCCTCTACGGGCTCGGGGACGAGAAGCTCGACTACAAGTTCAAGATGAGGAGCGGGAAGGTCTGGAAGCACCAGGGCCGCTTCCGGGGCGTGATTCCCGAGATGCTCCGGCGTTTCAAGGAGACCAAGTCCGACTCCCTGAGGCGCGAGATCGAAGGATGCATGTCGAAAACACCCTGTCCCGCCTGCGGCGGCGCGCGCCTCCGGCCCGAATCGCTGGCGGTCGAGGTCGGCGGGGACTCGATCGCGACGTGGGTCGGCCGCTCGGTGGAAGCCGCCCTCGCCGCGCTCGATCGGCTCACGCTCGGCCCGCGCGCGGCGTCGATCGCGGGGCCGATCGTGAAGGAGCTCCGGGCGCGCCTCGAGTTCCTGCTCCACGTCGGCGTCGGGTACATCACGCTGGACCGCGCGGCATCGACGCTCTCGGGGGGCGAGGCGCAGCGGATCCGGCTCGCCACGCAGATCGGGTCGCGGCTCACCGGCGTCCTCTACATCCTCGACGAGCCGAGCATCGGACTTCACCCGCGGGACAACCGGAAGCTCCTCGACACGCTCCTCACGCTGCGGAACCTCGGCAACTCCGTGCTCGTCGTCGAGCACGATCGGGAGACGATGGAAGCGGCGGATCACATCGTGGACCTGGGACCAGGCGCGGGCCGGCGCGGCGGGTATCTCGTGGCCGAGGGTCCGCTCGCCGCGATCGAGGCGGCGCCGCAGTCGCTCACGGGGCAGTACCTCTCCGGCGCGCGCGAGATCCGCGTGCCCGAGATGCGCCGTCCCGGGAACGGCTCCTGGATCGAGGTCGTCGGGGCCCGGCAGAACAACCTCAAGAGCATCCGCGCGCGATTCCCGCTCGGAACCCTCGTCTGCGTGACGGGGGTGTCGGGATCCGGGAAGAGCACGCTCGTGAACGACATCCTGCACCGCGCGCTGGCGCGAAAGCTCCACGGGGCGCTCGATGCGCCGGGAGCGCACGAGCGGATCACGGGGAGCGAGGCGATCGACAAGGTGATCGACATCGACCAGTCGCCGATCGGACGGACGCCGCGATCGAATCCCGCGACCTACACGGGCGTGTTCGGGCTGATCCGCGACCTCTTCGCGCAGGTTCCCGAAGCCAAGGTCCGCGGCTACCAGCCGGGGCGCTTCAGCTTCAACGTGAAGGGCGGACGGTGCGAGGCGTGCGCGGGGGACGGGCTCGTGAAGATCGAGATGCACTTCCTGCCCGACGTGTACGTCGTCTGCGACGTCTGCCGCGGGAAGCGCTACAACCGGGAGACGCTCGAGGTCACGTACAAGGGGAAGTCGATCGCGGACGTGCTCGAGATGACCGTGGACGACGCGCTCGAGCTCCTCGGACCCATCCCGTCCATTCGCCGAAAGCTCGAGACGCTCGCGGGCGTGGGGCTCGGGTACATCCATCTCGGACAGTCGGCGACGACCCTCTCGGGCGGCGAGGCGCAGCGCGTGAAGCTCGCGACCGAGCTCTCGCGCGTCGAGACCGGGCGCACGCTCTACATCCTCGACGAGCCGACGACCGGGCTCCATTTCGAGGACGTGCGATTCCTCCTCGACGTGCTGGACCGTCTGGTCGAGCGGGGGAACACGGTCGTGGTGATCGAGCACAACCTGGACGTGATCAAGCGGGCCGACTGGATCCTCGACCTCGGTCCCGAGGGGGGCGAAGCGGGGGGCCTGATCGTGGCCGAAGGCACGCCGGAGACGGTCGTGAGGGCTCCGGGGAGCTACACTGGAGAGGCGCTGCGCCCCGCGCTCGAAGCGGCCGGCCGGGGAGCAGCAGAGGCCGAGGCCGCCGTTTGAAATCCACCGGGGATGTGCTAAGGTTGCCCCTCTTCGATCGACGCCGTATCTATCCCTAAGGAAAGAGGATGCTCGAAACGGCCTCCGCGCTGAAGCGCACTCCGTTCTACCCCCGCCACGTGGCCCTCGGGGCCAAGATGGTCCCCTTTGCCGGGCACGAGATGCCGATCCAGTACGAAGGGATCATGGCCGAGCACCGGGCCGTCCGCACCGGGGTCGGGGTCTTCGACGTCTCCCACATGGGCGAGATCCGGCTGACCGGCGGCAGCGCCATCGCGTTCGCGAACCGACTCGTCACGAACGAGGCGGGGCAGCTCCCGGAAGGCAAGGTGGTCTACACGCCGATGTGCCTCGAGAGCGGCGGAATCATCGACGACCTCCTCGTCTATGGACTCGGCGCGGACCGGCTCCTCGTCGTGAACGCCGCGAACTTCGAGAAGGACCTCGCCTGGGTCCAGGAGCACTGCCCGGCCGACGTCACCGTGCACGACGAGAATGCCGAGACGGCGCAGCTCGCGGTGCAGGGTCCCAAGTCCGAGGACGTGGTGGCGCGCCTCTACGGCGAGCGCGTCCGCGCGCTCGGCTTCTACGAAGGCTTCGAGATCGGAACCGGCGACGACTGGACGCTCATCTCGCGCACCGGCTACACGGGCGAGGACGGGTTCGAGATCTACGTCCGCGCGCCGCGCGCGCTCGCGCTCTGGGATCGCGTCTTCGAAGCGGGGAGCCCCGAGGGAATCCGCCCGATCGGCCTCGGCGCGCGCGACACGCTGAGGCTCGAGATGGGCTACTGCCTCTACGGGAACGACATCGACGAGACCACGAACCCGCTCGAGGCGGGGCTCGCGTGGACCGTGCGGTGGGACAAGTCCGAGTTCATCGGGGCGGAATCGCTCCGCCGGTTCAAGGAGCTGGGCGTGTCGCGCCGGCTCCAGGGGCTGGTCCTCGATGGAGACAAGATCGCGCGCGCCGGCGCGGAGGTCGACAAGGACGGGACCAACGTCGGCAAGGTCACGAGCGGCTCGATGGGCCTCTCGATCGGGCGCCCGATCGCCATGGCCTACCTCGCGCGCGAGGCCTCGGCCATAGGCCAGACCGTCGACGTGGTCACGCGCGGCCACGCCGTGCCGGCCAAGGTCACTGCGCGTCCGATGTACCAGCACGGATCCGTTCGATCGCCGAAACCCAGGAGGCCGCAATGAACGTGCCGCGCGAGCTGCGCTACACGAAGGAGCACGAGTGGATCCGCGTCGAGGGGGGTGAGGCGGTGGTCGGCGTGACCGACTACGCGCAGGGGGAGCTGGGCGACGTGATCTTCGTCGAGCTCCCGGCCGCGGGCTCCAAGGTGACGTACATGAAGCCGTTCGGCACGATCGACGCGGTGAAGACGGTGAGCGATCTCTTCGCGCCGGTCACCGGCGAGATCGTGGCGGTGAACGGTGCGCTCAAGGACGATCCCGCGCTCGTGAACCGCTCGCCCTACAAGGACGGGTGGATGGTGCGCATCCGGCTCGACTCGCCCGCCGAAGTGAACGCGCTCCTCTCGGCCGAGGATTACGAGAAGACCCTGGGGGCGCACGCGTGAGCTTCGTCGGACGGAGCGACGCCGAACGCCGCGCCATGCTGGAGCGGATCGGCGTCTCCCGGGACGAGGACCTCTGGGCCTCGATTCCCGCTGAGTTCCGCGTCCAGGGCCCGCTTCCTCTTCCCGCGCCGCTCGCGGAGTACGAGATCGCGCGCCGCTTCGAGCAGTGGGGCGAGCGGAACGCCGACGCCGGCCGGTATGCCTGCTTCCTG
>DASTKC010000259.1:0-23172 GCA_035716085.1 Candidatus Eiseniibacteriota bacterium | reverse complement strand
GGCTGCGTCGACCGGCACCGCGTCCTCGTGGATCGCATGAGCTACGCGGTGCGCGTGCATGGCAGCGCCGGGAGCCCGGACCCCGTCGTCTTCCTCCATGGCTTTGCGGGCTCCGCCGAGGACTGGCGCGATGCGGCGGAGGCGCTCGCGGGATCCGGATACCGCACACTCGCCGTGGATCTGCCGGGACATGGAAGCACGGACGCTCCATCCGATCCCCCGTGTTACCAGCCCGAGGCCACGGCCCGCGACCTCGCGACGATATTGACGTCGCTCGGGGTGGGCGCCGCGCACTGGGTCGGTTATTCGATGGGGGCTCGAGTGGCGCTTCGCGCCGCCCTCGATGCGCCGTCGCATGTGCTCTCGCTCACGCTCGAGAGCGCGTCGACCGGAATTCCCGATCCCGCCGCGCGCGAGGAGCGGCGCCGGAGGGACGACGATCTCGCGAACAACATCGAGAAGCGCGGCATCGCATGGTTCGTGCCCCACTGGGAGAGTCAGCCAATCTTCGCCACGCAGGAATCTCTTCACCAGAGCCGTCGTGAGGCGCAGCGCACGAGGCGGCTCCTCCAGCGCCCCGAGGGGCTGGCGCGCTCGCTGCGCGGCTTGGGCCAGGGAGCCGCGCCCGACCTCACCGACCGGCTCGGCGCGATCCGGCAGCCGGCGCTGCTCCTGGCCGGCGCGCTCGATGCCGCCTACGTCGCGAACGCGCGGCGGATCTCCGGCCTGCTTCCGAACGCCTCCGTGCGGATCGTTCCCGAAGCGGGCCACAACGTTCATCTGGAGCGGCCCGAGGAGTTCGCGCGGGCTCTACTCGACCATCTGGCGACCGTGAGACGGGAACACCCGGCCGGCGCACTCTCATCCCCGAGGAGCCACTCATGACCATGACGGCGGCGATCGCCTGGACATCTGCGAAGACCTACGACGACATCCTCTACGAGAAGGCGGACGGGATCGCCAAGATCACGATCAACCGCCCCGACGTCCGGAACGCGTTCCGGCCGAAGACGGTGAACGAGATGATCGACGCGATGGATGAAGCGCGCGAGGACCCCGAGGTCGGCGTGGTGATCCTGACCGGCGCCGGAACCGAGGCGTTCTGCTCGGGCGGGGATCAGCGCGTCCGCGGAAACGCCGGCTACGTCGGCGACGACCAGGTGCCCCGGCTCAACGTGCTCGACCTGCAGAAGCGCATCCGCGCGCTCCCGAAGCCGGTCATCGCGATGGTCGCGGGCTACGCGATCGGCGGCGGCCACGTGCTCCACGTCGTGTGTGATCTCACGATCGCGGCCGACAATGCTCGCTTCGGCCAGACCGGTCCCAAGGTGGGATCGTTCGACGGCGGATTCGGATCGTCCTACCTCGCGCGCATCGTGGGCCAGAAGAAGGCTCGCGAGATCTGGTTCCTCTGCCGCCAGTACGACGCGCAGCAGGCGCTCGACATGGGGCTAATCAACACGGTCGTGCCGCTCGATCGCCTCGAAGAGGAGACCGTCGCCTGGTGCCGCGAAATCTTGACGATGAGTCCGCTCGCGCTCCGATGCCTCAAGGCGTCGCTCAACGCCGATTGCGACGGACAGGCGGGACTTCAAGAATTGGCCGGGAACGCGACGCTTCTCTTCTACATGACCGAGGAAGCCCAGGAGGGCCGGAACGCCTACGTGGAGCGGCGGAAGCCTGACTTCGGCAAGTTCCGTCGCCTCCCATGATCTCGTGACCGATTCCACCGAGCTCCTCACCGAGCCCGAGGCGGGCGCGCTCCCGGCGGGGCATCCGGGCCGCGTCGCCGCCTGGATCCACGCCTGCCGCATCCCGACCCTTTCGGCCGCGGTGGTGCCGGTTCTCGTCGGCACCGTGCTCGCGTGGCGTCACGGCGACTTCGCGCTGGTCACCGCCATCGCGACCCTCGTGGGCGCGGTCGCGATCCAGATCGGGACGAACCTCGCGAACGATCTCTACGACTACAAGAAGGGGGCCGACTCGCCCGCGCGGCTCGGCCCGCCGCGCGTCCTCGCACGCGGGTGGCTGTCCGTCGACGACGTGACGGCCGGCATGGTGGCCGCCTTCGGCATCGCGACCGCCTCCGGCGCCTATCTCATCGCCGTCGCCGGGTGGCCGATCCTCGCGATCGGTGTCGCCTCCATCGCGGCGGGGATCCTCTACACCGCCGGTCCGTTCGCACTCGCGTACGTCGGGCTCGGAGATCTCTTCGTGTTCCTCTTCTTCGGTCTCGTCGCGGTGCTCGGCACGTACTACGCGCAGGCGGGCGATCTCGATCCCGAAGCATGGGTCGCGGCCATTCCCGTGGGAACGCTCGCGACCGCGATCCTCGTCGTGAACAATCTGCGCGACATCGACACCGACCGCGCCGCGGGAAAGCTCACGCTCGCCGCGCGCATCGGCCGGCGCGCCACGCGCGCCGAGTTCGTCACGCTCCTCCTGGCCGCGTTCGCCGTGCCGATCGCGCTCTGGGCGCAGGGCCTCTCCTCGGCGTGGGTGCTGCTTCCGCTCGCGACGACGACGCTCGCCGCGCGCGCGCTCCAAGCCGTCTTCGAGAAGACGGACGGACCGGGGCTCAACCGAACGCTCGTGGACGTAGCCCAGCTCCATCTCCTCTTCGGCCTCCTCTTCGCCGTGGGGCTCGCGCTCGGATGAGGATCGTCCGGTTCACGCTCACTCCGTACGAGTGCCCCCTGGATCCGCCGTGGCCCGCGGGCGAGCTCAGGCGCGGGGTCATCCTCGCGCTCGAGGAGGAGGGGGGCGCCTGTGGATATGGTGAGAGCGCTCCGCTTCCCGGCTTCGGCCTCGAGACCCTTCCTTCGAGCATCGCGGCCCTCCGCCTCTCGTCGAAATACCTCCTCGGGATGCCGCGAGGGCGATACCGGGACGCGGTGGCCGATCTCCACCGCCTCGCCCCCGTCGTGGCGTCGCCATGCGCGCGCCACGCCATCGATCTCGCGCTTCACAGTCTCATGGCCGACGACGCGAAGAAGCCGATCGCCCGCCTGCTCGGCGATCTCAACGCCGTCGACGAGGTTCCGGTCAATGCGGCGCTCCCACGACTTCCCCGCGAGGACCTCGTGGCTAGAGCGCTCGCGGCGGTCGCGGAAGGCTATCGCACGTTGAAGCTCAAGGTCGGGGGGATTGCGATCCCGGAGGACGTCGCGCGGGTGCATGCCGTGCGCGACGCAGTGGGCCGCGAGGTCCGGCTCCGCATCGACGCCAACCGCGCGTGGAGCGAGGCCGAAGCCACCCAGGCGCTCCACGCACTCGAGGACGTCGGTCTCGAGTACTGCGAGGAGCCCACCTCTGATCCCGAAGCCCTCCCGCGGGTGAAGAGCGCGGTGGGCGTTCCGATCGCCGTGGACGAGAGCGTCGTGGACCTGGCCTCGGTACAGCGCATTCTCGACGCGGCGGACGTGCTCGTCCTCAAGCCCATGGCCGTCGGGGGTCTTCATCCCGCGCGCGCGATCGCCGCCACGGCGCGGGAGCGCGGAGTGGACGTCGTCATCACCGGGATGCTCGAGACCCCGGTCGGGCGACGCGGCGCGCTTCATCTGGCCGCTTCCCTGGGGCCGAGCCTCTACGCACACGGCCTGGCCACGGGGTGCACGCCGTGGCCCGAGGACTCCACCGAACGCTCGAACCCTTCCGCTCCGCTCTCGGACGCGGGCCGAGTCTTGAGGATCGGACGTGACGACCAGATCCCAACCCGCATGCACGACTGGCGTGAGCGGAACGCCGACTATCGGGACAACCTGGTCCAGGAGGAAGTGTGAGATTCACCTCGGATCCCGTGCAGTTCTGGGCGCGCGTCGCTCCCGATCGCTTGGCGCTCCAGCGCGGGGATGCGTCCTGGACCTACCGGCGACTGAACGAGGCGGTTCAGGAGTCGGCCGACGCGCTGACCGCGCAGGGACTCGGCGCGGGCGAGCACGTGTCGCTCGAGTTCGCCCCCGCGCACGCGTTCAGCTTCGTCATCGCGTTTCACGCGCTGCATCGGATCGGTCTCCTGCCCGTCCCCATCGGCGCATCGCTGCCCGGGGAGGAGCGACAGGCGCTCCGGAAGCGGGCCTTCGTGGATCTCGCGCTCACGAGCGAGTCCTCGGACAGCGAGCGCGGCCTGGAGGAAGGCCCCGTGCTCGGCGTGAGCGTGCCGCCGACGACCGACGTGGGACCGCGACTCCTGCGCCGTCTCGAGACGCCAGCCGCGCTCTGCTTCACCTCGGGCACCTCGGGAGAGCCGCGCGGCTGCGTGCTCACACACGGGAACTTCTTCTGGAGCGCGCTCGCGTCGGCGCGAAATCTCGGCGTGCGCGCCGGCGATCTCTGGCTCTCCTGCCTGCCGCTCCACCACGTGGGCGGACTCTCCGTCCTCACGCGGAGCGCGTATTACGGGACCGGGGTGCTCCTTCACGACCGCTTCGATCCCGAGCGCGTGCTCGACGCGATCGACCGGCAGGGGGTCACGCTCGTCTCGCTCGTGCCGCCGCTTCTCGAGCGGCTCCTCCGCGCGCGCGGAGGGCGCATGTTCCCGACGACTCTGCGCGCCGCGCTCATCGGTGGCGGTCCTTGCCCGCCCGAGCTCCTCCTGGAGGCCGCGGAGCTTCGCCTGAGGGCACTTCCGACGTACGGACTCACCGAGGCGGCGTCGCAGGTGACCACGCTCTCGCCGCGCGTGTGGCCGGCCGGACTCGAATCGTGCGGACGGCCGCTTCCATTCGTCAAGGTGGAGATCCGGGGCGAGAACGGACTCAAGGTGTCGCGCGGCGCCGAAGGCGAGATCGTGGTGAGCGGGCCCACCGTGATGGCCGCCTACTTCGAGGAGCGCGAGAAGGACGCGGAAGCGTGGGACGGCCGTTGGCTCAAGACGGGAGACATCGGCGCATGGGATGCCGCGGGGCGTCTCGTCGTGCTCGACCGGAGGTCGGATCGCATGGTGGTCGGCGGCGAGAACGTGTCCCCCGCCGAGGTCGAGCGAGCGTTGCGATCGCACCCCGCCGTCCTCGAGATCGCGGTGGCGGGCATTCCGGCGGGATCGTGGGGGCACGAGATCGCCGCAGCGGTGGTGCTCCATCCCGGCGCGTCGCTGACGTTGAACGAGCTCCGGGACCACGCCATGGAGGCACTCGCGAACTTCAAGCTCCCACGACGGCTTCGGATCGTTCGCGAGCTCCCGCGGGGCGCCTCGGGAAAACTCCGGCGCGACGCGTTCCTTCATCTCTTTCAGGAAGAAGGGGCCGGAAGCTCGACCTGACCTGGGCCGGCGCGTTCTCCGGTCGCCGCCAGGCAGAGGGCCAACCCTCACGGAACACGACGTTTGCAACACGCGCGCTCTGAGCCAGGCGCGCTCCTCCAAGTCCAACCGGCATCAAGAAATACCCCTGATCTGCCGAATTCTCCAAGGACGCCCCGACCCGGTGTTCGCACGGAGGATTCGTGGTCCGCCGCTCACGCTTCGCTCTCATCCTTCTCGCCATCCTGTGGCCCGCGCTCTCGAGCGCAGGCACGTTCACGGTCACGGTCCAGTCGAGATCCACGAACGCGACCGATTCGTACCTGAGCCAGGAAAACGTCACCGAGAACAACGGCAGCAAGCCTGAGCTCCGCATCAAGGGGACGGCAGGGACGAAGAACCGCCACGTCGTCTTCGACGCGGCGCTCCCCACGCTCACTGGCAAGACCGTCCTCCAGGCGTGGTTCCGCATGACCCAGAGCGGCGCCAACAGCCCGACGCCGATCGACGCGAGGATCTATCCCCTCACCGAGTCCTGGGCCGAATCCGACGTGACGTGGAAGAACCGGAACCTCCTCTTCGGCTGGTCCACGGCGGGAGGCACGTCGGGCCCCTACTGGACCGGACGCGCGCTCCTGAGCGACGCCGGGACCAACGGACAGGCGAGCTGGCAGGTCGGGCCGATCGTCAACGCGTGGCTGAACGGCGATCTCGCGAAGAACGGATTCGTGATCAAGCCCGAGCGCGAGGGCAGCGATCGCGAAGTCGTGTTCCGGTCGAGCGAATACACCAACGTCGCCACGGCCACGCCGCAGCTGGTGATCACCTACACCGACGAGCCCCCCGCGGTCCGTAGCGGATGGGCGGAAGTCCAACCGAAAGCCGTGCGCGAAGGAGCGACCGATACGCCGCTCACGTTCTGGCTCGATCTGGACGCGTCGGGAGCGTCGCCGAGCGGCGCCGCGACCGGAGTCGATCTCGTCAACGTTCTTCACAACGGTACGATCCAGGTCACCGCCGTGGACGCGGTGCTGGTCGGTGGCATCCCGGTCGATCCGGCCCAGATCCTCTGGTTCGACAACGGCACCTCGTTCACGCTGCGCGTCCCACGGATCCATCTGAACGCAAAGGTCGAGGTGCGCTGCCGCGTGAGCGTGCTCGCCGCCGCGACGACCAACGATCTCGATTTGCCGATCTCGGTCGACGACACCTCCACGCCGGGGGCGTCGCTCCAGTCCCTCTGGTCCGGCAACGCGGACGGCACCCTTGGAAACGGCGACGACTGGACCCTCGCCGTCACCGACGACCCGCCCAAGGTGATCGATCTCGTGCCCGACAACGCGTCGGTCGTGAGCCGGATGTGCACGTCCTTCCAGCTCTTCGGTGTGGACGCGTTCGGAAACCGGTTCGGGGTCGTGGCCGACAGCATGAGCGTGATTCCCGCGTCCGCCGGCACCGCGTCCAAGGACGGAACCTTCTGCGCCGCCCAGCCCGGGCAGGCCAAGATCGTCGCGTACGCGGGATCGCTGCGCGACACGTCGAGCGTCACGGTGACTCCCGCGCTCGTGCCCGTCATCTCCCAGATCGTGCTGCGCACGAAGGCCGGCGTCGCCACGACGACGCTCGTCCCTCGCGACACGATGCTCGTCGATGTCGCCGTGAGCGATGGCGACGGCTTCCGGGACGTCACCGGACTCGACGTCACGCTGCACTATCAGGGACACGCGTCCGACAGTCAGTCGCCCGCGTACCGAGGCGCCTACTCGTGGCGGAGGGCGGGAAACACGTGGACCCTGGTCGATCCCGCGGGCTCGTCCTGGGGCGTCGCACTGGGCCGATCCGGCGTCGATACGACGACGAACGCCACGAGCGCGCAGACGCTCCGGCTGGGCTTCGTTCCGGGACGCATCGCGCGCGCCGGAAGCGGCGTCTGGACGATTTCGGTGAACGTGTTCAGCGGCACGCCCCCGGACACCGAGAGCGCCGCCGTCAACGGCCTCTCGTGCGCCTCCAGGCTCGAGATCGCCGCTGTCGACAGCGCGGGCGCCTTCGCACCGGCCCCCGCGGGATCCTCCGCCCAGCCGCTCGCCACTCCGGCGGACGGGAATCTCGCCGTCGCGATCTGGAGCAACGCTCCCTACAACCTCCAGGGAGCGGCGCGCGACTTCGTCGGCATCGCGGCCCCCGTGGACACGATCCAAGCCGAGGCGAACACGCTCGCCTGGGCATTCCGATCGGACGGAGCCGCGGGAGGACGCCTCGACACGCTGCTCGCCGCGCTCGCGCCGCCCGGATCCGCGCTGACTACGGAAGAGCCTGAGACGCGCGGACTCTACCTCTGGATGGATTACCCCATCGTCCCGGCGCAGGACTACGCGGGGGGCGTCCGCCTCCGGGCGCAGGCGTCCGACGGCAGCAGCGCGTCCACGATCGTCGACGTGCCCTTGACCGCCTCGGTCATCGGCGCCGGTCAGGCCGCGCACTCCGCGCTCGCGGAGATCCTGCCGCACGCGGTTCAGGCCGGGGCGGTGAGCCAGGTCTTCACCGTCTACGTCCTGCCGAGCATCGTCGCGGGCGACGCCGGCGTGGACCGCGTGCTGATCCACCTCCCCAAGGGCTACGGCGCGCCCATCGTCAGGGCCGTGCGCGTCGCGGGACTTCCCGCGCCGTACTCGGACGCGAGCATCGCCGGCACCGCGGAGGCGAAGCTCGGCACCGCGGTCCAGAGCTCCTCCCTCATCGAGGTGCAGTTTCGCGCCACGGTGCCGAGCGAGCTGGATCTGGCCGGAAGCGACTTCGTGACGCTCTTCGACAACTCGGGCACGTCGGTGGCTCCCCAGGTCGCGGCGCAAGGAAACGCGAACGGCATCGCGGACGGGGACACCTGGCGGGTCACGGTCGGACCGGGCCCCGTGGCGCGGATCACCGTGAAGCCCGACGGCGCCGTCTGCTGGCGCGACAGCACACTCGCATTCGCTGCTACGACGGAGGACGCTTTCGGAAACCCGACCGGTGGATCGATCGGCTGGACCGCGCTCGGGGGCGTGGGAACGATCGGCGCGACCACGGGAGTGTTCACGGGAACCGCGGAGGGCACGGGACTCGTCGTCGCCGAATCGGGAGGCGTGCGGGACACGGCCTCCGTGATCGTCCGCCCCGTTCGCGCGCTCCGCGTGGTGTCCGTTGCGGGACCCGACTCGCTCGTGCAGGGGCGGCTCGGCGCCCCGTTCCAGGTCCTCCTCGCCAATCCCGGACGGGACTCCGTCTCCGTGGACTTGGTCTCGCTCGTCTTCACGCGCTTCATCCGCCACGACGCGGACGGCGACTACTCGGTCTCGGTGACGCTTCCCCTGCCGCGGTCCCTCGCGAGTGGGGAGAGCCTCTCCGTGCCGCTCTCCGTGAACGTCGGGCGCCAGGCGCAGACCGGGCCGATCGTCGTCGACGGCAGCGCCTCTGCGGTCGAGGTCGCGAGCGGGATCCGCGTGTCGGACGACGGCGCCTCCATCACGCACGCCGCCCTGGTGACCCCCGGCGGGTTCACCGTGGCCGCGGTCCAGACCGGGGCTACGGTGAGGCCGGGCGCGCGCAGTGTGCCGCTTCTCGCGGTCACCGTTGCGAATCAGGAAGGATCGGCGCGATCCCTTGTTTCGCTCGATGTGAAGAACGCGACCGCAGGGCCTGGGACGAAGGATCAGCTCGACTCCGAGCTGGGCGACCTCACGCTCTACCTCGACGACGGCGATGGCGTGCTCGATCCCGCCCGCGACCCCAAGCAGTTCGCGACGGTCGCCGTCGACGGCAGCGTCCACTTCACGCCGGTGCACGTCGACGTGCCGGCGCTCGGCAGCGTGCGCCTGTTCGTGGCGGCGGACGTCTCGCTCGGCGCGCGCGACGGCGACGCGCTCGATCTCGAAATCGCCGACTCGACCTCGGTCGTCCTCACGCCTTCGAGCTTCGCTCGAAACGCGTGGCCGCTCAGGCCGGTCGGGAGCTTCCCCATCGACGGGCTCGTGGCGCAAGAGATCGCGGTGCACCCGATTCCGCCCGGCAATCTGCTCGCGGGCTCGACCCGGGCGCTCGCCCTGGACGTCACGCTGCCTCCGAACGGATATCAGCCGGATCGGCTCCTGCGCCTCTCCGTCGCCAACAGCGGCACGGCGGAAGCCGGAACGGACGTCACGCGGATGAATGCGTGGGCCGACGACGGCGACGGGGTGTTCGATCCCGCGCGCGACCGCGCGCTCGGCGAGCTCGTGAACACGGGCGACCGCTGGCAGCGCACCGGCCTCTCCGAGGTCGTCCCGGTCAGCGGGCTCCGCCTCTTTGTGTCCGTGGATCTCGCCGATCTCGCGCTGGACGGCCGGACGGTGCTGCTCGGACTTCCGCAGGGAACGGATGGCGGGGTGGGCATGGAGAGCGGGGACTCGGGCCCGCTGGACCAGCGAGTCGAAAATCCGTTCGCGCTGCCGATCCGCACGACCGACCGCGTGACCGTGGCGGCGGCGGCGCTCGGCTCCGCGGCCGTCCATCCCGGCGACCACGACGCGCCGCTGCTCCATCTCATCGTCACGAACAGCTACACGACCGCGCGGACCCTGGGGCGGCTCGCGGTCGAGAACGCCACGTCCGGGAGCGGCTCGCGCCTCGAGCTCGACCGCGAGATTCAGTCGCTGACCCTTCGGGAGGACGGCGACGCAGACGGAGTCCTCGGCGATCTCGCGTCCGACCCGGCCATCGGGGTCGGTTCGTTCTCGAACGGTGTCGTCACGTTCACGGGGCTCAGCTGGGTTCTTCCGGCGGGGGGCTCGCGCCACCTCTTCGTCACCGCCGACGTGTCGCCCAGGGATGCAGCGGACGGAGACGTGCTGGGCGCTCGCGTCTCGGATCCGCTCGCGATGCACTTCGAGGAGCCGGTGTCGGTGACCGGCGCGTGGCCGGTCACGTCGAACGCGCAGCTCACGGTCGACGGCATGAGCGCGGCGCAGATCACCAACTGGGGCGCTCCGGGCGCGAGCCTCGGACCGGGCGAAGGTCCGCGCCTCGCGCTCGACGTCACGATCCCTCGCAACGGATACGAGAACGACGAGCTCCGCTCGGTGCGAATCGTCAATCTGGGAACCGCCGGAGCGGCGGAACTCGCGGAATTGCACCTGTGGCGGGACGGCGGAGACGGTGTCTTCACCCCCAGCTCGGGCGACGATCAAGACCTGGGACCGCTCACCCGCACCGGCTCCGAGTGGCGGAGCACGCTCCTCTCGGAGGCGCTCGGTGCCGCCGGGGCGCGCCTCTTCGCGTCCGTGACGACGACCGCGGGGCCGTCGGACTCCGCCACCGTGGACCTCGCGCTTCCGATCGGCGCCATCGAGAACCTGTCCGGCAACGACGGACCTCGAGACGGGCTCGTCGCCAATCCGCAACCGCTCGTGATCAGCACCTCCCCGCTCCTCGCCACGCTCGAGACCGAGACGAGGGCGAGCACCGTCGGGCAGACGCTCCGGCTGCGCATGATCGTGCGCAATGCCGGGAACGAGACAGTCCAGGCGATCGCCCCCTCGATGCCGGCGATCTCCGGAAGCGGGACCACCTCGCTCCAGACGGGACCCTCCCCGGGCACGATGACTCTCGCTCCCGCCCAGTCGGACAGCTTCGTCTGGGTCTATCTCGCCTCGGGGCCCGGCGACGTGCAGTTCCGGGCGGACGCTGCAGGAATCGGAACGTTGAGCGGTCTCGTGCGACGCGCGGTCGAGGTCTCGTCGAACGGACACGACATCCTGATCCCCGTCGCGGACGCGGGGCTCGTCCCGGTCCAGTCGATGCCGCTGGAAGTGAGTCGCGGCCAGGCGGGCATCGTTCCCTTCAGCCTCACCTTCACGAACCAGGGCGGCACCGGCGCCTCGACCGTCAGCCTGCGTGGGCTTCGCATCCGCGTCGAGGACGGGAACGGAGCCCCGATCGTCCCGGCCGATCTCATCACCTCGGTCGTGGTGGCCGAGGGAACGAACGTCTATCTCGCGACGTCGACGATCCCGGGGACGGGATCGGACCTCGACCTTACCTTCGACGCTCCGGCCTACGTCACGCCCGAGCAGCCGACCACGCTGAGCTTCCGCCTCGACGTGGCCGCTTCGGCCACGGCGCCGAGCTTCCGGGTCGCCATCGTCGACAGCACCGACATCACCGCGGAGGATCGGACGAGCGGAGCGCCGGTCCGGATCCGGCTCGAAACGGGATCGTTCCCGCTCCGCTCCGGGACCGCGCGTCTCGTGGCCGAGCCAACCGAGCTCCAGATCTCCGACGTTCCATCCTCCGAGCAGCGCGTCGCTGCCGGCTCCATGGATGTTCCCCTTCTCGGTCTCCAGCTCCGGAACTCGGGGATCGACGGCGTCACGTCCGACGTGCGTGTGGGGTCGATCGCGGTGACGGTGACCGACACGACCGGCACTCCCATTCCGTCGCCGCACGACTGGCTCGATCGTCTCGTGGTCCGGACCGCGACCCAGACGCTGGCGGCCCGGATCGTGGGCGGCGCCGACGGACCGGACGTGACCCTCGCGCTCGCCCCGCCGCTCACGTGTCCCGTGAACGCGCCGGTCGATCTCACGATCCTAGGCGACGTCGGGGACAGCGCCGCCGTCGGGGCGTTCTCGATCCGGCTCGGCTCTCCGGCCACGATCCAGGCCTGGGACGCCAACACGCAGGACACGGTCATCGTGACGTACGCATCGAGTCCGATCGCCGGCGCTCCCACGATCGTGGAGCGCGCGGCCGCATCCGTCCGCGTGCGCGGCGTGCCGCTCTTCCCCGCAACCTTGCGCGTCGGCGACACCGACCAAGCCGCGCTCGACGTTGTGCTCCGCCATCCGGACGGAGCGGGAACCGCGCGCGTGCGCATCGACAGCGTCGCAGTCGCATGCTCGGACGAGCTCCGGCGCCCGCTCGCGCCCGGCACCTATCTCGCGCGCCTCCGCGTGCTCGTGAACGGCGTGGAGCGCGTGGTCCAGAACGCCTTCCCGCCCTCTGGGGCCGTGTCGCTTCCGCTGGGCGGGATCCTCCTCGCACCGGGAGACACGGCGACGATTCGCGTGCTGGCCGACATCGCCGCGACCGCGCCCGCGGGATACCTCGAGCTCAGCACACCGATCGCGGGGCTCGCCGTGTTCGACGCCAACTCCGGAGCCCGGCTCACGCCGCTGCCCGAGCCCGGCGCCGTGCTGCCCCCGGTGTCGGGTCTCGCGCGCCTCGAGCCGCCCCCACGCGAGCTCGTGACCGGCCTCGAGAGCCGCATGCCGGCGGTTCTCGCCGGTGACGGGGGCGAGGTGGCGGCCGGAATCCTTCGACTGACCAACACGGCTTCGGCCGGCTCAGGCGGAGTGCGACTGGATCGCCTGGTGGTGCGCGCCGCGGATCGCGACTTTGCCGCCATCGCGATCGGGAGCGCGGCCACCCGCGTCCTGGCCTACATCGACGGCGTCCTATGGGCGGAGAGCGCCGCGCTCACGCCCGATTCCACGACGGCGTCGCTTCCGGCGGACAGCCTTCTCCTCGTGCCGCCCGGCGGCACGGTCGAAGTAGAGCTTCGCGTGGCATCTGCCGGGATCTCCCCAGGACCAACGCTCAGGCTCGGTCTGGACGAGAGCGGCATCGGCGTCGTGCAGCCTGGAAGCGCGGTCCTCGCCATCCAGGTCCGTCCCGAGCCTGGCCACTCCTTCCCGCTCTGGACCGAGTCGGGCACGGTGGGCGCGGCCACGCTCGAGGCGAGCTACTCGAACTTCCCGAATCCGTTCGCGGCGGGGCGCGAGGCCACGTCGTTCGTGTACTACCTGCGCGCGGACGGCCGCGTGAGCCTCCGCATCTTCACTCCGTCCGGCGATCGCGTGGCGGAGGTCGTGCGCGACGAGGCGCGCTCGGCCGGGCTCCACCAGGCCGACGCCTGGACGGGGCGGAACGGCGCCGGCGACCTGGTGCGAAACGGTGTCTATCTGGCGGAGCTCCTCGCGCGCTACACAGACGGCCGGACGGAGCGCGTGGTCCGCAAAGTGGCGGTGGTGCGATGATCCGGCGCTTCGTCATCGCGTGGATCGCAGCGCTCACCGTTCTCGCCGCGCCGCCCGCACGAGGTGAGGACGACGGCGGCACGCAATCGATCTTCGCCACCGGCACGGGCGTGCGTGCCATCGCGCTCGGGGGTGCGTACGCGGCGCTCGCGTCGGACGCAAGCGCGATGGCCTGGAATCCCGCGGGCCTCGGGCTCGTGCCGCGGCGCGAGATCCAGGCGGGGCGGTTCCAGTACGGCTACGACGTCCACGAGGAGTATCTCGCCATCGCGCTGCCGAGCTGGCGATGGGGCGGCTTCGGCCTGTCCTATCGCTCGTTCGGCGTGGATGGGATCGAGCAGCGGGACGATCGCAACACGCTCCTCGCATCGGATCTCACGTCGTCGGAGTCGGAGATCGCGGTGGGATTCGGACGCGCCTTCGGCGGTGCCTGGTCCGTCGGCGGGACCGCCAAGATCCAGAGCCAGAGCGTCGCGGGTGCGTCGGGGAGCGGCCTCGGCCTGGACGCCGGCGTCACGGTCCAGCCGCTCCTGGTTGCGGGCTTGGGTGTGCCCTGGGCGGATCGAGTGTCCTTCGGACTCGCCGTGCGGAATCTGATCGAGCCGTCGATCCGCCTCGACGAGGCGAGCGTGCCCGATCCGTCCGTCGTCCGGACCGGGCTCGCCTACCGCTCGCGATGGACCCAAACCGCGATCGAGCTCGAGCATCCCCGCGGCGTCGGAACGCGCCTCCGCTTCGGCACCGAGTTCACACCGCACGCCATGCTGTCCCTGCGCGGGGGCTGGAACGGCCGAGGCTCCGTCTTCGGGGCGGGCGTGCGCTGGCAGTCGCTCGCGCTCGACTACGCGTTCGAGGACGCAGGCGTCGGCACGATCCACCGGATCGGCGTGACGCTCGCGACCGGGCGCACCGTGGCCGAGAATCGCGCGGCCGCGCTTCGGGCCGACGAGGAGCGGATCCAGACCCGGCTGAGCGAGGCCTTCGATCAGATCCAGCGGGAGCGGGTCGATTCGCTCCTCGCACGAGCGGAAGCCGCTCGGGCCGCCGAGCGCTACGACGACGCGCTCGACGTCCTCGGCGCGGTCGCCACGCTCGCGCCCGGCGATCCGCGCGCGGTCGATCTCGAGCGCCGGTGCCTGCGTGAGAGTGCGGCGCGGCTCGAGCGATCGGGGGACTTCACCGCCGCAGCGCTCGCCTACGGACGCGTGCTGGCGAAGGATCCCGCCGACTCGCTCGCCTTGGTTGCTCGAGCGCGGTGCCGCGCCGAGAGCGACCGCCGGTCGGCGCGGACGAGCGAGATCCGCGACCGCTTCGCACAGGCGCTCGACGCCTTCGCGGCGAACGACCTCGCAGCCGCGCGGTCGGGGTTCCTCGCGATCCTCGCCGTTCAGCCGGCGGATCAGGAAGCGTCGGGGATGCTCCGGCGCACCGAGCAGGCGATCGCGCGTCAGACCGACATCCTCGTGCGCGAGGCACGCCGCGCGATCGATGCAGGCCGTCTCGCGGAGGCGGACCAGAAGCTCGCTCAGGCCCGGGCGCTCGATCCGCGCGCGGACGGACTCTCGGTCGCGACCCTCGCGCTGACCCAGGCCCGCCAGCTCGCTCTGGCGCCGTCGAAGACGCCACCTCCGTCGCCTGACGCGAGACCGCACGCGCCGGCGCGGCCGCGTCCCACGCTCTCCCGCCGTGACCTGGACGCGCTCTACCGACGCGGCCTTGCGGCCATGGAGCAGCACCGGCCCGACGACGCGCTCCGCTACTGGGAGATCGTCTGGTCCGCCGACTCCACCTATGCACGCGTCGGGGAGTACTTGAAGCGCGAGTACCTCATGCGCGGCATGAACTCCTTTGCCGCCGGAAGGCTAGAGGAGGCGGTCGCGCTGTGGGAGAAGGTCCTTGTCGTGGACCCGGACGACGCGCGGGCGAAAGGCTACATCGCGCGCGCGGAGAAGCAGCTGGCCCGCACGCGCGAGCTGCTTGGGGAGGGGCCATGACGGAGCGCAAGACCAAGGTCGTCTGGAGCATCCGGTGGATCGTCGCCGTGGCCGCGGTGCTCCTCACCGCGGGCGCGGTCGCGAGCGTGGGCACCGTGGCCGAGCGCAACACGCGACGCGCGCTCACCGCGGAGATCGAGACCCGTCTCCTCCTCGACGCGCGCACGCTGGCGCTGGCAAGCACGGGGGCCATGCTCGGCGACTATCCGGAGCTCACGCTCCATCCGCTCGCCAAGGAGCTTCTCGCCCGGCAGCCCGAGCTCACCGTGATCGTCGTCGCGGACAATCAGGGCGTCGTGCAAGGTCATCCGGACGTTCGGAGTCTGGGCCAGAGCTACTCGCTGCCGTCCAGGCTCCTGCCCATCGAGGACGCCCGCCGCCTGGCGCGCGGCGAGACGCTCGGCGAGGACGGCGGAACCCTCCTCGCGGCCGTTCCCGTCACCCATCCCGATGGTCGGCGGCTCGGGCTCGCGGTCGTGGGCATGCCGCGGAGCTACCTCGACCGGGTCATCACCGACGCGAGGCGGCAACAGATCGCGGTGCTCGCGCTCTTCCTCGCCGCGGCCGTGGCCGTCCCCCTGATTCTCGTCTCGCAGCTCCTCCGCCCCATCGCCGCGCTTCGCCATGGCATCGAGAGGATCGGGCGCGGCGAGCTGGATCGTCCGGTCGTGCTCCGCGATCGGACGGAGCTCGGCCTTCTCGCAGCCGCGATCAATCAAATGGCGCTCGAGCTGAAGCGAGCACAGGCGGATCTCGTCGAGCGGGAGCGGCTGGCCCACGAGATGGAGCTGGCGCAGCGGATCCAGACGTCCCTGCTCCCCAAGGGCACGACCCGCGCGGGAGCGTTCGTGATCCAGGGATACCACCGGCCGGCGGCTGAGGTCGGCGGGGACTACTACGACGTGTTCGATCGTCCCGACGGAACGATCGGCGTGGTGGTGGCGGACGTGGCCGGCAAGGGGCTCGCCGGATGCCTCGTCATGTCGATGGTGTTCTCGCTCCTGCGCGCGTACCGGGACGGCATCGCGTCCCCCTCGTCGCTCCTCGCGCAGGTCGACCGGAGGCTCGCGGAAACGCTGCAGCCGGGCTCGTTCGTGACGCTCTTCTACGGCGTGCTCGATCCGAGCGCAGGGCGAATCACCTATGCGTCCGCCGGGCACAACCCGCTCCTCCGGTACCGCGCCCGGGACCGCTCGGTGGCCCTTCTCGCGACGCGCGGCATTCCCATCGGAGCCGTTCGCGGTGGGGCGATCGCGACGACCCTCGAGGACCGCAAGCTCGACCTCGAACCGGGCGACGTCCTGGTTCAGTACACGGACGGCGTGAACGAATCGATGAATGCGCGCGGCGAGCAATTCGGGCTCGAGCGTCTCGGGCAAACGGTGGCCGCGGCGGCAGGAGGCGGGGCGTCTTCCGTGATCGAGGCCGTGGTCTCTGCGATCGGGGGGTGGACCGACAACGCTCCGCCGGGCGACGACGAGACTCTTCTCGTGATCGCCCATGAGACCCAGGCGGACGCAAACACCGCGGCCGGGGCGCTGTCGCCCGGAGACTCGGAAGAGCTCCTCCGCCAGGCGCGCGGCCAGGGACGGACCTGGACGCTCCCCGCGCGGATGGAGGCGCTCGAAGGAATCGGCGCGTGGCTCAGGAGCTGTCCGCCCGCGGGCGCGCTGTCCGAGCGGGAGCTCGCGCTCCTCACGACCGCTCTGTACGAGGTCTGCGCCAACATCGTGGAGCACGGCTATCGCGAGGATCCGTCGCGATCGCTCGACCTCGGTTGGGTGTCCGACGGGCGAGGGGAGACGATGTTCCTCGTGCGCGATGACGGCGCTCCCTTTGCCCCGCCCGCCGCGGCCGATCTCGACTTCGGGGACCCCGGCGTTCGGTCGAAGGGTCGCGGCCTCGGACTCCAGATCATCCGCCGCGCGACGAGGCAGGCGGCCTATTTCCCGGGAACCCGTGAAGGCAACATCACCGTCCTTCGCTTCCCGAGCCCACGAGAGGAGGCACAGCGTGGCCGAACCCCTTGAAGTGGTGTCGGGCGTGCATGGAGTGATCGTGCGCGTCGTAGGCCGGCTCGACGCGAAGAGCGTACCGGCGCTGCTCGCTCAGTGCGCCGACGTGCGCGCGAGCGGACGGAATCTCATCGTCAACCTGAGCCGGGTCGAGTTCATCGCTTCGAGCGGGGTCGGAACCCTTCTGAGCGTGGCCGAGGAGTTCCGCAAGGCGGGCCGGACGGTCCGCTTCGCCTCCCCGTCGACCCCCGTGCTCACGGTGATTCAGCTCCTGAATCTGGAACCGTTCCTGCCGATCGATTCGAGCGAGGAGGAAGCCGAGCGTGCCCTCCCGGCCTGACATCGATGCCGCCGAAGCGCTCCGGCTCGCAGCTCGGCGCGAACACGAGCTCCTCGCGATCTCGGAGCTGAGCCGCGAGCTGACGGTCGGTCTCGACCTCTATGCGCTCGCCGATCTCGTGCTGCTCAATCTCATGGGGCAGCTCGGCGCTTCCCGCGCGGCGCTCTGGCTCCTGCCTGATGGATCGGAGCGGCGTCCCGTTCTCCTTCGGTCCCACGGGATGAGCCGCCGCATGGCGGATGCATTGGGCGCCACCGTCGCTCCGGATGCGCTCCAAGCCCTGGGCGAAGAGCGGCGCATCCTCGGAGCCGGAGAGTTTCAGGCGCGCCTCCATCCCGCCACGGTGGCGCTCGCGCGGCGGGAGGAAATCGAGCTCTTGGCACCGCTCACATCCCGGGGCGAGACGCTCGGCTTGGTCGCGCTCGGGCCCGGCGCCGGCGGCGCTCCCTACGGCCCCATGGAGATGGACGCGCTCCAGGCTTCGCTGGGCATGATCGGCGTCGCGCTGCAGAACGCGACGCTCTACAACCGGCTCCTCGAGAACAACCGCCAGCTCCGCATGGCGAACGAAGAGCTGACCGATCTGGACCGGTTGAAGTCGGAATTCCTGCGGAACCTGAACCACGAGCTCCGGACGCCTCTCACCGTGATCATCGCGTATCTCAGCTCCGTCGAGGATCAGGGAGGGCTGCCGGACACGGTTCGCGAGTTCACGGGGGTCTGCCTGGACGAATCGAAGAAGCTGAAGGCCATGCTCGAGAACTTGCTCGATTTCGGTGCGGCCACCCGGGGCTCCCTTCCGCTCGACATTCGCCGCGGCGACCTGACCCTCGTCCTCCGCGCCTATTACGAGGAGTGGTTGCCGGGAATCACCGAGGGATTGCGCGAGCTCGTGTTCGAGGCGCCGGAGGAGCCGCTCACGACGGCCTTCGACCGGCACCGGGTGCTCCAGATCGTCGAGGCGCTCGTGGACAACGCGACCAAGTTCACCCCGCGCGGCACGCGGATCACCTTACGCCTCGCGGTCGATGGCGAGACGGCGGTCGTGGAGGTGGAGGACGACGGGCCTGGGATTCCGCCCGAGCGCCTGACCCAGATCTTCGGCTCGTTCCGTCAGGGTGACGGCTCTCCCACGCGCGAAGTGGGAGGACTGGGCCTGGGCCTCGCGTTCGCCCTCGAGCTGGCGCACCGCATGAATGGGCGTCTCACGGCGTCGAGCCAGCTCTCGCGCGGCTCCATCTTCCGCCTCTCGCTTCCCGCCGTGGCTCGATAGGAGTCGCTACTTCGTGACACCTTCGGCGGCAGCGTCCGGGACGAGGTGCTCGAGGAAAAACCCGCGTAGCGGATCCGGAATCGAGATCGGCCGCATGGTGGCGCGGTCGACGAAGGCGTGGACGGTCTCGACCTCGGCGCGCAGATCGTCCGCCTTGGGCCCCGTCACGCGATAGCGAAGCCGCACCGAAGCGCGCCCCACCCGCAAGATCTCGATCGTCACGTGGACGCGCTCGCCGAGGCGGATCGGGCTCCGGTAGTCGGCCCGGGCGTGCGCGATCGGCACCAGGTACTCGGCTCCCGCGAAGTAGTGCGCGCGATCCACGCCGAAGCTTCCGATCAGCTCCTCGTAGGCCTGGTGGCAGTAGTCGAAGATCCGCCCGAAGAAGAGCACGCCAGCCGCGTCGACGTCCTGGAAGCGCACGGGAATCGTCGCCTGAAAGCTCACGCCACCTCTCCGACGTAGACGTAGGCCACGCCCCCGGTGAGGGCGTGCGCGCGCGCGTCGCTGTACGCGCCCGTGTCGCGCATCATCGCGAGGAACCGCTCCCCTGCCGGAAAGCGCGAGGAGGTCCGGTCGAGGTACTCGTATGCGGAGCGCTGGCCGCTGATGACGCCTCCGAGCCGCGGCAGAACCGAGTGCGAGTAGAAGCGGTACAAGGGACCGAACCAGGCTCCCCCCGGCTGTCCGAACTCGAGCACGACGACGCGTCCCCCGGCGCGCGTCACGCGCGCCAGCTCGAGGAGCCCGCGCGCGGGATCCTCGACGTTCCGGATGCCGAACGCGATCGACGCGATATCGAAGGACCGGTCGGGATAGGGCAGGTGGAGCACGTCGGCGATCTCGAATCGCACCGGCAGCCCCGCGCGGGCCGCCTTTCCGGGAGCGAGGGCGAGCATCTCGGCGCAGAAGTCGGTGCCCACGACATCCCCGTCTTGGCCGACGGCGCGGCGGAACGCGAGCGCGAGATCTCCCGTGCCGGTCGCGCAGTCGAGCACGCGCATGCCGGGCCGCGCACCGCTCAGGCGCACCGTGCGCTCGCGCCACCGATGGTGGAGCCCCAGCGAGAGGATCTGGTTCGCGCGATCGTAGGAGCCCGCGATGGACGCGAACATCGTGCGGACGCGCGGGGCGGCGGGAGCCTGCGGCTCGGCGCCCGCCGCTCCCGTCGTCGCAGCGATCGGCGGCGTGGTCATGGCGGCGAGTCTAGCACGCCGCCCCGCGCCGGCCGTGCTAGACTCGCGTCGATGCCGACCATCACCATTCCGCTCGATTCCCAAGGCAGCACGTCCGTTCCGCGCCGGCGGTCGGTCTTAGTCCGGATCGGCTCGGTGACGATCGGCGGGAACCGCCCGGTCGCGGTGCAGTCGATGACCAACACCGACACCGCGGACGCGGCAGGGACGGTGGCCCAGGTGATCGCGCTCGCCGAGGCCGGATCCGAGCTCGTGCGCGTCACCGTGAACACGCCGGAGGCAGCGCGCTCCGTGCCCGAGATCGTCGCGCGAACGCGGGACGCCGGAATCGCGGCCCCGATCGTGGGCGACTTCCACTTCAGCGGGCATCTCCTCCTGAGCCAGTTCCCCGACTGCGCGCGCGCCCTCGACAAGTACCGGATCAATCCGGGCAACGTCGGAAGCGGCGAGCGGCACGACGAACACTTCAGCCAGATCATCCGGATCGCGGTGGCCAACGGAAAGCCGGTGCGGATCGGCGTGAATTGGGGATCGCTCGACCGGGAGCTCCTGACCGCGCTCATGGATCAGAACGCGCGGAGCGCCAAGCCGCGCGACGACCGGGAGGTCACGCTCGACGCGATGTTCGAGAGCGCCGTGCGCTCCGCCGCGCTCGCCGAGGAGTTCGGGCAACCGCACGACGCGATCGTGCTCTCGGCCAAGGTGTCGGGGGTGCGCGATCTGATCGCGATCTACCGCCGGCTCGCCGCGGAGACCGACTATCCACTCCATCTCGGATTGACCGAGGCGGGAATGGGGGCGAAGGGAGTCGTCGCGTCGACCGCGGGACTCTCCACGCTCCTTCTCGAGGGAATCGGCGACACGATTCGCGTGAGCCTCACGCCGCAGCCCGGAGGCGACCGCCGCGAGGAGGTCCGGATCTGCCAGCAAATCTTGCAGTCCCTCGAGCTGCGGCACTTCGAGCCGCAGGTCACGTCGTGCCCCGGATGCGGCCGCACGACGAGCATCTTCTTCCAGGAGCTGGCGGAGCGGGTGAATCTCCGCCTGCGCGAGAAGATGCCGGTATGGCGCACCGCCTACCCCGGCGTGGAGGGATTGCGCGTCGCGGTGATGGGATGCGTGGTGAACGGCCCCGGGGAATCGCGCCACGCGGACATCGGCATCTCGCTTCCGGGCACGGCGGAGGATCCGAAGGCCCCCGTGTTCGTTGATGGAGCGCTCAAGACCACGCTCCAGGGACCACGCATCGCCGAGGAATTCCTCGCGCTCGTCGAGGAGTACGTCGCCCGACGCTTCGGCTCCTAGCGGGCCCCTCCGGCCCGTCCCGACTTCCAATCCTCGTCATCGTCCTCTCGCCCCTCGGCCGCTGTCGCTTCCTTGGGGAAACGCCGCAAGGATGGGAGCGGCGCCGCGAAGGGCCCCACCCGTAGCGCGTCGCGCGTCGCCGCGTCCCACAGGATCGCGCGCGGCCGCTTCCTCCGGTCAGTGACGCGCGCAAGCCCTGTCGTATAGGCAGCGTACCGGTGGAGAAACCACCACACCATCACCATCTGGAATCCGACGACGGTGAGAAAGCCCGTGTGGATGCGCGCGAGCACGACGGTGGACGTCGAGAACGCGAGACAGAGCATGGATTCCATGATCGCCGGCTTCTGGAAGGCGCCCCAATGCGGCGTGTGCTCGGGCCCTTGCTCGAGGCGAATCTCGAGGCTCTTCAAGATCAGGAGCGCTGTGAGCGCCGCCCCTCCGATCGCCATCTCGAGCGTCGCGCGAGCGGCAGGCTTGTACAGGACCTCCGACCCCTGCGGCGAGAGGCGGAACCAGATCGCGAATCCGGCGAACACGAGCACCATCGAGGCGAGGCGGAACGCCGTGCGATACGCGCGGTCTCCGCGAATGAGCCCCGAGAGAAGGACCGCGAACGTGATGATCCCGACGAGCGCGGGCGGAGGCAGGAGGAACATGCCGGCGAGGAAGAAGGCCGGGCCGATCGAGTAGACGCTCATCGTCCGGTCGCGCGCGGGCACGACGAGCGGCCACACGAGGGCCGACGCGGCAGCCACACCCAGGATGGCCGACAGGAGCCACACGGACGCTCCCGTGCCCCGCTCGTGCATGGCCAGGGCTCCCGTCAGGATGGCGAGGACCACGACCGCCACCCGGTAGGAAACCAGCTGAACGTACCGTCCCTTCCGCATCCGACCTCCGGAGGACGCACACCTCCCCGTCCCTCTGGAGTTATCGGCACGCAAGGCCCTGGACTTGAAGGACCTTGCCCATCCCCGGGCGTGATTCCGCTCAAGCCAACTCTCGATTCTGCCGATAGATGAGGGTTGTTTCGTTGCCCGATACGGGCGTGTCCAGAAAAGGGGGGTGCATGACGCGGGACATAAAGGAATCGGTGTCTCTGGAGCAGCGTCTCGAGAGAGTGGAGCGGGAGAATCGACGTTTCAAGGTTCTCGGTTCGGTGGTGCTGCTCGGCATGGCGGGCGTGCTCTGCATGGGTCTGACCAGCAACCCGTCGAAGAAGCTCGAAGCGGAAGTGCTGGTCTTGAAGAACGCGCAGGGCAAGTCGCAGATGATCCTCGGCGCGGGCGATGACGGCCCCGCCCTCACGATCCTCGACAAGAACGGCAAGCTCAGAGTGAACCTCGGCGTCGGCCAGGATGGACCGGCTCTCGATCTGCTGGACGCGGCGGAGAATCCGCGCGCGCAGCTCATGATCACGGAAGATCAGGGGCCGCTCCTCAACTTCTATGACGCCAAGGGATCGCAGGTATCGTTGAAGCCGTAGCGACTCAGCAGGGCCGCCTCGAGGCGGACAGGAACAACGAAGGGGCGCCCCGAGAGGGCGCCCCTTTCATTTGAGGCGTTGGTGGTCGCCGCGAGCGGCGAGGGGCAGCCCGCGCCTCAGGCGCGCGGGGCCGGAGCCTCCTGCCCGAGGTAGCGCTCGCGCAAGATGGTGCGGTGATGGATCTCGTGCCCCGCGGTGATGTAGGCGAGGGCGCGGACGCTCACTGGATTGTCGGCGGCCGTGCCGCGGCGGGAGAACTGGGTCTCA
>DASTKC010000258.1:0-13454 GCA_035716085.1 Candidatus Eiseniibacteriota bacterium | reverse complement strand
GTGGCCGCGGCGCTCGGGCACGTGGATGCCAAGGACTCCTGGAAGGTCCACTTCCGCGACACGATGCTCGGCGGGAAGCAGCTCAATCACTGGCGGATGGCGCAGCTCCACGCGCAGGAAGCTCCCGACCGCGTGCGCGAGCTGGAGCACTGGGGCGCCGTCTTCGACCGCACCCAGGACGGCCGCATCCTCCAGCGGAACTTCGGCGGCCACTCGGCGCCGCGCCTGGCGCACGTCGGCGACCGCACGGGCCTCGAGATGATCCGCACGCTCCAAGACCACGGCGTCCATCAGGGCTTCGAAGTCTTCATGGAGGTCACCGTCAGCCGCCTCCTCGTCGAGGGCGGTCGCGTCGTCGGTGCGTTCGCGTACCGGCGCGAGAACGGGCGCTTCATCGTGTTCCGCGCCAAGTCGGTCGTGCTCGCCTGCGGCGGCGTGGGCAAGTCGTTCCGGATCACGTCCAACTCCTGGGAGTACACGGGCGACGGCCACGCCCTCGCGTACGAAGCGGGCGCCGAGCTGATCGACATGGAGTTCGTGCAGTTCCATCCGACCGGAATGGTCTGGCCCCCCGGCGTCATGGGCATCCTCGTCACCGAGGCGGTGCGCGGCGAAGGCGGCATCCTCCGCAATTCGAAGGGCGAGCGCTTCATGGAGAGGTACGACCCGAAGCGGATGGAGCTCTCGACCCGCGACATGGTGGCGCGCGCGATCTACACCGAGGTCAAGGAAGGGCGCGGATCGCCCCACGGCGGCGCGTTCCTCGACATCTCGCACAAGCCGGCGGACTGGGTGAAGAAGAAGCTTCCGTCCATGTACCACCAGTTCATGGAGCTGGCCGACGTCGACATCACGAAGGGCCCGATGGAAGTGGGCCCGACGACGCACTACATCATGGGTGGCGTGCGGGTCGAACCGGACACGGGGGCATCGACGGTGCCGGGGCTCTACGCCGCGGGCGAGACCTCGGGAGGGATGCACGGAGCCAACCGGCTCGGCGGGAATTCCCTCTCCGACCTCCTCGTCTTCGGGCGCCGCGCCGGGCTCGGAGCGGCGGAGCACGCGAAGTCGCGCTCCGCCCAGGCCCCGATCGATCCCGCGCAGATCGAGGCGGCCGAGCGCGCGATGCTCGAGCCGTTCGAGCGCGCCGACGGTCCATCCCCCTACGACATCCACGCCAAGCTCCAGGACATGATGCAGTCCCTCGTCGGCATCTTCCGCGTCGAGGAGGATCTCGCCGCGGCCATCCGTGAGATCGCGCGGCTCAAGCAGGAAACCGCGCGCGTCCGGGTCCTGGGCTCGCGCGAGTTCAATCCCGGATGGCATCTCGCGATCGATCTCAAGGCGATGCTCACATGCAGTGAGGCGATCGCGCGGAGCGCGCAGCTGCGGAAGGAGAGCCGGGGCGGGCATGCGCGCCTCGACTTCCCGAAGACGGAGCCCGAGTTCGGGACCAAGAACACCGTGGTGAAGAAGGACGGCGAGACCATGGCGGTGGGGCAGTCGCCCCTTCCGGAGATGCCCGCGGAGCTCCGCGCGATCGTCGACGCCGAGCTCGAAGCGGTGAAGGTCTAGGGGGGCGCGATGGCCGAAGCCGAATTCCACGTCTTCCGCGGAGATGCCAAGGGCGGGACGCTCCAGCCCTACAAGATCCAGGTCGAGGAAGGGATGGTCGTCCTCGACGCCATCCACCACATCCAGGCGCACGACGCCCCCGACCTGGCGGTCCGCTGGAACTGCAAGGCGGCCAAGTGCGGCTCCTGCAGCGCCGAGGTGAACGGAAAGCCGAGCCTCATGTGCAAGACGCGGCTCGACTCGCTCCCGCTCGAACAGCCGGTGGTCGTGAAGCCGATCCGGTCCTTCCCCGTGATCAAGGACCTCGTCACCGACGTGTCCTGGAACTACGAGGTGAACAAGAAGATCCCGCCCTTCACGCCGAAGAAGGACGCCCCCTGGCGGTGGATGCAGGAGGACATCGATCGCGTGCAGGAGTTCCGGAAGTGCATCGAGTGCTTCCTCTGCCAGAACGTCTGCCACGTGATCCGGGAGCACGGGGTGAAGACTTCATTCGGCGGCCCGCGCTTCTTCGTGCGCGTAGCGGGGCTCGAGATGCACCCGATGGACGACGCGGACCGGACGGAGCTGCTGAAGGACGAGCTTGGGATCGGCTATTGCAACATCACGAAGTGCTGCACGGAGGTCTGCCCCGAGGACATCCACATCACCGACAACGCGATCATCCCGCTCAAGGAGCGCGTCGTCGACGAGCACTACGATCCGCTCCGGAAGGTCTTCAAGCTCCTGACCGGGAAGAAGTAACCCCGCCGGATCAGGACGTGCGGGCGAGCGCCTCGCGCGCCGCGGCGAGGAGCGGCTCCGACGAGAGCCCCTTGCCCGTGGCGCCGCGCATCCACGCGTCCGGAGTGAGGCGCCCCTGCCGCGTCATGCGCTCGACGCCCTCGGCGAACGCGGCGCCTCGGAGCGCCGGCGCGACCTGGAAGGCCACGATCTTTCCAATGGCGTAGTCGGGGGTGTAGAGCGCGGAGTCGATGATGTGGGAGTAGATCGCGAGGAGATCGCTGTCGCGCCGGCCGAGCACCGGAGCGAACCAGCGGTTCCAGACGTTACGCGCGATCGCGACGACGGCCTCGCGCAGCTCCCCCGGCGTCGCGTCGGGATGGGCGTAGAGCCAGTTCCAAACGTCCATGTCGATCAAGCTCACGCCGCAGATCTCGTACGTGCTCCAGAGCGACTGGAGCACCTCGCGCGCCCTCGACTCGTCCCCCTTCTCGCCATAGCCCAGGATCTCGAGGTCCCGCTCCTGGAACGTGAAGGCGAACGCCTCGGTGAAGGCCGTGTTGGGAACGCCGCTCAAGGACCAGTGGTCGATGGCGTCCAGCGAGAAGACCTGTTCCACGCAGTGCCCCAGCTCGTGCATCGCGACATTGAAGGTCTGGTAGCTCATGCCGTTGTGCGCCCGGGTGCGCAGGTGCGACTGGTCCCCGCGCCGCGCGGCGCCCATGGCGTGCCCCGGTCCGCGCGCCGGATCGACCACGATGCGCTCCGCGAGCCACGCGGCTCGATCGGCGGCGAACCCGAGCGCCTGGAGCACGCGCGGGAGGTCCCTCTGGAATGCCTCGAGGGACGGATAGCGATCGCGCACCACCCGGTCCAGCTCCTCCTCGCTCGTGGCCTCGCGGGGCGAGAATCCCGAATACCAGACATCGAACGGCTCGAGCGGGCGGCCGAGGCGCGACTCGACGCGGCGGGCCAGCTCGCGGACCTCGTTCGAGCCGAGGACCGCCTCGAGAAGCGCGCGCACCTCCGCCTCCGGGATCTGCCGGTCCAGGTCGAAGCGGCGCCGCACGAACGTGGGCGCCGTCGGTGTAAAGGGATCGGCGAGCTTGAGCGCGTGGAAGACCTCGAGCAGGTACGCGTAGCGCGTGTCCGGCTCGCGCGACGAGCGGTCGCCATTCGGCACCACCTCGTTGGTCTCGGGACACCAGTCCACGTCGGGGTTGTCGCGCACCGACGCCGGGATCTCCTGGCGCACGATGCGCTCCATCACGGTCTGGATCATGCGCTGCTTCTCCTGCCCGTCCTTCCCCTCCACGTAGCGTCCCTTGAGCTCGTCGCGCAGACCCCAGTGCGAGATCAGCCGGAGTCCTTCGGGAAACGGGCGGCGGCCGTCCTTCGTGCGGAGGCGATCCATGTGGATGTTGTACTCCGCGATGTAGAGGTCCGCCTCGCGCATGACCTGGCCCATCTTCTGGATGAGCGAGGACGGGATGCGCTCCGCGAAGCGATCCATGAATCGGGAGCGTGCCCAGCGTCGGCGATCCCAGCCGCGTCCCTGATCGAGGCGCTCGGCCAGCGTGTCCACCGGGAAGTTGAGCAGCGCGAAGAAGGCGGTCTTGGTGCGGAAGAGATCCTCCTCCACGTGCGAGCCTAGATCCAGGTTCTGGAGGGAGAGATCGACGGGGCGGACCGGTCCGAGATCGAGATGGATCGGGCGCTGGAGCTCGCGGCGCACCTCGTGGAGGTGTCCGTCGACCTGCTCCATCGCCTGCTCGAGGCGGGCGAACGCGGCGTCCCGCTCGGCGTCGGACTCGATCCAGCTCTCGGAGCAGAAGGCGACGAATTCGTCTTCGTTCCCGTCCTCCGGCCACCACCGCTCGGCCACCTGCGCGACACCGCGCCCCATGGCGTCCGCGTGCGTCGCGCCGTACCGGGTGACCAGAGCGGCGCGGGCGCGCTCGGCCACGCTCGCGGGAAGCGATGTGGGGGGTGATTCCATGGCGTGCGTGGTCGGGTTCAAGGGGCGCTCTTGGTGCTCGGCGTCATGGGGTGGAATCGGGCGGCGCCGACGGGGGCGACGTGACGACCGGCGCGTTCGAGTTCCACATGTCGCGATGCAGCTTCCATCCTCCGGCGCCCTTCTTCCACAGCACGATGTACTTGCCGGCATCCAGCTCCCGTCCGTCGTTGCCGACGAGCGTGTAGCGCCCGATCTCGGACGCGTCCTCGCCATGCACGGTGAACTCGACGGTGGTCAGGTGCATCTCCTTGACCGGGAGGGCCAGCACGCCGCGCCAGAGCGCTTCGATGTCCGCGCGCCCCTGGACCGGCAGGTTGCCGGGGGGGAAGAGCTGCGCGTCATCGGCGTAGAGCGTGGAGATGCGGGCCGCGTCGCCGCGCGCGAATGCGTCCATGAACTGGCGATTGCTCGCATCGACGGCTCCGCGAACGTCGGCCGCGTCCTCGTGCGTCTGGGGCACGCAGCCCGCGAGGCCGAGGACGGCGAGTGCCCCGATCCAGGCGGCAGCCCGTAGCACGCAGCACGAACGAAACCGTTCCAGCATCATCCTGTTTCCTCCTCGGTTCCCGGTACAGGTGTCGCGCGGACGCGGCGGGGCAGGCGTTTACCCTACCACAGACCGGGGGCAAATGGACGGAGCTGGGTTCCTGGACTGGGGTTAGAGGGCGAGCCAGTAGGTCGCCTTGACGGCGATGACGTTCTCGGGGTCGATGTCGAAGAGGGCGCGCCAGTCGCGCGAGAACTCGAAATCCCCGATCGGCGCGGTGGCTTCGCGCCCCTGCTGCCACACGAGGAAGAGGGCGGAGCCGGGCCTGTACTCCCATCGGAGGACCGCGTTCCCGCGGAACGATCGGAAGTTGAAGTCGGGGTTGTCGAAGCTGAAGGACGGAGCCGGGCCGCCTGCGTCGGGATCGATGACGACGGCCCCGGTGGAATCCGATCCCACCGTTCCCTGCTGCTTGCCGTAGACGTCGAACTCGAACTGGCGCGGAGCGCGGAGCTCCTTGAAGCGCGTGTAATCACCGCTCACGATCAAGGGCTGGACGTAGAGCTGGAAGGTCAGCTTGGGCGAGAACGTCCACTCGACGCGCGTGTCGAGCGAGATCTGGGTTTGATGGAGCGAAGCGAAGACATACCGCGCGCCATAGGTCTCGACCGCCGTCGGATCGTCCTCCGTCGCCACGTATTGCGCGTGATCGAGGAGCTTCCGGACGCCGGGCTCGAAGAGGACGCGGAGCGCGGTGGTCGGACGCGTCGAGAGCGAAGCGTTGAGCGTGCGCAAGTGTCCGCCCGCGTCGTCCCAGATGAGCGCGCCGTTCAAGCCGAGGGTGGTCGACCGTCGGGAGTCCGTGTTGATCGAGGCCTTGAACGCGCCTCCCGGCGGCACGCGCGACAGCGGTCCCCCGCGCGTCAGCCGGTCGTCGATGCTCCCCGGGTACCACTCGCCGCGCACGTAGCCGGACCAATAGTTGGAGAGCGTCCCTTCGGCTTCCCCGGCGTACTCCTGGTACGTGCGGTCGCCGCCGTAATTCCACGACCAGTTCGAGAAGGCGAATGCGTCCCAGCTCCGCATCACCTTGTGGGGCGTGTTGTCCTTGTAGAGCGCGAGCGTGGAGAGCCCGCGGCTGTCCGCCGCGTTCTGGAAGCCCAGGTCGTTGATCTCGAACCCGGGGCTCCAGTCCTGGTAGGTGAGCGAGCCCTGGCCGTGCTTGCCCGCGATCTTGTTGATGGAGAGCTGTCCGGCGTAGCCGTTCAAGCTCGTGCGCGTGGGGTCGTACTCGAGATAGTCGGCGTCCGGCCGCTGGTAGTACCGCGCGCTCGAGGTCTGGGTCGATGCCATCGCGTCCGGGCTCCCCTTCACATGGCTTCCCATGAACATCGCGTCCAGGGACCACCGGCGGGACGACCAGTAGTGATTGAGATCCATCCCGCCGGCCCAAGCGTCCTTGCGGAGGAGTGCGTTGAGGTCGGGATCGCCGAGATCGCGGCGGACTCCGGTCAAGATGGCGCCGACGACCGTGTTCCCCTGCCGGTAGTCGCGCCGCACGCGGCTGACGAAGTAGTTGGTGAGCGGCTCGACGGGCGTCTTCTGCTCCGCGCTCGCGGAGTCCACATAATCGGCGCGCTCCTCGGGCGTCACGGCGTCCAGCACGCCGATCGTCCAGCCGTTCCGCGTCTTCCCCGTGAGCTTGGCCGCCCCTGCGATCGTCGTGTGCACCGGCGCGTCGAGGAAGCGATACACCTGCGAGTCGAGCGAGCGCTGCGGCTCGCGGCCGATGCGGCGGCCGTGGAAGGCGATCGTCGTGTTGAAGTTGTTGTAGCTCTGCATGTCGCCGAAGCGGAACACGTTCGCCCCCTCAATGAAGAAGGGCCGCTTCTCGGGATAGAACGTCTCGAACGCCGAGAGATTCACCACCGCCGGGTCCACCTCCACCTCGCCGAAGTCCGGATTCACCGTCGCGTTCAAGGTGAGGCTCGAGGTCAGGCCGTACTTGAGATCCACGCCCGCGGCCGGGAACTGATCCGAGCCGTCGCGGAACGGATCGTTCGGATCGCTCTGGAAGTGCTCCGATCGGACGGTCGCGTACGGAAGGACCTCGAGGTGCTTTCCAGCCTGGACCGATCCCAGCCCGGTGAGGAGCCCGTACCGCGCGACGCTCGCGTTGTCCTTGAGGGGCGTGAACGAGAACTCCGACAGCTCCTGCCGCCGGTTGATCCACCGGCGGATCTGGATGCCCCAGACCGCGTCCGCCGCCGTGTTGTAGTGGAGCTGCGACAAGGGAATCTCCACTTCGGCGGTCCAGCCCGCGCTGTCGATGGAAGTGTGAGCGTGCCAGACCGGATCCCAGGAGAAGTCCTGGTTGCCGTTCGCCGCGATGGTGGCGTCGTTGATCGAACCGGACGGGCTCACGCGGAAGAGCACCGCGGTCGAGCGGTCGTGATACGCGTCGATCAGGATCGCGAGGTAATCGGACTCGAGGTCGTCGTCGCGGCGCACCAGCCGGGAGCGGATCTTCTTCGCGTCCTTGTCGTAGAGGCGCGCGCCGATGAAGAGCGCGTCGTCTGCGATCAGGGCGCGCACCTCGGTGCGCTCGGAGCACGGCTTCCCTTCATCCGGCTGCCGCTGCGTGAATTGATCGACCGGCGTCGCGGTCTTCCATGCCTCGTCGTCGAGATGCCCGTCCACGCGAATCGTGCCCGTGAGCGGTGCTGCATGAAGCTGGGGGAGGTCGGCAGGAGAGGCCGAGGCTCCCGGTCCGGCGGGCGGGGGGAAGACGTTGGGCCCCGGGGCGGTCGAATCGGCGGGCGTGCCGCTACCGGGCAGTGATTGGGCAGCTGATGCGGGAGTGGTTGAGAGGAGCAGGATCCATGTCGTAAGAAGCGGCAGAGCCGCGGCCAGCCAGCGATTCCGTGCGCGCATGACGATCCCTCGAAACGCTCCTTCCCGATCCTCCTCCATCTACGGCTGGCTGGCGCGCCGGGTTTCCTCGGCGTCGCCGACGAGGAATGAGACGGTCCTGGCCGGGATTTGGTTGGAAGGCAGGAGGGTCCCTCCGGGGATCCTGCCGCGCGGGGTCAGGCTCTTTTGTGGTACCGCCCGTCGAACACGACCGTCCAGGTCGTACCGCCGTCCAGCGACTGCTCCCAGAGCTGGCGGACGTCGCCGTGATCGAGGCGGGTCCAGGTGATTCGTTCGCGCGACGGCGTGGAGGATCCGGCCTTGGGCTTCCCGTCGCCCATCAACACCATCGCTCCATCCTTGTAGGCGCCATCCAGGAGCAGGAGGCTGCCGCGATCGTCGATCCAGGTCTGATGCCACTGTCCGGTGGACGGGATGTACATGTTGAGGCTGGTCCCGGTCATGCCGCGCACGCCGGCCCAGTGTTCCTGGATCGCGCACCCTCCAAGCACCGCGTCCACCCGGTTCGTTCCCGCCTGCTTTCCGTCAGGCGTCTTGACGTCCCAGTCGCCGATCCAGAAGTCGAATTGGTGCGCTTCGGGAGCGTCGCACGTGCGCTTGGGAGCGGGCGCGGCGGCCGCGGGCGCGGTGGCTGCTGTGGCTTGAAGCGGCGAGGTCAGAGCGAATAGAGCGATCGCAAGGCAAGCGGTTCGGATCATGTGCGGGTATCGGAGCGGCTCAGGCGGCCGTACCGTCCTCCACCACCCAGCGGACCGAGCGCGAGCAGGGGCACATCCCGCCGACGCGTTTCAGCTTCGGCATCTTCCTGATCGCCTGATCCACGGTGGTCCGGCCGGCTACAACGTCTCGAAGCGTTTCCAGATAGCTCTTCAGATCGCGGCTGTGGAGGTAGGGCTCGGGGAGATTCTGCTTCAGGTGGCGTAGATACGAGTCGACGTCCGTGTAGGACTCGCCATGCGTGCCCACCATGGTGAACGCGGGCTCGCCCTTTCTGCGGAAGAAGGACGGGTGCGGAATCCGGATCAGATCCTCGTGATCGATCCCCTCGTGGCGCCCGCCGTCCTTCATCAAACGATCGGCCAGCCGCTCCGCCTCCTCGGGCGAGAGCTTGGGGAGCCTCGCGCGGAGGTAGCGCTGGTTCAGGTCCGCGATCATCTTGCGGACCTCCTCGTAGTAGAGCGATTGCGCCTCCGCGTTCTTCATGTTCTTGAAGCCGAACCGGATGTTGGAGTCGCCCCCCTTCTCGTGGCCGAACATCTCGAGCCCGCGGGGGAGCCACTTGTTGAAGGAGCGCTGGATCGCCTGAGTGGAGATGAGCTCGTTCCCTTCCGCGGCGCGCTGGACCCAGCGGCGAAGCGGAATCACGCCGGCGGCGAGATGGAACGCTTCCTCCCGGAGCATGGGCGGCATCGATTGCGCGAACGGCTTGTACGCGCAGACCTTCTGCATCGAGAGCTGGTACTTGCCGACCCGATCGATGACCGCAGCGAAGACCACGTTGTCCACGAACGAGTCGTACTCGAGGTTGAAGGCGTCGAGGACGTGCGACCCCGTCTGCATCGAGAGGATCTCCTCGACCATCTCTTCCGCCTTCTGCCCCGAGACCCCGCTCCAGTCCTGCGACACGAGGAGATGGAACATCTGGTAGCCGTGCCGGAGCTCCTCGGCCATCACGCGGAGCACCCAGAAGCGATCCTCGTCGTCCTGCGCGCGGGCCAGCGTTCCCTCGTGCTGTTGGATGGAGCCGAATTCCGTCGACGCCTGCGCGCGGATGATGGCGAGAAGGTGCCGCGCCGGCTCCTCCCCCATCTCCGAGGGCTTTATCATCCGGCGCTCGCCCTTCTTGTCCCCGACCTCGATCGTGTCCCCCATCCCGATCTCCATCTTGGCGCAGAGGCAGAACTCGGGATCGTTGGGGAAATAGGTCTGCCAGTTCTCGGGCAGGAGTCCGTAATCGGGGAAGTTGTGCCGCTGCCAGTGGACGACGGCGTCGTGGAACTTCTTCGGCAGCGTGGTCTGCTCGACGTTCATGGAGCCTTTCGCTAAGCCGTCGCGCCCGCGCCCGCCACGCGAAGCTCGAGCGCCTGGAGCGATGCATTGTCGAACCCGACCGCGCGCAGGAACGCGGCGAGATCGGAATCGTTCTTGTCGACGAGAGTGCGGATGGTGACGACCTCGTTTTGGACCATGTGGGATTTCACGGCGTCGAAGAGCCGCCGGCCGATGGAGCGCCCCTGGTAGTCCGGATCGACGCCGAACCGCTCGATCCAGCCGGTGGTCTCCTCGAGACCGAACTCACCGCCACGGACGTCCGAGAACATGAAGCCGACCACCTTGCCCTCGAACTCGGCCACGGGACAGCTCTCGGGATCCCGGCGCAGGTAGTAGCCCACGCGGCGCTCCCAGACCTCCGGTCGATAGACCCCCGTGAGCCGCTCGTCGATCGAGACGATGCGCGAGATGTCGAGCTCGGAAAGGGGGCGGATCCGAATGTCCGAAGCGATGGAAGTCACGCGCTCAGAATACCATCCGGGCGGGACCCGCGCGAGCGGTTCCGCTACCAGCTGGAGCGGCGCCGGCGCGTGGCCGCGCGCACGCCGAGTACCCCCAGGAGGCCCCGGACGAGCTCCCTTTGAAGTGTCTTGCCCGCGGGCGAGGAGAGCGCCTTCCCCACGGTGTCCGCAAGGGAGGTTTCCTTGGCGGTTTCCTTGCCCTTCGCCGCCGCGGCCGGCGCGGCGGCAGCCGCTCCGGCCCTTGCGGCCAGGACTTCGCGGGCACTCTCGCGGTCCACCGCCTCGGCGTACTCCGAGCGGAGCGGCGACGCCTCGACGATCTTCTTGAGCTCGTCCGGGGCGATGGGACCCATCCGGCTCGAGGGCGGACGAAGCAGCGTGGCCGCGACCGGCGTCGGGGTGCCGCGCGGGGAGAGGACCGTGACGAGCGCTTCTCCGATCCCGAGCGAGGTCAGGACCTTGGGGATGTCGTAGAACTCCGATCGCGGGAACGTGTTCGCGGTCGCGCGAAGCGCCTTCTCGTCGTCGGGCGAGAACGCGCGCAGCGCGTGCTGCACGCGATGCCCGAGCTGCGCCAGGATCTCCTCGGGGACGTCCTTCGGGGTGTGCGTGACGAAGAAGACGCCGACGCCCTTCGATCGGATCAAGCGCACGACCTGCTCGATCTGATCGCGGAGCGCTTTCCCGGCGTCCTCGAAGAGGAGATGCGCCTCGTCGAAGAAGAAGACGAGCTTCGGCTTCGGCGCGTCGCCGATCTCCGGAAGCTCGCGATACAAGGACGCGAGCATCCACATCATGAACGTGGAGAAGAGCGCTGGATGATCTTGAAGATCGTCCAGCTCCAGCACGCTCACGACGCCGCGCCCGTCCTTGGTCAGGCGGAGCAGGTCCTCGATCTCGAATTCCGGCTCTCCGAAGAAGGCTCCGGCGCCCTGCTGTTCCAGCTCGGTGATCTTACGCAGAAGAACCCCGACCGTCGCCTTCGAGAGCGCGCCGTACTGCTCTAGCGCGGCGGATCCTTCCCCGATCAGGTGCTGGAGCACCGAGCGGAGGTCGGGTAGGTCGAGGAGGAGAAGCTTCGAGTCATCGCAGTACTTGAAGACCATCGCGAGCGCGCTCTCCTGGGTGTCGTTCAGCCCCAGGGTGCGCGCGAGGAGGAGCGGTCCGAACGAGGACACGGTGGCGCGCACCGGGATGCCTCGCGTTCCGGTCAAGCTCAGGAACTCGACCGGCGACGCCGCGGGCGTGAACGGCGTCCCGATCGCCTTGACGCGCTCGAGCACGCGCGGATCGGGCTCACCCGGAGCCGCGAGTCCGCTCAGGTCGCCCTTCAGATCAGCGAGGAAGACAGGAACGCCGGCGGCGCTCAGCTCTTCGGCGAGCCCCTGGAGCGTCTTTGTCTTTCCGGTGCCGGTCGCGCCCGCGATGAGACCGTGGCGGTTCATCATCGCGAGCGGCACTCGGACACGCGCGGTCGCCGCGACCTTGCCCTCGATGAGCGGAGCACCGAGAAGGAGCGTCTCCCCCTCGAACGCGTATCCAGACTCCATCGCAGCCGCGAAATCGCTCGCCATCGTGCTTCGAATCTAGGAGCAGCGGGCCGCCCCGTCAACGCGGCGTTGATTCCCGTTGAAGGCGCGCCCTTGTTTCCGATACATTGCGCGCCGTCGAGCCCCACTCCATTTCTCCGTCGAGCACGGCCACGCGTTTCGAAGCTCCTGGAGGGCAACGTGAGCACGAGGCTGTACCGATTTGGACTTACTGTGGCGGCACTCCTTCTCCTATCTGGCACGGCTCTCGCTCAGCCTGCCGCTGGACCCGCCTTCTGGGTCGTCCCCGGCGGCGGCGCCTACTGGCCCCCCGCGGAATGGGGTGTGAAGGATCCAGTTCCGTCGTTCGGCGGAATTCTCGGGCTTCGGATCAGCGACCCGGTCGCCTTCGAGCTCCGCGGCCACTACTCGAAGGCCGACAGCTCCAAGCCCTACGCCGCGGGACCCGATCTCAAGCTCCTCCACGGCGAAGGGAACATCACCTGGTTCCTCAGCCCCGGCGTTCCGGTGAGCCCCTATCTCACGTTCGGCGCCGGTGTCGTGAACGGGGACACGGGGGGCGACAGCCAGTCCAAGTTCGCGTGGAACGCCGGCGCCGGAGTCCGCATCAAGGTCTCCGATCAGATGGCGGTCCGGCTCGACGGGCGGGACATCAGCTACAAGCTCGCTGCCTCGACGAATCCCGACGATGAGGGCAGTCGCCACTCGGTCGAGGTCTTCGGCGGCTTCTCGTTCGGATTCGGCGGAGGGCCGTCCGACGAGGACCAGGACGGCGTGAGCAACAAAGTGGACAAGTGCCCGGGCACGCCGCCGGGCGCGCGCGTGGACGCCACCGGATGTCCGCTCGACGGCGACGGGGACGGTGTGTTCGACGGCATCGACAAGTGCGACGGCACGCCGGCGGGCGCGATCGTCGACGCGACCGGATGCCCGAAGGACTCGGACGGCGACGGCGTGTTCGACGGCATCGACAAGTGCGAGAACACGCCCGCCGGAGCGCGCGTGGACGCGACCGGATGCGAGAGCGATTCCGATGGGGACAGCGTGCCCGACGGGATCGATCAGTGCGAGGCCACCCCGCGCGGCTGCACGGTCAATCCGAACGGCTGCCCGACCGACGCGGATCAGGACGGCGTGTGTGACGGGCTCGATCAGTGCCCCGACACGCAGTCGAATGTCCGCGTGGACGCGAAGGGCTGCCCGATGCAGGTCAGCGTGCACGAGACCGAGATGATGGAGACGGGGATGATCCGGCTCCAGGACGTCAACTTCGACACCGGCAAGGCGACGATCAAGCCCGAGTCGTTCAAGGTCCTCGACGACGTGGGACAGATCCTCGGGCACTGGCCGCAGCTCCGGATCGAGATCGGCGGTCACACGGACAGCCGCGGCTCGGACGCGCGAAACCAGCAGCTCAGCGAGGCGCGCGCCAAGGCCGTGCGCGACTATCTCACCAACAAGTTCCCCGAGCTGGACGCCGAGCAGTTCACGGCGGTCGGCTACGGAGAGAGGCAGCCCATCGCCACCAACACGACGGCGCTGGGCATGGCGAAGACCCGCAGGGTCGAGTTCAAGGTGCTCAACTAGGAAGCGCTCCGGAAGGAGAACACGAAGCAGCAGTTCGTTCCCAAGGAGTAGGTTCCGCCGGGTCG
>DASTKC010000257.1:0-14709 GCA_035716085.1 Candidatus Eiseniibacteriota bacterium | reverse complement strand
GGACGCGGCGACGTCGAGCGCGAGCGCCACCTGCTCCCCGGGGCGGTAGCCCGCCTTCTCGATCGCGCGAAGGAGGAAGTCGAGCGCTTCGGAGTTTGCGCCCAGATTCGGCGCGAAGCCCCCCTCGTCCCCGACCGCGGTGACGAGGCCCTTCTCGTGGAGGAGCTTCTTGAGCGTGTGGAAGACCTCGGATCCGGCGCGGAGCGCGTCCGCGAAGGAGTCGAAGCCGACGGGCACGATCATGAATTCCTGGATGTCGAGATTGTTGTCCGCATGCGCGCCGCCGTTGATGACGTTCATGAGCGGCACGGGGAGCGTGCGCGCGTTCGCGCCGCCCAGGTAGCGATAGAGCGGGAGCGCGTGCGCGTCGGCGGCCGCCTTCGCGCAGGCGATCGAGACGCCGAGGAGCGCGTTCGCGCCGAGCTTCTTCTTGCTCGGCGTGCCGTCGAGCTCGATGAGGAGCTTGTCGATCGCGGCCTGATCGGCGGCGTTCTCGCCCACCAGCGCGGGGGCGATCGCCTCGTTCACGTTCCGGACGGCCTGGGCGACCCCTTTGCCCAGGTAGCGCTTGGCATCCCCGTCCCGGAGCTCGAGCGCCTCCCGCGAGCCCGTGGACGCCCCGGAGGGAACGGCGGCGCGCCCGATGGCGCCCCCGACCAGGGCCACCTCGGCCTCCAGCGTGGGGAAGCCCCGCGAATCCAGGATCTCCCGGGCGAATACCGACTCGATTTCGGTCATAGTAGCAAGGCACGCTAGGGCTTGGCCGAGTTGGCCGTCAAGGGAAAAGCCTTGACGCCCAGGGAACGGCCCCCCTAGCGTGCCCGCCCAGCGCCTCCGGTCCGCCCTCCCGCGGACCACGGAGCCCGGGGTAGCCGATCCGGCGAAACCTCGCCGGTGGCAGCTACGTAGAGTGCACGAGGGTTTCGTGGAGAGCCGCCCGTAGACGTGGGAAGCGATGAGCGAGACCTGGTGGAGCGGTGCCTGGCGCGCGACGAACGCGCGTACCGGGAGCTGGTCCGGCGTTATCAGGGAGCGGTCATGAACCTGGCCTGGAAGATCACCGGCAGCGCGGACGACGCCGCGGAGGTGGCCCAGGAGACCTTCATCCGCGTGCTGCGATCGCTCGGGACCTACGACCCGTCCCGGCCGTTCCGGACGTGGCTCTTCAAGATCACGTCGAATCTGGCCCTCGACACGATCCGCCGGCGCAAGCGCCGCCCGATCGCGCTCGAGGATCTGGGCGACGAGGATGGACCGACCATCGAGCCGGCCGATACCGGACCCGGGCCCGACGAGGGCTACCGGATCGAGCGGTCGGACGCGCGGTTCGAGAGCCTGGTCCGGGAGCTGCCGGAGCACTACCAGGCGATTCTCTTCCTGCGCTACAAGCAGGAGCTGTCGTACGAGGACATCGCCGAATCGATGAACATGCCGCTCGGAACGGTGAAGGTCCGGATCCACCGGGCCCACGAGATGCTGCGGCGGAAATTGACGGCGCGAGGAGAAGGATGAAGACCCAGCTCACCTGCAAGGCGTGCGAGCCCGAGCTCTCCGCGTACGTGGACGGCGCGCTCCATCCCGCCGTCGCGCGCGTCCTCGAGGCGCACGTGACCGCGTGCCCCTCGTGCCGGGTGAAGCTCGACGCGTATCGCGCGATCGCCGCTGGATTGGCGGAGCTTCCCGAGCTCGAGGCGCCCGCGTGGCTCGAGGCGCGGATCGTCGCGCGGATGACGCGGCCGGCTCGCCTCCTGCGCGCGCTTCGCGGCGGATTCGCGACCGCCGGCGCGCTCTCGTTCGCGCTCACGATCGGGCTCGTCGCGTTCCTCCCGCAGCTCGCACGCCAGTGGGGTCTGCCCGAGCCGGCGACCTGGCCGGTGCACGTGGCGCGCGGCACGCTCGAGGCGGTGGTCAAGTTCGTGCGGCATCTCTCGCTCGAGGTCGCATTCTGGGAGCCGATCGGACGGCCGATCTGGAGCGCGATCCACGCGCTCGGGACGCTGCCCCGAGTAGCCTGGGTGGCGCTCCAGACGAGCGAGGCTCAGGCCGCGCTCGCCGTCGCGATCACCGTGGGAATCGCGCTCTTCTTCGTGCTTCGTCCGTCTCGCACCCGTGAAGGAGGTGTCGGCCATGCGTGCCTATCGCTCTAGTGCGCGGACGCGGGTCGCTCCGCATTCTCTAAGTCTTCTCCCCTGGCTCCTGCTCCTCACCGGCCTCGTTCTCGCGGCCGGACGCGCGGGCGGCGCGACGCCGACCCCGCCGAAGCCGGCCACGCCTCCCGACACGACCGGAGGATTCCGCGTGCGCGTGTCCGAGGAGGGTGACGCGAGCTCGCTCAAGATCCGTCGCCAGGAGGAGCGCATCCGGCGCGAGGTGGAGCGCGCGAAGCGCGAGGCCGCCCGCATCAAGGCGGACCTGCCGAAGCCGCCGGACGTCCCCGACGCGCCGGACATTCCGGACGTGAATATCGATCTCGACTCGAACGACAACAACCTGGTCCGCTTCGGCGAGGACATCGTGATCCCGGCGGACAAGGTGATCGACGGCGACGTGGTCGCGATTGGCGGCGACGTGACGGTCTACGGCCGCGTGAAGGGGGACTGCGTCTCCGTCGGCGGCACGGTGAACGTGAAGGACAAGGGCGTTGTGGAAGGGGACGCGGTCTCGATGGGCGGCGGCGTCGCGACGAGCGACTCGGCGTCGGTCGGAGGGAGCAACGTCTCGCTCGGCTCGCCCTGGACCCATAGCCATGCGTTCTGGCCCATGGTCGGCCTCTTCGGGGCCGTGGGAACCGGAATCTGGCTCGTGCACACGCTGGTGCGCCTGGCGCTCACGGTCTTCCTGGCGTGGCTCGCCCTGCTCCTCGCGCGGGAGCGGATGGTCTACGCGGTCGACACGATGTACGCGCGCTTCGGCCGGTCGTTCCTCTGGGGGCTCGCCGGCTTCGCGGGCTCGCTCGTGGCGCTTCCGACCGCGATCGTGCTCTTGATCCTGGTCGGCGCGATCGCGATCGCCATCCTCGCGATCACGATCATCGGGATTCCCGTGGCGATCGTGCTTCTGCTCGGATTGATTCTCGGCATCATCGGGCTCGTGCTCGGGGTGGTGGTCGCGGTGTTCCTGGGCTTCCTGAACGGGGCCATGTTCCTCGGCCAGCGCGTGCTCGGCCGGACGACGGAACGGGGGAAGAATCCGCTTCTCGCGATCGCCGTGGGCGTGCTCCTGATCACGACGCTCAAGGTGGCCGGGAAGCTGATCGGGGTCCTCGGGCTGATCGTCTTCCATCCGATCGCGATCGCGCTCGCGATCGCGACGGGCGCGCTCGCGGCGATCCTCACGATCGCGGGATTCGGAGCCATGATGCAGACGCGCTTCGCGCGTGGTCCGCACGGCGAAGGGTTGCCGACCGGGATGTGGTGGCCGCGTCGCCGTCCCTCGCCCGCGGCCGCTCCGGCGGGCGCGCCGGGCGTGGTGAGCGAAGCGCCGATCACGGGTGCGGCGTCCGTCGCGACGCCTCCTCCTCCACCCGCGTCGCCGCCGATCGTCGAAGGGGGCACGTCGGACGCGCCCTAGGCGCGTCCCCGCCGAACCGCCGTCACTCCGTCGTGGCCGGCGCGGCCGAGAGCCGCGCCGGCACGAACTTCGGTCCCTTCTCCATCTCCGTCCGCTCGCCCAATCCCGACAGACTGACCGCGAGGCCGAGCAGGTAATCCGGCAGGCCGGTCGACTGCTCGGAGTCCTTGTCTCCGGAGAGCCAGTCCTCGATCTCGCCCAGATCCTCGGGGGCGACCGGCTTGATCGTGACCCGCACCGACGCGTAGTAGGTCGCGCCGGGCTCGAGCGACGATGTCGCCGCGAGTGGAAGACGCGACTGCGTGAAGAGCACCTCGCGCAACGCTTCGAACGACGGGGCGCTCCGGTCGCGCGGTGGATTCGAGCCGCTCCGGATGCGGAAGGCCTGGCGCCAGTCGTCGTAGACGACCTTGTGATCGCTCCGGATCGCGAGCACGAGCCGGTCGAACCAGAGCGCGCGGCGCTTCCAGAGTCCGACCTCGAACGAGACGGTCGCCGGCATGCCGCGCTGCAAGGTCTCCTCGAGCCGCGGCGTGAAGGGCTCCGCGACCCGGTAGCTCACGCAGATCGCGCCTGCGACGTCCTCGACCGGATCGACTTCGAGGCCGAGGTCGTCCGCGACGATGGCTCGAGGCGTGATGGCGACGAGGGCGAGCGCGAGGACCCACGCCGCGACCCAGACGCGCCCCGGGGCGAGCATCTCAGAAGGTCTCGCTGAAGCGGACGAGGACGTGGATCGCGGCGTGCGCTTCCTGGAGGTTGCGCGCCGCGGTCAGCGCGAGCGGTCCCTGGCCGATCCGGACGCCGAGGCCGCCGTCGAGCAGGAATCGCTGGCGGTCGATGTTGTCGCGGCCGAACCAGGCGGAGCCCCAGTCGAGGAAGCCGAAGCCCCAGACGTTCTTCCGGACGAGGAGGTAGTACTCGGCGTTCGCGAGAAGGAACTGGTCCCCTTGCCGCTCCTTGAAATCCTCGCCGCGGAGCGTGCTGATCCCGCCCAGATACCAGAGCTTCTGCGGCGGGAGCGTTCCGTCGAGCGTGGACCCGCCGACCAGGCGCGCGCGAGCGTCCTGCTTCGGTGACAGCCGCACGCGCGTGCGCACGACCGCGCGCACGCGGCCGTAGTCGAAGTCGCCGTGGAGCGCGTCGCCGGCGCGCTCGTAGACGACGTCGCCGTGCGTGCCTCCCTCCGGAGGAATCGCCGCGGGGCCGATCCGCATCCCGAGCGCGAGCACCCCGTCCTGCCCGTCCTCGATCGGCGGATTGGGGCGGAAGCGGTCGTGCGCGCCGAAAAGGGACGCGTTGGCCTCGTTCTCGAGCGACCTCTGATCCTCCATCCGCCCCTCCACGCGCGCGCCGAAGTCGGTCCCCGGATCCCACGCGACGTGTCCCTCGTAGCCGCTGGTCTCGTAGTAGTCGCGATAGTCCGTGCGCGCGAAGAGCGCGTAGAGCGTGTTCTCCGTCTCGCCCACGATCCACTCGTCCTCGGTCTCGGTCCGCCGGTAGGCGGCGCCGCCGACCCGGAATCGCGCGTGATCCCCGAGCGGAGCTTCGCCGCCGACGTCGTAGAGGAAGCGCTCGCGGGAGAAGGCGTAGGTGAACTTCGCGTAGACGAGAGGATTCGGGAAGCGCTCGCTCCGGACCGCGCCTCCTAGGGTCGGCGCGGGGCCGTCGACACGGTTGTAGCGGAACCCGTAGACGAGGGCGGGCCTCGCCTCGTCGGGAACCGTGGCGAGCGTCTCCCAGTCCGCCTGCTGGAACCCGGCTTTGGGCGCGCTCGGGTGGTTCGCGGTCGAGTCGGACAGCACCGGGATGATCGCGGCCAGGCTGTCGGGCACCGCCGCGCGCGAGGAAAGCGGCCACGCCATCCACGCGCCCGCCGCGAGCACGAAGGCCGCGGCCAGTCGCTCAGGCTGTCGATTCACGAACCAGGCCGTAGCGTCGGATCTTTCGATGGAGGTAGCCGCGGTCCATGCCGAGCCGGCGCGACGCCTCCGTCACGTTCCACTGGCACTGCTTCAGCATCGCGAGGATCGTGTCGCGCTCGGCCTTGTCGCGGGCGGCCTTGATCTCGCTCGGCGGCTCGTCGTCCTGCCCCTGAGGCAGCACCTCCTCGACTTCCGCCAGGGACACGGTATCGCCCTCGGTCATGATCAGGATCCGCTCCACGAGATTCTTCAGCTCGCGCACGTTGCCGGGCCAGGAGTACTCGCTGAGCCGCTCCAGCGCATCGGGCAGGAAGCGCCGCTGTGGCCGGCCGTGCTCGACGGAGAGCTTGGCCGCGAAGTGCTCGATCAAGAGCGGGATGTCCTCCCGCCGCTGGCGCAGCGGCGGCAGATGGATCGGCACGACGTTCAACCGGTAGAAGAGATCCTCGCGGAACCGGCCCGCCGCGATCTCCGCCTGGAGATCCTTGTTCGTCGCGGCGACGATCCGCGTGTCGACCGCGATCGTGCGGGTCGAGCCCAGGCGCTCGATCTCGCCCGTCTCGATCGCGCGGAGGAACTTCGCCTGCGTGTCGAGGCTCATGTCCCCGACCTCGTCCAGGAAGAGCGTCCCCTGGTCCGCCGCCTCGAGGCGCCCGCGCTTCATCTGGACCGCCCCCGTGAACGCACCCTTCTCGTAGCCGAAGAGCTCGCTCTCCACGAGATCCTTGGGGAGCGCCGCGCAGTTGAGCTTCTCGAAGGGGCCGCGCGCACGCGCGCTCGCCTTGTGGATGGCGCGCGCGACGAGCTCCTTGCCGCTCCCGCTCTCGCCGGTCACGAGCACCTTCGCGTCGGTGCGCGCCACCTTCGCGATCTCCGCGCGCACCTGATCGAGCACCGCGCTCTTGCCGACCATCTCGTTGCTCACGCCGGTCAGCGCGCGGAGCTCTTCGTTCTCGCGGCGGAGCGCGCGCAGCTCGAGCGCGCGGTCCACCGTGAGCTGGAGCCGGTCCGGCCCAAACGGCTTCTCGACGAAGTCGAGGGCGCCGAGCTGGATCGCCTTCACCGCTTCCTCGATCGTGCCGTGCCCCGACATCACGACGACGGGAAGATCGGGCTGGCTCGCCTTGGCGCTCTCCAAGAGCGCGAGCCCGTCGCGTCCGGGTAGCTTGAGATCGGTGATGAGGAGGCCGACCCGCTCGCGCGCGAGGATCTTCTCGGCCTCGTCCACGTTCGAGGCGGTCAGGGGATCGTAGTGGCGCTTCAGGCTGGCCGCGATCTCGAGGAGCACGGACGGCTCGTCGTCCACGATGAGCACTCTCGTCTTGCCCGCTGCCGCGCTCGCGCTCACGCCGTCTCGCCCTCCGCCTCCGCCAAGCTCACCCACGCGCGCGTTCCCGCGCCGGGATTCGAATCGAGTCCGAACCGTCCACCGTGCTGCTCGACGATGCGCGTGACGAGCGTCAATCCAAGGCCGCTCCCGCTGGACTTGGTCGTGAAGCCGGGGTGGGCCGCGCGCTCCACCGTGGCCGGATCCATGCCCGGGCCGTTGTCCTCGACTTCGAGCAGGACTCCGTTCGCTTCGAGGTCCCGACGCACCCGGAGGATCACCTGCCCCTTGTCGCCCAGGACCTCCACCGCGTTCTTGATGAGATTCACCAGAACGCGCTGGATCTGTCCCGCGTCGGCCCAGGCTAAGGGAACGGGTCGCTCCACCTCAACGCGGAATTCCACGGGAGACGATCCTCGATAGAGCCGGGCCGCATCCTCCACGAGCTGGACGACGTCGGTCGGCCCGAACTTGGGCTCGGGGAGCTGTGCCACCGCCGAGAACGCGGTGGCGAACTCCTGGAGCGATCGCACCTCGCGGAGGATGGCGTCCGCGTTCTCGGCGACCACGTCCGCGCGCGGCGGCTCGCCGCGCTGCGCTTCCTCTCGGAGCCGCTGCAGTGCGAACTGGATGGGGGTGAGCGGATTCCGGATCTCGTGCGCGACGGCGCGCGCCACCTCGCGCCAGGCCGCGAGCCGCTCGGCGCGCAAGAGCGCGCGCCGCGACGCCCGGATCTCTCCGATCATGCGGTTGAACGCGCCCGCCAGATAGCGCACCTCGCGCGTTCCGGACGGTGTCACGTGTCCGCCCCCCAGATCGCCCTGCGAGACGCGCTCCATCGCCGACTGGAGCGCCACGATGGGACGCGCGATGGAGCGCGACACCGCCCACGCGAGCGCGAAGCTCACCCCGCCCAGGACGAGGCTCCAGAGCGCGGCGAAGATCCAGAGGCTCCGCTGCGAGAGCCAGGTGTAGACCCCGAGTCTCCGGTACATGGAGAGATTCCGCTGAAGCGCGACGATCTCCGAGGAGATCTCGGGGTCGAGCTGATATCCGGCGAGGATCACGTGGACCGAGTCGACCGACGCCGCCCCGCTCACCTGGCGCGGCGCGTCGTCCCCGGTGATGAGGCCGCCGTGCTCGACGGCCTGCGCCAGCGACGACGGCTCGGGATCGGGGAGGCTGATGCGGGGCCCGAGACGCGCGCCGAAGAGACGCTTCGTTCCGTCCCGCATGTCGTAGTAGCAGACGTAATCGATGCCGCGGTTCCGGGCCTCGTCGCGGAGGAAGCGCTCCAGGTCCTGCAGCCGGCCCAGGCGCGCCAGGCGAATCGTCTCGGGATCGAGGGCCATCACCTCGGCGTGCTGGCGCGCGTCGCTCGCGAGGCGCTCGAGTCCGCCCCGGATGACCTCGAGCGACTGCGAGAGCGCGCGCTCGGTCTCGGGATTCCGGAGCGTCGCGAGACTGCGCGCGAGGTACTGGGTCACGAACAGCGTGAGGCCGAGGGAGGGAATGAGCGCGACGAGGAAGAACAGAGCGAGGAGGCGCCCCCGCAGCGTGCCGAGCATCGCCCTCGCTCCGCGCTAGCGGAGCGCGATCTCTTTCTCGCCGGCGAGCTGGCCGCAGGCGGCGCCGATCTCGACTCCCTGGCTGTAGCGCACGGTCACGGCCTGGACACGCGGGCCGACATGGTCGACGAAGCGCTGGATCCGCTCGGGCGAGGGGCGCTTGAAGCGGCCCGGGCCGATCGGGTTGTAGGGGATCAGGTTCACGCGGCAGGGAAGCTGTCCGACGAGGCGCACGAGCTTGGCCGCGTCGGCGAGCGAGTCGTTGATCTCCTCGATCAGGATGTACTCGAACGTGACGCGCTCGCCCAAGCGCTCGATGTGCGTGCTCACCGCGCGCATCAAGGGTTCGAGCGGGAACGTTCGGTTGACCGGCATGAGCTTGGAGCGGAGCTCGTCCGTGGCCGCGTGGAGCGAGATGGCCAGCCGGTAGCGCCTCCCCTCGGAGGCCAGACGCAGGATCTGCGGCACGAGCCCCACGGTGGAGATGGTGATCCGCTTCGATGCGACATGGAGGCCGCGCGGGTCGGTGATGATGTCGAGCGCGCGCATGACCGCGTCGTAGTTCTCGAGGGGCTCGCCCATCCCCATGAACACGATGTTGAATTCCCGCTGGTCGGGCGGGAGCTCGCGCCTCAGCCGAAGGGCTTGCTCCACGATCTCGCCCGTCGTGAGATTTCGTCCCCGCCCCATGCGCCCGGTGGCGCAGAAGCGGCAGGCGAACCCGCAGCCGTGCTGCGACGAGAGGCAGAAGGTGTAGCGGCGCGGGGTGGACATGTAGACCGATTCGATCAGACCTCCATCCGGGAGGGCATAGGCCACCTTGCGGGTCTTTCGGTCCGGCGTCTCGCGGCGGGCCCGCTCGGTCAGGGTCCCGAGCGTGAAGCCCTCCTCGAGGCGGGCGCGGAGCGGCAACGGCAGGTTGGTCATCTCGGAAAATGACGAAGCGCCATGGAGATACATCCAGTCCGCGATCTGACGACCGCGGAACGGCTTCTCTCCCAGGGAGAGCATCGCCCGCTCCAGCTCCGGGGCGCTCATCCCCACCAGCGGCTCCTGCTCGTCCATAGGCTTCATGATCGCTCCATTTTCCGTTCTGATAATGGCTTCCGTCTTTACAAACACCGCCTGCGTATGCTACGTTCCCCTAGGTTGGGAGTCAACCAATGCGGGGCCTGCGCGGGCCGCGGCCCCGTCCTATCAGGGGGAACGACCGTTTCCGGTCCAATCGACTCCACTTTGAGAATTGGCGCCGTCGACATCGGCACCAATTCGGTCCGCCTCTTGGTCGCGGACGTCGACGAGCGCGAGCGCCTGCGCACGGCGCATCGCATGGGCGAGATTTCCCGCCTGGGCGAGGGCATCGACCGCACGGGCCTCATCGACGAGGCCGCCGCCGCCCGCACCCTCGAATGCCTCGAACGCTTCGTCCACGAAGCCGAGTACTCCGGCGCCAGCCGGATCCGCGTCGCCGGAACCAACGCCTTCCGGGTGGCCCGGAACGGTCCCGAGATCGCGGCTCGATTCGCCGACCGAATCGGCTACCCGGTTGAGATCCTGACTGGGGAGGAAGAGGCCCAGCTCGTCTTCCTCGCCGTTTTGAGCGGCCAGGGTTCTTCGCCTGGCAAGGCCGTCGTCGTGGACATCGGCGGGGGCTCGACCGAGATCATCACCGGCGAAGGGGAGCGCGGCACCCAGGTCATCAGCCTCGAATTGGGATGCGTCCGCCTCACCGAGCGCCTCATCCACACCGACCCCCCGACCCAGGCCGAGCTCGACTCGGTGAAATCCCATGTCCTCGAGGTCTTCGCGGACAAGCTGGGGCAGTGGGGCGCCGCCGGCCTGGACCGCGCCATCGGCGTGGGCGGGACGGTTACCGCCTTTGGTGCCTTGGACTTAGGGCTCGTGAAATACGACCCCTCCCGCATCGAGAACCACCATCTGACCCGCGACCGGATCGACGCGATCGCGAAGCACCTCTGCACCATCCCCCTCGTTCAGCGGCGGGACCTGGCCGGGGTCAGCCGCGGCAGGGCCGACATCATCCCGGCGGGGGCCATCATCTTGTGCGAATTCGTGAACCGCTTCGCCGTGAACGGGGTCTACGTATCCACGCGAGGATTGCGGTACGGCCTCGTTCTGAGCGAGGCGCGCCGGGCGGCCGGAGCGGGTCTCAAGGCCGCCCAGGCCTGAAAATAATCTCGCTATAAAACAAAGTTGGGCTTGACGTTTACGGGGCGGGTTCGTATCCTCTCCGTTAACAGCGGCAGTCATCGTCAAAGGACGCCTGTCCTCCCAGGACATCCCTCTCGGCCAGCGGTCCAGCCACCGCGGCTAGACGTCCCTCGGCGAACTGCCGGGTTCACAACGCGAAGCGGCTGATGCGCCGGGTGTCGCTTCGACGAGGAGCAAGGGAATGAGGGTCAAAGTCTCACGCCGCCTCTTCGGCATGTGCCTCCTCTTGACCGTGCTCTGCCTGACGCCGGCCACTCTGCCCACCGCGTACGCCAAACCCATCGGATGGGAAAACCTTCCCGACCCGAACAATCCTCAAGGTCCGAAGGGTGATGGCGACGGTACAGTCGTGAAGGCGAAGTCCATGCTGCCGACAAGCAGCGTGTCTTCGGCCAAATCGACGGCCAGTGGCTCGTCAGTGTGGAGCCTGTTGAGGACGTACGTGCAGTTGGTGCGGATGGGCTACGGCTCGCGCCTGTAACGGGCACGACTAGGCGCACCGGGTGTGCGCGGCCCGACCTCCGTTCGGGCCGCGCCCCGTAGTTCTGCCTTACATCGAGGGTCGGAATGGACGGGCTCGTCCCGAAGCATAGATCCGACGTCCTGCACCGGACTAACGGCTCGCTGCCGCGCCCCGCCGATGCGAGTGCGCATGGCGAGCACAAGGCCCAGGAACTGGGCGATCTCTACTTCGCCGCTGACAACTTCGTCGTTGCGCTGGAGTACTACCGCCGCGCACTCGACGCGGAGTCCAACGGGAACGGCGCCGGCCCCAAGAACACCGAAGCTCTCCTGCGAATCGGCACTCAGATCGTCGAGTGCCTCCGCCATCGCGGCGACCTGAACGAAGCGGTCGACGCGCTCCACGATCTCCACAAGCGGCTCCGCCCCCACGTCACGCGGGAGCAGGCGGGTCGCCTGTCCGCGAGCCTCGCGCTGCTCCTGTTCGAGCGGGGTCGCTATCGCGCCGCACAGCGCTCCGCGTCGCTCGCCTACCGGCTTCTTCGCGAGACGACGCTCAATCTGGACATCGGACGGACCGAGATGATCTTCGGGGTCATCGCGCTCCGGACGGGCGACTGGAATGCGGCCCGCGAATACTTCGAGAGCGCCATCGCGACGTACCGCCGCGCCGGCTACGACGCGGGCATGGCGTCCGCGTACAACAGCCTCGGGCTACTCCACAAGAATCACTGCCGCTTCAAGGAGGCGGCGCGGTTCCTCGAGCAGGCGCTTCGAATCGGCGAGCGGTCGGGGCTCTTCCACGACTCGGCGACGTACGTGCACAACCTCGGCATCGTCCACGAGAAGATGGGCGAGTGGGATCTGGCCGAGGACCACTACCGCCGCGCACTTCAGATGCACACCGAGGTCGGGAACGCGGGCGGCAAAGCGCGCGCCCTCTTCTGCATGGGCAATCTGCGACGGAAGCGCCGCGACTTCTCCGGCGCCGAGAACCTGCTCCGCCAGGCGCTCGCCATCGCCCTCGACCGGAGCTTCCCACGTGAGACGGTTCTCGCTCGCGAAGGCCTCGGTGACCTCTACGCCGACCGCGACCAGCTGAACGAAGCTCGCGCAGAGCTCGAGACGGCGCTCGCGCTCGCCGATCAATTCGCGCCCGATTCGGATCTGACCGTCGAGGTCGTTCGACGCCTGGGCGACGTCCAGCTCCGCATGGGCGAGGGTGAGGCCGCGCAGCGGAACGGTGACCGCGCGCTCGCCATCGCGCGCCGTCTCGGCGACCGGATCGAGGAGGCCTGCTCGCTCAGGCTTCTGGGTCTCGTCGCGGTCGAGCACGGCGACCTGCCCACCGGCCAGGACCGCCTCGGCGAGGCGAGCCGCATCCTCCTTGCGATCGGCAAGCGCTTCGAGCTGGCGCGCCTCAACATGGCGGCCGGGCTCTCCTGGCGCCGCCGCGCGCGCAAGGGAAAGTCGCGCGCGACCCTCGACGACTCGGTCGGGTACCTCCGCCGCGCCGTCGCCGCCTACGAGAGTCTCGGCCTTCCGGCCCACGCGGCGCGCGCGCTCCTCGAGCTGTCGCGGAGCGAGCTCATGCGCGGGCTCGTCGACGAGGCGGTGCTTCATCTCGATCATGCGAGCTCCGTGCTCTCGCCCGAGGAAGATCCGGTCCTCGCGCGCGAGATCGAGGAGTTCCGCGCCGAGATCGAGCAGGGACTGATCGAAGGGACGTCCGCGCAGAGCAACGAATTCGCCGCCTTCGAGGAGATCCGGAGCGTGCTCCGAGGCCGCGATTCCGAGGCGGCGGTCTCCGAAGTGCTCGGGATCACCGCGCGGCGCGTCTCCGCCGCGCGCGGCTGCGTCGCGGCTCCCGCGCCGCACGGCGGGATCGAGGTCGTCGCGACGATCGGCATGTCGTTCCGAGTCGCGCAGGACCTCTTGACCGAGCTGGAGCGCCGGATCGGCGCGGCCCGGCTCGCTTCCGCCCCCGTGGTCACGAGCCGCGCCGGAGCGGACGCGCGCTTCCGCGATCTGCCCGGCACGACGCACCTGAGCCCGCGGACGAGCGTCGCGATGATGCCGCTCTCGCTCCCGTCGGGACTCCCCGGCTACCTCTATCTCGATCGCCCCGACGACGGACCGCTCGGAGCGTTCAAGCAGCGCGAGATCAATCTCATCGCGGTGCTCGCGAACCACGTCGCCGTGGCCATCCTCGAGCTCCAGCGCCAGCGTCTCGCGCGCGAGAACACGGCGCTCCGCGGCCGCCTCCTCGGATCCGCCAACGATCACGGCATCGTGACGCGGAGCCCCGAGCTCCTCGAGATCCTCTCGCTCCTCGAGCGCGTGGGTCCGAGCGACGCGACGATCCTCATCGAGGGAGAGACAGGCTCCGGCAAGGGCCTCCTCACTCGCGCGGTGCACGCGTCGAGCGCGCGCGCCACGAGGCCGCTCATCCAGGTGAACTGCGCGGCGCTGCCCGAGCAGCTCCTCGAATCGGAGCTCTTCGGACACGTCCAGGGCGCGTTCACCGGCGCTGTGCGCGAGAAGGTCGGCCTCTTCGTCGAGGCGAACGGCGGCACGCTCTTCCTGGACGAGGTCGACAAGACGACCATCACGATCCAGGGCAAGCTCCTTCAAGTGCTCGATAATCGCGAGGTCCGCCCGGTCGGCGGCAACAAGTCGACGAAGGTGGATGTGCGCGTGGTCTGCGCGACCAACGTCAATCTCAAGCAGCGGATCGCGCGTGGCGAGTTCCTCGAAGACCTCTACTACCGGCTCAACGACATCTGCTTCCGCGTGCCGCCGCTGCGCGAGCGGCCCGAGGACGTTCCGCTCCTGGTCGAGCACTACGTGCGGCGCTTCTCCGCCGAGATGGGCAAGGAGATCCGGGGCGTGGACCACGACCTCGTCGCGACGATGGCCGGCCTCAAGTGGCGCGGCAACGTGCGCGAGCTGGAGAAGGTCGTGAAGCGGATGGTCGTGCTGGCCAACGAAGGTGAGATGCTGTCGCTCCGGCTCCTCCCGCGCGAGCTCATGCAGGCGGAAGAGGAGAACGCCGACGCCCCGGCCACCCTCCGGGCCGAGGTGGCCAAGGTGGAGCGCCGGCTCATCGCCTCCGCTCTCGAGCGGCACAACTGGAACAAGGTCCAGGCCGCGAAGGAGCTGTCGCTCTCCTATCCGACCCTCCTCCAGAAGATCAAGCTGTTCCGCCTGGACCGCAGGCTCCAGGCGCGGCAAAGGGCTTAAATTTCCTTATAAAACAATTTAATAATCCTAATCGATTGTCCCTACATCGATTAGCGATCGCTTTCGTCCCGACTATTAAACCGACCGCATAAATCCATCGATTCGGACCTCGAAGTCGCGCCGGACCACGGTCGTTCACCGTTTTGTAATCCACTGGGATCCATTGAGTTGCGGGCGAATCGCGGACTTTTTGGGGACGCTATTCGAGGTGGCATGGCGGGTGCAATAGCATGTCCATCGGAGGGGGGGACCTCCAAAGAGCCTGCGGGCCTTACCAGCGTTAGCCCATGGGTTAGTCGCCAATCAGAGCACCGGCCTCTGAGGAAGCGATGTAACCCGAAGAGAGCTGGCAAGGCCGGGGCTCAATTTTTTTCGGAAGTAT
>DASTKC010000256.1:0-5947 GCA_035716085.1 Candidatus Eiseniibacteriota bacterium | reverse complement strand
ACGCCGATATCGTCGCGTCCACGAGAAGGCACAGGTCGACGGTGCTGAACTCGAGGCGCATCTTCCCCGAGACGATCCGCGACATGTCGAGGAGATCCTCGATCAGCCTCGCCTGGAGCCGCGCGTTCCTCTGGATGGTGCTGAGGCCGCGCTTCACGTCCTCCTCCGAGAGGGATTCCTCGGCGAGCAACGTGGCCCAGCCCAGGATCGCGTTGAGCGGCGTTCGGAGCTCGTGGCTCAACGTGGCGAGGAACTCGTCCTTCATGCGGTTCGCGTGCTCGGCGGCCTCGCGCGCAGCACGCTCCCCGTCGAGCGCGATCCGAAGCCGCGCCGTGAGCTCGCGCTCCGCATCCTCGGCCCGGTCGCGTCCCCTCGCCACGCGTGAGATCAGCGCCGCGTTCCACCAGATCAGCGCCGAGAAGACGACCATGAAGCTCACCGTGAGGAGCGTCCGGCCGAAATTCGCGTCGTAGAGCCCCATGTCTTGCAACGCCACGCGCGCCCAGCCCAGCGCGACCGGAATGATGATCGCGGCCGGGATCATGCGGCGAAGGAGCATCCCGCCCGCGTCGTCGGCGACCATGAGCCGCATCGCTCCGCGGTCCGCGCGTGCGAAGAGCACGCCCAGCGCGATGAGGATGAAGCAGATGGCCGTGGTCAGCGCGATTCCGGTGAAGCGGGCCAGGCCGAAGAGCTCGCGAACGCCGTAGACGTAGCCGAGGAGCGGCACGGCCGCGACCAGGAGCGCGAGCATCGCCGCGAATTGGCTCAGCCGGACTCCGGCAGGGGAACGGCGGTCGGACAGGAGAAGGGAGAGTCCGATCAAGGGGAGGATGACCGATGCCGGGGGACCCATCCGGTTGGGGCTCGAGGTCGCGGGAACGCCCGGCGCTTCGGTGAAGAGAGCTTGATCGATCCCGAGATCGATCCCGGTGACGTGCTCGTACAGGGTCAGGAGGCCGAGCACGATCGCGACGACAGCCAGCAGGCGCCCGATCCAGGTGCGCCAGCCGCGGCGGCGGGGCGGGCCGAGGAGAACGAGCGCCAGACCGAGCAGGAGGAGCCCGATCGCCGTGTTGGTCTTGATGTTGATGCCGAGGGCGAACGCCCCCTTGAGAAGCTCGATCCCCGTGAACCATCCCGCGAGGGCGACGGCACCCTGGAGCGCGACGAGGAGGCCGAAGATCCGGCTCGCGCGGGTGACCTGCCGGTACGAGGTGGGATCGATGCGCGACGACGCGTCCCAAGCCATACTTGAGGATAGCATCGGGGCGGGCGCGTACTCACCCGGACGCGCCCGCCCCCGGTGCCCAGTACGCCGGGAGGCCTGTCCGACCCAGTGGGGTTAGCGGAGCACGACTACCCGGTCGAGCTTGTATCCGGCCGACGGCGCCGTGACCCGCACCGTGTAGTCCCCCGCCGTGACCGGACGCCCTTTGGCGTCCTTGCCGTTCCAGACCAGCATCGCCTCCGCCCGCGCGGGCTCGAAGCGCCACGGACCGAGCGTCGTGACCGGCCGGCCGCCCGAGTCGAGCACCTGCGTCTCGAGGTCGGTCGGCGCGCCTCCCGCGGCGATCCCCTGGAGTGAGACGCGGATGGGGATTCCGCGAAGCGCCGGGGACGGACCGACCGTGATCCGCCACGCCGCGGTCTCGACACGGCCGCCGCTCGAGAGATTCGTGGCGCCGTTCAAGGCGTCGGCGCTCGCGACGGCGGGCTCAGCCTCGCCTCCGAGCGACTGGAGGTAGGCGGCGAGGTCCGACTTCTGCGGGTCGTTCAGGCCGAGCGCCATCACCGTGTCGTAGTGGTTGACCACGTCGGTGAGCGTTGCGAAGCGGCCATCGTGATAGAAGCCCCCCTTCGCGTGCGACCAGAGGCCGCGGAGCGGCTTGGTGCGATAGAGACGCTCCGGCGTGCGCTCCGCCTGGAAGTTGTCGATCCCGATCTCGTCCCCTTTGTGGAAGTTGTATCCGGGCTCGGACGTGAGCCCCTCCGCGTGGCAGGAGACGCAGCGCCCCTCCGTGCGGAAGACCTCGGCGCCCCGACGCGCTGCCGCTTCGTCGAAGCTGCCCGCCGGTGGAGAGGGCGCCGGAATGGAGAGCTGGTAGAACTCGAGCGCCGGGAGCTTGGCCGCGATCGCGCCATCCGCATCGCCGGCCAGATGACCCATCCTCGCTTGCGCCGCGACCGGGAACTGCGTCGCGTCGTCGAGCCTGGGGTCACGGATCGAGCCCCCCGCGCGGGGCGACGCGAATGAGGCCCAGTGCCCCACCGAGCCGAGCCCGCTCGACGCGGTGCGCGTGAGTCCCGCGAGCCCGAAGGTCGGCGGGATCAAGACCGCGGCCGGCTTCTTGTCGGGACGTTCGAGCTTGCCGTCCAGCACGAGCGCAGGATCGAACTTCCCAGGCCCCCACGTCTTCAACGCGGTGCGAAGCGTGGTTTCGTCGGTGAGGAGGATCTCCGCGAGCGGCATGAGCGTCGGCGCCATCGCCATCAGCGCGCCCATGTCGAGATCGCGATTCGCCCATCCGTCGAGACGCCGCCCCACGCCGTCCGCGACGGAGTTGTCGACGGTCGAGTGGCAGAGAGCGCACTGCATTCCGACCGAGACGAGACCGCCCTTGCCGTCGGCGTTCCCCGAGAGCCCCACGATCGCCTTGGAGCGGAGCAGATCGAGCATGATGTCCGGAGAGTCGAGGTCCACGCGTCCGGACGCGATCGCGTCGCGCATCTCGGGATCGAGCGCCTCGGAATCGATCTTGAGCCCCATCGCGAGCGCGCCCTTCAAGGTGAGACCCGGACCGACGCCGCCGTGCTTGTCCCCCTCGATCGCCTCGTGCAGGCGAAGGTCGCCGCCCCAGAAGCGCTCGCTGCCGAAGGTGTCGTAGCGGAACGACTGACGTCCCTCGTCCAGCATCTCGGTCGCGTTGTCGCGAATCGTGTCGTCGAAGCGGACGACGTGCGACGGCTGGGGCTGGATGACGGTCTTGATGGTCGCGGAGGCCGGCGCGACGGTGGCCGAAGGTGCGAGGTACGCGCTTGGCTGACGGTTCGCCGCCTGCCCCGTCTCGTCCGTCATACGGATCGGATCGTGCGACGCCTCCATCGGAACGGTGACGCGCGGCGGTGCGACGGCGCGTCCCTGGTCGTCGAGCTCCTGGATCTGGACGGAGCCCTGGTTGGCCTGAGGTGCGGCGTCCTTGCCGATCGGATTGCCGTTCTCGTCGACTTCCTGGATCTCGACGGAGCCGTCCGCGAGCGCGGAGGCGACGAGCGGGGCGGTGGAAAGCGCGAGCAAGCAAAGCAGCGCTCCCGCGGGAAGCAAGGCGTGCCGAGTCATGACCTGGTCTCCTCGTTGCCGGGGCAAGATGTGGTTCGGGACCAGGGTTCCGCGTGGGGGGTGGCGCCGGAGCCCTTCTGCGCCTTCAAGGATACGCCCGGCGGGGTGCCGGGAAACAACATCTAGTTGCGTTTCATCTTCTCTTTCAGCACGTCGAAGAAGTTGAAGACCACGTCGAAGTTCGTGACGTCGTCCTCGTCGTCGCCACGCTGGACGAGGAGGACGCGGCCGTCGGGGAGCTTGTCCCCGAGATCCTGGACGAACCGGTACTTCTGGAGGTCCGGGAACGTCACGATCGGGGGCCTGACCGTGCCGTCGGGACCGGGCGCGAAGGCGAGCATGCCCTGCCCCTGGTCATTGGCGTAGAGCAGGTTCCGCCCGTCCGGCGTCCACACGAAGACCCTCGCGCCCCCTCGGGAGACTTGGTACGGGGCGCCCAGGGTCCCGTCCTTCTGGTAGTTGCACACGAAGAGATCGCTCTTCCCCGACTCCGTGATCTGGACGTAGGCGAGCTTCCGCCCGTCATCCGAGAACGCTCCTGCGCGCACGCTCCCGCCTGCCAAATTGAGGTGCCTCATCGTCCTCGGCCTGGCGCCCGGAGGGGGCACGTCGACCACGGCCAGGCTCGACGTCGTGCCGCTGGTGAGCACGCACAGGATCTGGGATCCGTCTGGTTGCCACGACGCGAGACCGATTCCTTGGTCGGGCGCTTCACGGCCGCAGAGGAACCGGGGTTGTCCCCCAGCGAGCGGGTAGTCGTAGACACCGTCATTGGGCGAATCCGAGATCTGGGTGTAGGCGATGTGACGGCCGTCCGGCGACCAAATGGGCTGGTCGCAGTCGGCGCCAGGAACCGCGATCAACCGCTGCGACGTGGGGTTCCCGCGCGTCGAGACCCAGATCTCGTAGATCGCTTCCGAGTTGGTGATGACCGATGCGAAGCGCTTCCCGTCGGGGGACACCGTCAGCTTGCGCTCGAAGGGCTGACGCTCGCCGGACCATTCGGCGGTGGAACCGTCGTCGTTCAATATGATCGCGTGGCGGCCCTGGATCCCCGCGCCCCCGCGCGCGAAGAGAAGCGTTCCGTTCCCGGCCATATCGAAGGCGGCGTGGGTCCAGTTCGAATTCGAGCGCAGTCCTCCCATGATCGCGACCGGCTCGCCGCGAACTTCGAGCTTGCCGAGGTCGAACGGAACGGCGAGCAGGGTGCCCCCTCGCGTGAAGAGGAGGTGTCCCGTCGACGCGTAGTGGGGGCTCCCCCCGTCTCTTATGACGATCTTCGTCGTTCCGGACTTCAGATCGAGCACGCCGATGTCCTGCCGGAAGGCTCCCTTGTCGTACGAGAGCACGCGGAGGAGTGCCCCGCGATCCCGAGGAAGGGACGAAATCACGATATACGTCTTGGTCGAATCGCGCGGGTCGAAGGGACGCGGCGCCGTGACGTCCTCCCGCTTCATCGCATAGATGATCCACTGCTTCCCCGCGACCGACGCCAGGACGCGCCCCGACTCGAGGAACGTCGCCTGGATACGCGAGGGATCGGCGTCCCTGATCGGGACGGGGGGCGCGCTGCCGTCAATCGGTCCGTAGAAGATCTTCCGCAGGGACGAGCGCGCCGAAGCGGGAGCGATGAACGAATAGTGGCCGTCGTAGGTCAGGACGAAGCCTTCGGCCCCCTCGCTGCCGTCGATCGGTTTGAAGTCCGCGCTATCCATGCGGCGCGCGTAAAGCCGTTGCGGTGGCGGCTCCTGGCCCGCCGTCGGCTTCGGGGCGCCGAGGATGACGAGGTACCTCCCGTCGGTCGTCATCTCGTAACCGAGGACCCGCACCTGCGGCGGCACGCCGAAGGATGCCCACGCCGGGCCGTTCAAATGCGCCACGTGCTTCCCGCCGAGGAAGCCGGTCATGTTGAGCGCGAGCGCCGCGCCGAGCGTGAGGCCGATGCCGAACGCGAGCATCAGCGTGTGCCGGTCGAAGCGGAGCTTGCGCTCGGTCTTCGCGGGGGTCGATGCGGCCGGCGCCGCGCGCCCCGACCGGATCTCGTCGATGGCGAGCCTCGCCTCCCCCATGTCGCGAAGCCGCCGCCTCGGATCCTTCTCGAGCGCGCGATGGAGGAGGTCCTTGAGCCGCGGTGGAGTCGACTTGGGAAGTCGCGTCCAGTCGGGCTCGCGCTCGAGGATGCGGGCGATCGTGTCGGAGACGGTCTCGCCTTGGAACGCCCGCTCTCCCGTGAGGCACTCGTACACGATGCAGCCGAACGCCCAGATGTCGGTGCGGCGGTCGACCGGCTTGCCGCGCGCCTGCTCGGGCGAGAGATACGGGGCGGTGCCGAGGATGACGCCCGGGATCGTTCCCGCGTCCACCGGGGAAGCGATCGTGGGCGACGTCATGGTCGGGGAGGAGATGGTGCCGGCCGGGTGGGCCGTGGGCGAATGCTCCCCCTGGGCCGCGTCGAGCCGTCCCTTGGCCAGGCCGAAGTCGACGATCTTCACCTGATCCCCGTGCGTGATCATCACGTTCCCCGGCTTCAGGTCGCGATGGATGACGCCCTGCTCGTGCGCAGCCTCCATGCCGGAGGCGATCTGGAGCGCAATGTCGAGGGTCTCG
>DASTKC010000255.1:0-2048 GCA_035716085.1 Candidatus Eiseniibacteriota bacterium | reverse complement strand
GAACGATCCCGTGATCGAGGCCGTGCGCGTTCCGCCGTCGGCTTCGATCACGTCGCAATCGATCAGGATCTGACGCTCGCCGAGCGCTTCCATCCGCGTGATCGCACGGAGCGAGCGGCCGATGAGCCGCTGGATCTCGTGCGTGCGCCCGCCCACGTGGCCGCGGTTCACCTCGCGGGCAATCCGCTCGTGCGAGGAGCGCGGTAGCATGCTGTACTCGGCGGTGACCCAGCCGCGCCCCGAGTTGCGGAGGAACGGTGGAACGCGCTCCTCGATCGTGGCCGCGCAGAGGACGCGCGTGCCGCCCATCTCGATGAGCGCGGAGCCCTCGGCGTTCTTGAGATAACCGCGATGGATCGTGAGCGGACGAAGATCCGCGGGCTTTCTGCCGTCGACGCGCTTGACGGCCGGAGCCGCAGCGCTGTGCTTGGACGTCGAGCGCTTCACAGGCGTCACGTCATCGCCCTCCTTGGATGGGATTGCGCTCGAACCAGGGGAGATCGTCCTGCGGGATGAGCCCGACCTTGCCCATCGAGCGGCCCAGGAACCGCCGGCCGATGCGCTCGAACTGGAGCGGGATGTCCGAGACGAAGCATTCGAGCGTGCCCCGGCGTCCCGTGCCTTTGACGGTGCGCCCCGCGGCCCGAGCCGCCTCCCTCGCCTGGCGCGCCATCTGGCGCGCCGTGGCCTCGCCGGAGTCGACGAGCTTCACGCGCGTCCCGAGCACGCTCTGAAGCGCGCGGCGGAACGGCGGATAGTGCGTGCAACCGAGGATGAGCGTGTCGATGCCGCGCCTCTGAAGCGGCGCCAGGTAGTCACGGAGCACCTCGCGCGCTGCGCGCGAGTTCTCCATCCCTTCCTCCGCGAGCGGAACGAGGAGCGGGCAGGCGACCGCGTCGACCCGCACCCTTCTGGCCGCGCGCCGGGCAGCCGCATGGATCGCCTGCACGTACGCGCCGCTCGCGACCGTCGCGCGCGTTCCGATCACGCCGATGCGCCCGCTCTTCGTCTCCCGCACAGCTGCTTCGGCCCCCGGCTCGATGACGCCGGTGATGGGAAGAGAGCGGAACTCGCGCTGGAGCGGACGAAGCGCCACCGCTGAGACGGTGTTGCACGCCACGACGATCGCATCGACGTCGTAGTGCGATAGGAACTTCACCGCTTCCTCTCCGAACCGGCGCACCGTCGCATCGGACTTCGCGCCATAGGGAACGCGAGCCGTATCGCCGAAGTACACGATCCGTCGCTCGGGAAGGAGGCGAAGCAGATGGCGCACCACCGTGAGTCCGCCGATGCCCGAATCGAAGACACCGAGCGGGCGTCGACGGGCAATGGGCTTGGACCGCCGCTTCGTCACCATTCCGCCACCTGGAGCGGGGTCATCACGTCGTAGTGTCCTCCCACGGTCTCCACCGGGTTGCCCTCGATCAGGATCGCTACCTGCTTCACGTCCGGAAGATTCGCCGCCGCCGTGAGCACGATCGATCCGAGGAGCTGTCGCTCGCGGCCGCTTCCACCCCGAAAGGCCTGCGCGAGCGTGCGATTCCAGTCGAGATAGAGCGCGCCGCGCGACGTGTAGTACGCATTCAGGAGCTCCGCCCCTTGCGGGAACGGCGATTCGTAACGACCGGTCGGGCCCGCGATCAGCTCGCGGTAGATCGCGCGCACCTGATCGGCGGGGCGATCCTTCACGACGACATCGCGATACTCGGCCGCGAGGCTGTCGGTCCCCGGAACACCATAATAAAGATACACGCCCCGGATCCCCTCGAGCTCCGACGCGAGCGGCGTCAGGCGCTCGGGAGCGATCTTCGTGCTCCGGCCCGGGCCGATGGCGTACCACGCCCAGACGCTGAGCACGACCGCGACCACCGCGCCAATGACGATCCAGTGGACGGGCTTGATCTTCATCCGCGCTTCATCCGCACGACCCGCTCGATCGCGTCCGACACGACGCGGGTGTAATCGTAGATGGTGTAGCCGCGGCTCATGGCCTCCGGCCCCGAGCGCGCCGCCGGCGCAGATTCGAGGAAGAGCGCCGGGCATGC
>DASTKC010000254.1:0-2583 GCA_035716085.1 Candidatus Eiseniibacteriota bacterium | reverse complement strand
CGACGCGGCGCTCGAGTTGATCGAAGCGTGGGAGCCGCGCGATCGCGGCTGGTACGCCGGGCCCATCGGATGGATCGGTGCGAATGGCGACGGGGAGTTCACGCTCGGACTTCGCTCGGCGCTTCTCGACGGCCGGCGCGCGCTCCTATACGCCGGCGCCGGCATCGTCCTTGGCTCGGATCCGGACCGCGAGTGGGAGGAGTGCGAGGCGAAGATGCGCTTCGTCGCGGAGGTTCTGCGTGGCTGAGATCCGATCGGTCGGGGCCGCGAAGCAGAGCGCGACGGCGCTCCTCAATCTCGAGTGGGCGGAGCGACTGGTTGCGTCGCTCGCGCACGCGGGCGTGCGCGACGCGATCGTCTGCGCGGGCTCCCGCTCCGCTCCGCTCGCGCTCGCCGTGGATCGCTCGCCGCTCCGCGCGCACGTCGCGCTGGACGAGCGAGCCGGCGCCTACTACGCGCTGGGCCTGGCCAAGGCGTCGGGGCGCCCCGTCGTCGTCGTGACGACGTCCGGCACCGCCGCGGCGAATCTCCATCCTGCGGTCGTCGAGGCGCATCACGCGCGCGTTCCCTTGATCCTCCTCACCGCGGATCGCCCGCCCGAGCTTCGGGACTGCGGCGCGGCTCAGACCATCGATCAGATCCGTCTCTTCGGCCCGGCCGTGCGCTGGTTCCACGAAGTCGGCGCGCCGGACGGCGATCCGGCGCTCGCGCCGTACGTGGAGGGGCTCGCGCGGCGCGCGGTCCTTTCCGCCATCGGACCGCCAGCCGGGCCGGTGCATCTCAATCTCGCGTTTCGCGAGCCCTTGGTCTCCGACCCGGAGTCACTGCCGCCCGGCAGGACCCAAGGCCTCGAGGGCGAGGCGGCGCTGCCCGACCCTAAGGCTCCCCCGCCCGGCGCGATCCAGCGCGTGGCGAGGCTCCTCCGCACGAAGCGCCGCGGGCTCATTCTGTGCGGACCCGACGCGGCGGCCGGCCTCGCCGACTCCGTCGCGCGGCTCGCCGCGGTGACGGGCTATCCCATCCTCGCCGATCCGGCGTCCCAGGTGCGGTACGGCCCGCACGATCGCACGCGCGTGCTCGGCGCCTACGACGGCTTCCTGCGGGCTCCCGCGTTCGCGGGTCGTCACGCGCCCGAAGTGATGCTGCAGTTCGGCGCGCCGCTCACGTCGAAGGCGTTCCATCTCTACGCGGCGCGCCACACGGACGCGATTCGCGTGATCGTCGACGACGGCGGCGTGCCGCGCGATCCCGCGCATCGCGCGACGGAGATCGTGGCGGCCGGCGCCGCGCCCGCGGCCGACGCGCTCGCGGAAGCGCTCGCCAAAGGAGCCGATCCCCTTCCCTCGTGGAGCGAGCCCTTCCTCCGCGCCGAAGCCGCGGCGCGCGACGCCGTGGCGCGGCACATCGCACGGACGCCCGGAATCTCGGAAGGCAGCGCGGTCGCCTCGCTCGCCGAGGCCGCTCCCGCGGAGACCCTCCTCTATATGGGGAACAGCATGCCGATCCGGGACCTCGATCTCTTCGTCCCCGTCTCGCCCAAGAGTCTCCGCGTGCTCGCGAACCGCGGCGCGAACGGCATCGACGGCGTGCTCTCGAGCGCGCTCGGAGCGAGCGCGGCCGGACCAGTCCCCGTGCTCGCGGTGGTGGGCGATCTCTCCTTTCATCACGATCTCAACGGACTCGTCGCCGCGCGGACGCGCGGCGTCGCCGCGACGATCGTCGTCGTGAACAACGACGGCGGCGGGATCTTCTCCTTCCTTCCGATCGCGCGCCACGGCGACGCGTTCGAGCGGCTGGTCGCGACCCCGCACGGGCTCCGGTTCGAGCACGCGGCCGCGCTCTACGGACTTCCGTACGAGGCGCCGGCGTCCTTGGACGAGCTCGCGTCCTCCGCGCGGGACGCACTCGAGCGGCGCGAGACGCGCATCCTCGAGATCGCATCCGATCGCGCCCGGAATCGCGCCGACCACGAAGCGCTCTGGGCCGAGGTGATCGCCGCGGTCGACGGGAGAGCGGCGCCATGAGGGGCTGCGTCGACCGGCACCGCGTCCTCGTGGATCGCATGAGCTACGCGGTGCGCGTGCATGGCAGCGCCGGGAGCCCGGACACCGTCGTCTTCCTCCATGGCTTTGCGGGCTCCGCCGAGGACTGGCGCGATGCGGCGGAGGCGCTCGCGGGATCCGGGTACCGCACGCTCGCCGTGGATCTGCCGGGACATGGAAGCACGGACGCTCCATCCGATCCCTCGTGCTACCAGTCCGAGGCCACGGCCCGCGACCTCGCGACGATATTGACGTCGCTCGGGGTGGGCGCCGCGCATTGGGTCGGCTATTCGATGGGGGCTCGGGTGGCGCTTCGCGCCGCCCTCGATGCGCCGTCGCGAGTGCTCTCGCTCACGCTCGAGAGCGCGTCGACCGGAATTCCCGATCCCGCCGCGCGCGAGGACCGGCGCCGGAGGGACGACGAGCTCGCGAACGACATCGAGGAGCGCGGCATCGCATGGTTCGTGCCCCACTGGGAGAGTCAGCCAATCTTCGCCACGCAGGAATCTCTTCACCAGAGCCGTCGTGAGGCGCAGCGCAC
>DASTKC010000253.1:0-2025 GCA_035716085.1 Candidatus Eiseniibacteriota bacterium | reverse complement strand
CGCGCGCTCTGGAAGGACGACCCGCGCGGATACCACGCGCAGAACCTGGTCTGGTACGTCCTCGCGTGCCTCGCGCTCTGGCTCCTTGCCTGGGACACCTCGGGCCGGCCGCTCGCGGCCACCGCGGGGGCCGTGCTCTTCGCGCTCCATCCGACGCACCCCGAGAGCGCCGCCTTCATCTCGGGGCGCACGGATCTGATCGCGGGCACGCTCTTGTTCGCCGCGCTCTGGACCGCGTCGCGATTCGGGCCCGGGATCCGATCGCCGTGGATGAAGCTCGCGCCCGCGGCGCTCGTTCTCCTGCCCGGGCTCTTCGCGAAGGAAGTGGCGCTCTTCGGGGCGCCGGTGCTCCTGGCTGCCCTCTGGGTCAAGGATCGCGAGCTGACCGTGTCGGATCTCGCGCGCGCGGCCGTTCCCCTCGCGCTCGTCGCATGCATGTACTGGATCGCGCGCGTCGCCGTGCTCGGGCCGGCGCATCTCCCCGCGGTTCCACCGGTCCAGGGCACGGTGCCTCAGATTCTCACGAGCGTCGCGATCGTGGCGATCTACGTGGGGCTCTTGTTCGTCCCCCTCGGCCTCTCGGCGCGGCACGATATCCGCGAAGTGCCGGGGGCCGACTTCATCTTCATCGCGGGGCTGGTGGTGCTGGGCGCGCTCACCGCCGGGATCGCGCGCGCGGCGAGGATGCGATCGCCGTGGCTCCTCCCGTTGTCGCTCTTCGCCGCGACGCTCCTCCCGATCTGCTGGGTGCGGATCCTCGCGGGGGCGCTCGTGGCGGAGCGGTTCCTGTTCGTCCCAGGGGGAGCGCTCGCCCTCGGAGTCGCGCTCCTGCCCGGCTTGTGGGGACGGTCGCGCGACGCCGGGGGTGAGTTCCTCGCCGCATGCGCCGCCGTCGCGATCTGGTTCCTCGTCCTCCTCCTGCCGCGGGTCGCGATCTGGAAGGACGAGCCGACGCTCTTCACGTCGATCCTCCATGACTCACCCGAGTCGGCGCACGTGCACGGGCTCCTCGGGAACTACTACTACAGCCACCGCGATCTCCCGCGCGCCGCCGAGCACTTCCGCCGCGCGCACGCGATCATGCCCGCGTCGGGCGAGATGCTCCTCAATCTCGGCGCGGCCGAGGACGAGATGGGAGAGCGCGATTCCGCCCTCGTCCACGTGCGCGAGCTCAACGCGTTGCAGCCCGACTACGCGCCGGGCTGGTACGCCCTCGGGAATCTGCACGTTCGCGTGGACCGGCCCGATTCCGCGGTGGCCGCGTATCGGATGGCGATCCGCCTCGATCCCAAGTTCGCGCAAGCGGAGAACAATCTCGGCGTCGTGCTCGAGCGAATGGGGCGCTACGACGAGGCGCTCGAGCACTATCGCCGGGCGGGCGAGGTCGAGCCCGGCAATCCGGAAGCGACGCGCAACCAGGCTCGTCTCACCGCCCTCGTCGATTCGCTGGCAACGAAGGCGCGGCGATGAGCCGTCTCGCGCAAGCCATCGCCGGCCGCAGGGTCTCCGGGGTGATCGCGCTCTCCCCGCGCTCGCTCGCGGTCGCGCTCGGAGAGAAGCCGCGCTCCTACCTCTGGATCCACCTCGAGCGAAAGCGCGCGCGGCTCGCGTTCGCCGATCGGCTCCCGACGGCGCCGGATCCGCGCGGGTCCCCGTTCGGGGCGATCGAAGAAGGGCTCCGCGGCCTCCTCGTGCGACGCGCGACGCTCGACTGGGACGGCCTCACGCTCGAGCTGGGCTCCGAGGGCGCGAGCACGCACCGGCTCTCGGTGACCGCGGAGCGGACGCGGGTGAATCTCATCGTCTCGGGCGGAACAGAAGACGGAGTGCTCTGGGCGTTCCATCGCGACGCCGAGGAAGGTACGGGTGAAGCGCCGCCCGGATTCCGCGCGCCGCAGGTCGAGGTCGCGGACGACCCGGCCGCGGAACAGACGCTCGCGGACGACATCGCCGCGGCGTTCACCGAGGACTTTCGCCGATACATTGAAAAGGAGCTCCACGCCGCCGCGCGAGTCCTTGCGCGGC
>DASTKC010000252.1:0-3479 GCA_035716085.1 Candidatus Eiseniibacteriota bacterium | reverse complement strand
GGCGAGATGGAACCATGTTTGAAGGTCCCGGAGATCGTCCGCGGTGAACGCACCCCCGGCTTCCTTCCGCTCGAAAAGCTCTCGATACCGCGGGAAGGGGTTCAGCATGCGCTCGTGATTCACGTCGAAGAAGCGGGCCAGGAGGAAGGAGGCTTGCGCTGCGGTGAGCGAGGCGGCGGATGCTCGCGCTACGTCGAGGTACGGGTCGGAGCGCCCGGCCCCGATCGCGTCGAGCTGGTCGAGCAGGACCGGGGTCAGGTTGAACGTGACGCGCACGCGCGGCGTCCGCGCGAGCGCGCGCACCATGTCACGGTAGTCCTTGGTCGCGTGGAGCCGCGTCCAGGGAAGGAGGTCGGCGCCGGTCTCCGCGTCGTGATAGCTCGGCTGGTGGAGATGCCACACCAGCGCGAGCAAGATCGGACGCGGCACGAAACCGCGAAGCTAGGGTGCGGTCGGAGCGGCGAGCTCGCCCAGGCGGACGTCGGCGGCGTTCGTGATCGTCACTTCCGCCTGCGGCAGGAGCGAGACCTTCTTGTAGATCTCGATCGCCTTCGGCGTCTGACCCGCGCGCGCGAGGCAGCGCGCCTGGCCCAGCATCGCGCGGCCACGGAGATTGTCCGTGTCGGAGCGCTCCGCGGACGACGCGAACGCATCGGCGGCCGGGCCGAACTGCCCCGCATCCTCGAGCGCGGACGCGAGCGCGAGATAGCCGATCCGCTGGCGGTCCTTGCTGCCGGCCTTGTCGATGTACTTCTGGTACCACGTCGCGGCGTCGCCCGGCTTCCCCTGCGACGCGAAGCTGTCCCCCAGGAGGAGCATGGCGTCGCGCGCGGCGGCCGTTCCGGGCTCGTTGTCCACGATCTCCTTGAGGATCGGAGCGGCGCTCACGTAATCCCCCTGCATCGCCGCCAGATTCGCGCGGAACAGGTCTCCGGAGGCCTTCTCTTCGGCCTTGGACCGGGCCTGCATCATGAAGAAGCCAAGGAGCGCGAGGAGGGCGACCACGCCGAGCCCCACGAGGATTCGGCTGCCATGACGCTCCCAGTGGGCGGTGGCCTTGAAGGCGGCGGTCACGAGCGGGTCTTCCTTGATCTGCCGCTTCGTGATCTTTTGATGCTTCACGAGATGGGTCGACAAACGATTCCCTCCTGAACGGGTGAGCCGAGGATTTTACGCGTTCCGGCGGGCCGCGTCAAACGCGCCGGCGGGCCCGCGCGGGCCTCGCTGACGGCTCGGCGCGCGGGGCCTTTCCGTCCGAGACGACCGAGAGGAGGGCGACGGCGACGAGCCTGGCCTCCGTATCGAGCACCCGCTGCCGCACCGCCGCCGAGAGCTTCCGCTCCCAGTCCTCCTTGAGCTGCAAGATGCGCCCGGCTTCGCGCCCTTCCCCACGCTTTCGCCGCCCGGTCCGCTCCTCGGCGATCAAGGAGCGGTAATGGATGCTGAGCGTCCGCATCTCGCGATTCAGCTCCCGGCGCATGCGGTCCTCGTGGGGCTGGAGCTTCCGCCGGATGCGCGACTCGAGAAGCCTGAGTCCCCGCATCCAGGCCCCGGCGAGGAGCTCGGGGTCCGGAGACGGCAGATCTTCGTCCGAAGGCGTCGCGAAGGCCGTGTCCGGCGGCGCCAGGACGCCCCCGCTCGGGCCCACCGGAAGGCGCTGCACGAGGAGCTCCTCGGGAAGCTCGTCCGTTCCGTACCGGATCCTCCAGTGGAGCCGCACCCACGTCCTCACACCCGCGACCGCTCGAGCGGGACGGGGCGTGTGGGCGACGAGCCGGACCACCTCGCCGCGCGAGCGGCCGAGGAGGAGGATGCGCTCCGTGAGCCCCGCATCCATCTCCGCGCCGCGGGCGGCGCGGCCGGCGGGAGCGGCGACGAGGCGCACGCTCTCGGTCCCGAGCACGCCCGCGAGCTCCGAGGGCAGCGACGCTTCCCAGACCGTGCCCCGCTTCGCGATCGTGGCGCCGCGCGCCTCGAGGATCGCGGCGAGGATCTCCGGGAGCTCGCTCCTTCCTTCGCCGCGTTTACGACGGGTCATGATCCACGCCGTCGAGGAGGCGGCGGTCCAGCTCCTCGACCGCGTCGTAGCGCTTGCGGCCGACCAGGAGCGCGGTGCCGAGCTTGCTGAACTCGCGATCCAGGTCGCGATCGCCGCGCGCGCCGGCCCAGATGGAGAAGACGGCGTCCTCGAAGGAGCCGGCCTCCGCGTACGGACCGAGCACCATGTCGAGATCCCCGATCACCGACCGGAACATGTTGATCTTCTCGTGCACGATCTCGAGCACGTAGGACTCGACCGTCTGACGCGCCGTGAAGTTGTAGACGTGCACGTCGTGCTGCTGCCCCAGCCGGTGGAGTCGCCCGATTCGCTGCTCGATCCGCATCGGATTCCAGGGCAGGTCGTAGTTGATGAGGAGACGGCAGAACTGGAGGTTCCGTCCCTCGCCCCCCGCCTCCGTGCTCACCAGGACGCGCGCGCGATCCCGGAACTGCGCGATCGCCGCCTCCTTCTCGCGCAGCGTGAGCGCGCCGTGGAAGACCACGGTCCGGATGCCGAGCGCGCGGATCGAGCGCGCCAGGAACTCGAGCGTGGCGCGGAACTGGGTGAAGATGACGACTTTCTCCCGCGAGGCGCCGAGGAGGCGCGTGACGCCTTCGAACTTGGCGTTGGCGTCCACGGCGCGCGCGCGGACGAGGAGGTCCTCGAGCTCGGCCCGCGCCGGCCCCGGCGACTCGCGCGCGAGGAGCTTCCCCAGCGTCGGGACGGCCGCAAAGGAGCTCGACCCGATCTCCTTCTGCAGGGTGAGAAGCGTCAGCTTGATGGCGCCCCGCTTGGTTTCCTTCTGCCCCTGGATGAGCCGTCGGACGAGCCGCGTCACGTCGTCGTAGATCTCGCGCTCCGGAAGACTCAGATCGAAGTGGACGTTCGTCACCTCGCGCTTCGGGAACCGGATCGAGGTGCTCGCGCGCGTGGTCCGGATCATCGTCTCGCCGAGCAGCGTGGCGAGCCGGTTCGTGTTCTGCGGCATCCGCCGGTCGCCCCGGCGCATGAACTCGCGCCCGAACGTGCGGTAGGTGCCGAGGAGACCGGGCCTCAAGAGCTGGACCAGGTTGTAGAGCTCGTGGAGGTCGTTCTGTACGGGCGTCGCGGTGAGGAGCAGGAGATAGCGCGGCGCGAGCCTGTCGAGGAATTTCCAGGCGAGGGTCTTCTGGTTCTTCAACCGGTGCGCCTCGTCGACGACGACGAGATCGAACGCGGCGGACGCCACCTTGTCCCGGTGTCGGAGGAGCTTCGCGGTGTCCATCGACGCGAGGAGGAGCGGCTCCTCCCACCACGCGGTGCCATGTTTCAAGATTGCGAACTCGAGATCGAACTTGCGGCGGAGCTCCTGGTCCCACTGCTCCACGAGCGACGCGGGCACGAGGATGAGCGCGCGCTGGACGAGCCCGCGGAGGAGGTACTCCTTGAGCACGAGCCC
>DASTKC010000251.1:0-4525 GCA_035716085.1 Candidatus Eiseniibacteriota bacterium | reverse complement strand
CTCACCGGAGAGTACGGCACGTCGCTCAGGCCGTCGCCGTTCAGGTCGTACGCCTCGTTCTCGCCCCAGTAGTTCCCGGAACGGCCGTCGTCGAAGCGGTTGTCCGAGTGCCGCATGTCGAGCGCGACCGGATAGTCGTTGTTCAGGAACGTGTTTCCTGCGGTGACGTTCCCGGCGCACGACGAGTAGAGGAGCATCCCCCATCCGTTGTCCTGGAAGAGATTGTCGAGGAGCCGGTTCCGGTTCGAGTTGTCGAGGAACATGGCGATCGTGTTGTCGACGAGCCGGTTCTTCCGGAACGTGCCCCCCGAGCAATCGCGGAGCAGGAGGCCGTACGTGCGCGGACCTCGGTTCGATATCAGGTCGTTCCCCACGACCTCGAGATTGTTCGAGAACATGATCGCGCAGCCGGCCACGTTGCGCGTGAAGAGGTTTCCCGTGAGCCGGGTTCCCTGGCAGTACATGGTGTGGAGGCCGTAGCGCCCGTTCCACTGGAGGCGATTCCCGGCGACATCGGTCCGATCCGCGAACGAGAGGTAGATCGCGTCGGCGAAGTGTTCCACCGTGTTCTGCGCGAGCGCCGCGTCGTGGACATACCACAGATGGAGACCGTTGCCGGAGCCGCTCTCGTCCATGGGGCGAACGCGGCCCTCGAGGCGGCATCCCTCGACGCGCAGGCGGTCCGCGCGCTCGGCGTACACGCCGTAGAGCACGTCGTCGAGCGTGAGGCGCCGCAGCGTGACGTCGGCGGATTGCAAGATCCGGACGCCGGCGTCGGCCGTGATGACGCGGCTCCCGCTCCTTCGCACGGTGAGGTCTTCGACCACGGTGCCCGGGGCGGTGATTTCGAGCACGCTTCCCGTGCCCGACCCTTCGAGGATGGCGCCAGGCCATCCTCGAACGACCAGCGCGCGGTCGACACGCACGGGCCCCGCGTGGACCCCGGGAAGGAGAGTCACGGTGTCTCCTTCATGGGCGCGAGCGATCGCGTCGGCGAGCGCGCCAGGGTGGGCCGCGACGGTGATCTCAGAGGCGGACGAGCGTCCCGGCCAGGCAACGACGCTCAGCGCGAGGAGCGCGGTCGCGACCGCGGCCGCGGCGACCTTGCGCTCCCGCCACTCGAGCCCGATCGCGATGGGTCCGAGCAGCCAGGCGAGCCCGAGAAGCCACGTGCCCGGGCCAGGCAGGCTCCAGACCTTGAAGTTGGCCATCTTCGAGTAGCCGATCAGGGGCGGCGTGAACGCGTCGAGCTTGATGGCGGCGCGCGGATCCAGGTCGTGGCCGTAGTGCCAGAGCCAGTGCGCGTAGTCCCGGAACATGTAGACCGCGAATCCCGTGAACGCGAGCCAGCCCAAGAGCGCGATGACGCGCCGGTTCACGAGCGCCGCGACCAGGGCCATGAAGCCGAAGAGCGTGAGGAGCTGGGGCAGATACGTGAACTCGCGGAAATCGGATGCGGTGATCGGGTGCATCCCCACGTAGTGGTTCAGCGTGTTGATCTTCTGGAGATCGCCGCGGATGGCGTTGGTGTAAATGGTCAGGGTCAGACCCTCCGGGTACTGCGGCGCCCAGAGCTTCATGGTCCAGATCGGAAGCACCGGCAGGAAGAAGACCGGCAGGAGGACCAGAGCGGCGATCACGATCAGCCGGCGCTCCACGCTCCGAAACGATCCCCACCAGTACGCAGCCATGGCTTCCTCCGCGGCGGAGGCGGGGCCGCGCGTGCGGCCCCGCGTCTCCCGTGATTCAGCGGCCGATGGCCGCCGCGACCTCTTCGACCTGCTTCCGGCTGGGACGCTGGACGGCGGCGATGGACGTGCCCGCCGGAGCGACCTCGATGTAGCCCTGCATCTCCTGATGGAGCGCGCTGCAGAAGTTGGAGCAGTAGAAGGGGGTGATTCCCGCCTTCGTCGCGACCCAGCGCGCGGTCTTCGTCTCGCCGGGCTCGACCTGCATGTCGACGTTCGAGTTCAGGATTCCGAACCCGTGCGTGATGTCGTCGTCCTGCTCCACGTTCGTCAGGTGGAAGTAGATGGTGTCTCCTTGGGCCACGTGGAGCACGTCGGGCGTGAAGTGGGTCCGGATCGCGAGCATGTACGCGTCGACCCGCTTCCCCTTCCGCTCCACGCGCGCCTGCTCCGCCGATTTCACCGCCGCAGGATCGGCGTTCTCGGCGAGCGGGTAGATCTTCTCGGTCTTCACCTTGGACGCCGCGATGATCTGGCCGTAGTGCGGCTCGGGATAGGTCGGGAAGTCGTACAGGAGCTCCATCTTCGGTCCGCGAAGATCGATCAGCTGCGCTCCCTCCGGATGCGACGGGCCGACCGACATGTAGCGATCCTTGGAGAGCTTGTCGAGCGCCAGCAGGTACTCGCCGGTCGGATGCATCGTGCATCCCTCGGCGGCGACCAGGTGGCCGATCGAGTAGTAGACGTCGATCTTGTCCGTCACCTTCCAGGTGCCGACCTTCCACTTGGCGACCTGGGAATCGAGGAAGAGCGAGGTGTACGCGTTCCCCTTGCCGTCGAACTCGGTGTGGAGCGGCCCGAGCCCCACCGGGACCTTCGCCTCGAGCACGTCCTCGTAGCGGAGGATCGGGATTCCGCCTGCCTCGCCGTCGAACTTCTTCGCGTCGATCGACGCCTGCAGCTTCTTGAAGCTGAAGACCGAGACCTCGGCCTGGAGCTTGCCCGACGCGCAGATGTACTCGCCGGTCGGATTCACGTCGCAGCCATGCGGGCTCTTCGGCGTCGGGATCAGGTAGACGATCCCGGGTACTTCCTTGGGATCGAGCACGGGGGCGCCGGCGATCATGTGCCCTTGGCCCGCGTCGACGGCCTTCTGCGCTTCCTTCCAGTTCACCGCGGCGACGTAGTCCATCTCGTTCTGCGACGCCTTCACCTCGAGGGAGTCGTACGCCTCCTCGCTGTTGTAGCAGGTGAAGAACTGCCACCCCATGCTCGGGCCCTTGCCGGCGTCGGAGAGATCCCAGTCGAAGGGAGGCATGAGGATCTCGAAGCCCATCGACATGTGCCCATTCGGGTCCACCTTGATGCCCGCGATGACGCCGTTGAAGTCTTTCTTGTAGTCGGCGAGCTTCGCCACCTTGCTGGTGGGCACGGGCGCCGAGAAGCGGGACGCCGCGAAGACGTACTCGGTGTTCGGCGTGGGATACGGGCACGCGTGCGCGGCCGAGATGTTCGGGATCGGACCGTAGATCTCGTGCGTTGTGAAGTCTTTCAAGTCGATCCGCGCGATCCTCGCGTGCGGCATGTCGTTGATGAAGAGCCACCGGCCGTCAAAGTCGCCGTTCGTCTCGGAGAGGCCGGGATGGTGCGCGTCGCCCCAGGTGAAGCCGCCCAGCATGGCCTTCGACTCCTCGTCGAATCCGTAGCCGCGCGCGGGCTCGGGCGTGAAGACCGGAATCGTCGTGATGTGGCGGCACGACGGAAGACCGTAGACGAAGACCTGGCCGGAGTGGCCGCCGGAGAGGAACGCGTAGTGCGTGTCGTACTCGCCCGGCTTGACGTACACCTTCTGCGCCGCCGTACCGCCTCCTCTCCCCGCGCAGCCGGTCGCAAGGACCGCCGCGATCAGAGCGAGGCCTAGAACCAGAGAACCGAGCGAGCGTTTCATGGCACTACCTCCCTTGCGTGTTGGCCGCCGTCAGCTTGCCGGCCGCTTCGAGCTCCTTGTCCTTCTTCTTCGCGTACTCGATCAAAGCCTTGACCTCTTCCGGCTTCAGCATCAGGTTGGGCATCTGCACCGCATACTTGCCGAGCAGCTCGCGCGCGATGGGATCCTCTTTCGTCATCACGTCGGGGTGCAGCATCTGGTTCTCCATCCATTCGGCCGAGCGGCGATGCGTCACGCCGGCCAGGTCCGGTCCTGTGATGCGCGCCCCGAACGCGTGGCACGTCGAGCAGGTCTTGGACTTGAACAGCGCTTCCCCTTTCTCGGCGAGCTCATCGTCCACCGGCGCCTCCGCTGCGCGCGGCCCCGTGTCGTGAGGCGAGGTCGCGCTCGCTGCCGGTCCCTCCCCGTCCTTCGCACCGCCGCATCCTGCGAGCGAGAGCGCGGCCGCCATGCCGATCGTCCACATCACCCATCCCTTCATGACGTCACTCCTTTCGAAGGTCCTGGGCGCAGGCCCAGCTCGCAGGAGGCAGCCGTGCCGCGATTCATCCGGACCGATAGGGCTTCCACCTCGGCCGGCTGGAGCACGCGCTCCGCCACGCCGATCACCAAGGCTTCCTCTTTCCGGATGTGGATCCGGAGGAGGTCCACCAGGTCCCGAATCTGGACCGTCATCTGCTCGTCGCGCGCCTCGCCCGGCAGGCCGAGCGTTTCCTCGAGATCCGCGAGCATCATCCGGAGCGCGCCATGATCGGCGCTCAAGGGCTCGATGCTCGATCGCGTCTCGGGCAGCGCGTTCATGAGCGCCGGATAGAGCACTTCGTCCTCGGCCGCCATGTGGCTCCCGAATTGCCGCGCGAGGAGCGCCGTCAGGCGCGTCACGGCGGCG
>DASTKC010000250.1:0-8980 GCA_035716085.1 Candidatus Eiseniibacteriota bacterium | reverse complement strand
GCTCGCCACCTTCGGTCCCTGGGGCAATCGCCGAAACGACCTCTCGACGACGCTCACCTGGACGGTGGTGCGCGAGGACGTGGAGGCGAAGCGCTCGCACCAGCACGCCCGGATCACCGCGCGCCGCGGCAAGGAGAAGCTCACCCTGGAGGAAGACCACGTGCTTCGCCTCTGGACGCAGGAAGACGTGGACGGTCTCCTCGAGCGAAGCCCGCTCAGACTCGCGGCGGTGTACCACGACCGCTTCGATCCGTTTCCGATCGACGTTCCGAGAACGGGGGAGTTTGGGAACCTCTATCACGTGCTCGCGCATCGGTAGCGCGGAGCGCGAGCGTCGTTCTAGCGGGGAAGTGTCGCGGTGAAGCCGAGGATGGCGGCGGCGAGGGAATCGGGCTGATCCAGGGGCACGAGGTGCCCGGATCCGACGAAGCGTTTGCCGATCGCGGGCCCCGCCGTCTCGTAGCCCAGTCGCTTTCGCGCGCTCGACCAGGACTCGGCGGCGGACCAGGTCTCGTCGGTCAGGACGACCATGATCGGCTGCTTCAGCTTCTTGACCCGCGGCCGCAGATCCATCCTCCACGTCTCGCGGAAGTACGCGCTCATCACGTCGCGCGGAACCGCCTCCGCTTTCGAGACGACCGAGTCGATCTGGCTCGAGTCCTTCGTCATCTGCTGAAATACGCCGGCCACGAACAGCGGATAGCGGTCGCGAAGGAGCATCTCGAGATTTCCGATCCGCTCGGAGTCGGCCAGGATGTACGTGGGTAGGTCGATCGGCACGATGGCCGACGCGCGCGACGGGTGGGCCGCCGCCTCCTCCAACGCCACATAGGCGCCATAGGACTGGCCGACGAGCACCGCCTTCTTGACCTTCTCTCGATCGAGCGTCCGATCCAGCGCGGACGCCACCTCTTTGAGGGAGAACGGGCTCACCTGCGGGGATTCGCCGTGCCCCGGCAGGTCCACCCGGACGACGCGGTGCCGCGTCTCGAGGAGCGGCGTCACGCGATCCCACATGTGGCGGTCCTGGCCCGCGCCGTGGATCAGGACGAGCGTCGGCTCTCCCTGGCCGCTCGAAGAGAACGCGAGGCCGGGGGGATCGGGCGAGGCGATGGGAGCGAACGACAGAAGGGCGCCCAGGATCAGGGCGAGAGCCATCGAAGCGCGGCGAGGGGAGATCATCGAGGCCTCTATTTTACCAGAGTGCGGGCCCGACGTGAACGCGGTGCGTCGCTACGAGGGGCGTCGATGGAGCGCGTGGGGGCCGGCCTGGTCGGTCGGCATGAGGAGGATCGACTGCACGTTCACGTGCGGCGGCCGCGTCACGGCCCAGAGCACGGCGTCCGCGACGTCTTCGGCGGTGAGCGGCTCGATGCCTGTGTAGACCGCCCCGGCCCGCTCCCTGTCCCCCTTGAAACGGACGAGGCTGAACTCGGTCTCCGCGAGCCCCGGCTCGACGTTCGTCACGCGCACCCCTGTGCCGAGCACGTCGTAGCGGAGTGCTTCCGAGATCGCGCGCACCGCGAACTTCGTCGCGGAATAGACGGCGCCTCCCGCGTACACGAGATGCCCCGCGACCGACCCGATGTTCACGACGTGTCCCCTCCGCCGTGCGACCATGCCCGGGAGCACCGCGCGCGTCACGTAGAGAAGCCCCTTCACGTTCGTGTCGATCATCTGATCCCAGTCGTCGGGATCGCCGGCTTGCACGGACTCGAGCGCGAGCGCGAGCCCGGCGTTGTTGACGAGGATGTCGGCGATCGCGAGGAGCGTTCCGGCCCCGCCCAGCGCGCGCTCCGTGCCCGCGCGATCCCGGACGTCGAACGCGAGGGTGCGCACCTCGACACCGTGGTCGCGGCGGATGTCGGCCGCGACCTTCTCGAGCCGATCGGCCCTGCGTCCCGTGATCGCGAGCGACGAGCCCTCGGCTGCGAGGCGGCGGGCGATGGCCTCTCCAAATCCGCTCGTCGCGCCCGTGACGAGCGACAGGGAGCCCTGCAACGCGCTCATCGTATCGTCTCCGGCAGGTCCATAGAGCGGGCGAGGATAGCACCGATCGCGGTGGCGGGTTCCGAAATCGTCCCCTAGACTGCGGCGATTGCGGTTGGTCGTGTCCAGGGAGGGGCTCGCCATCGACGACATCCTCGTGATCGGGGGCGGTATCCACGGCGTGGCGGTGGCGCGGGACGCCACGCTCCGCGGACTTCGCGTCGTCCTGGTCGAGGCCAACGATCTCGCCTCCGGCACGAGCAGCCGCACGTCGAAGCTCGTGCACGGGGGCATCCGCTATCTCGAAACCGGCCAGTTCGGTCTCGTGCGGGAGGCGCTGCGCGAGCGATCGATCCTGCTCCGGACCGCGTCCGCATTCGTCGGGCCGGTCTCCTTCCTCATTCCACACTACAAGGGCTCCGGCCGTCCGCGCGCCTGGGTTGACTTTGGGATCGCTCTCTACTCGCTCCTGGCACGCGATGCACCGCCTGAGCTTCGTGCACACGGCGCCGCTTCCTCCTCGGAAGCCCTCTCGCTCGAGCCAGGGCTCGACCCGTCGCGGCTCACCGGCGCGTCCCGCTTCGCCGACGCGCAGATGGAGGACGCGAGACTCTGCGTCGCGCTCGCGAGGGATGCGGCGAGCGAGGGACTCGAGGTCCTCGCGCACACCGCGGTGGTCGGTCTCGCGGAAGACGGCGGCGGATGGCGGGCCTTGCTTCGGAGGGGACTCGACGGGGCGGATCGGGAGGTGCGCGCGCGTTTCGTCGTCAACGCGGCCGGCCCATGGTCGGAGGATGTCGACCGCCTGGGCGGCCCCTCGGGCGTGCTTGTCAGGCGCACCCGGGGCACACACGTGGTGGTTCCCGCCGTGACCCATGGACACGCGCTCCTGCTCACATCACGGCGCGACGGCCGCGTCTTCTTCGTGCTTCCGTGGGGCCAGCACTCGCTCATCGGGACAACCGATGTCGACGACGACAGGCCCCCTGAAGAAGTGAGCCCGCCCGCGGAGGACATCCGCTACCTGCTCGAGGAGGCGGCCCGCGCGCTTCCCGGGCTTCGTGGCGTCCGGCCCGTGCGCGCGTTCGCCGGCGTGCGCTCGCTGGTTCGAAGCGGCGCCATGAAACCATGGGCCAACGCGCGGGAGCACCGCATCGTGCAGGGTCGCGCGCGTATCACGCTGATCGGAGGTAAGTACACGACTCACCGGAGCCTCGCCGAGCGCGTGGTGGATCGAATCGTCGAGGCGCTCGGAGCACGGACGCGGCCCTGCACGACCACGACGCGGATCGTGCCGCTGGAGCAGGTGGCACATACCCATCGTTTCATCCTTCCTGGAGGGCTCTCGATCGCGGAGCCCACGGTGAAGTACGCGGTGAGCCATTCCTTCGCGCTCAGGCTGGACGATGTTCTCCTGCGCCGGACCCGTCTGTGGCTCGACGGGCGCGCGCTCCGCGCGGCGATCGAGCCGACGGCGCGATGGATGGCGCCGCTACTCGGCTGGTCCACGGAGCGAACGAGCGATGAGATCAACCGAATGACGGCGATGCTCGACCAGGAATCGAACGCGATCGAGGAGGCGATGCGATGAGCGCGCACGACGGCGAGCGGGTGCTCGCGATCGACCAGGGGACCACCGGGACGACGGTCCTGCTGCTCGATCGAACGGGCCGTGTCACGGGACGGGGGTATGCGGAGCTGCCGCAGCACTTCCCGCGCCCCGGCTGGGTGGAGCACAACGGCGACGAGATCTGGGGCACCTGCGTGCGCGCGATCGCCGCCGCGCTCGAATCGGATCGCGCGGCGCGCATCGCGGCGATCGGAGTCACGAATCAGCGCGAGACCACGCTGGTCTGGGACCGCGCGACCTCGAAGCCAATCGCGCCGGCCATCGTCTGGCAGGACCGCCGCACCGCCGAGCGCTGCGACGCGCTCAGGAAGGCGGGAAAGGAGCGCGCAATCGCGCGACGCACGGGACTCAGGCTCGATCCCTACTTCTCGGGGACCAAGCTCGAGTGGATCCTGGCGCACGTGAAGGGAGCCCGCGCCCGCGCGCGCCGAGGCGATCTCGCGTTCGGGACGATCGACGCGTGGGTGCTCTGGAAGCTGACCGGAGGCGCGGTCCACGCCACCGATCCCACCAACGCGAGCCGGACGCTCCTCTACGACATCCATCGCCACCGTTGGGACGACGAGCTCCTCGCCCTCTTCGGCGTGGCGCCTGCGCTCCTTCCCGACGTGGGGCCGTCCTCCTCGGAATTCGGACGCACGCGCGGTGTGCCGGGCCTTCCCGACGGAGTTCCGATCGCGGGCATCGCGGGAGACCAGCAGGCCGCGCTCTTCGGGCAGGGCTGCGTGTCGGCCGGGGGACTCAAGAACACGGATGGCACCGGATGCTTCCTCATGCTCCACACCGGAAGCCGCGCCGCGCCTCCGAAGGGAGGACTCCTCACGACGGTCGCGTGCGGTCCGCGCGGCGAGGCCGCGTATGCGCTCGAGGGGAGCGTGTTCATCGCGGGCGCGGCGGTGCAGTGGCTCAGGGACGGGCTTGGGATCATCGCGACTGCGGCGGAGACCGAGCATCTCGCGCGGTCGGTGCCCGACGCGGCCGGAACCTACCTCGTGCCCGCCTTTGCCGGACTGGGGGCTCCGTGGTGGCGTCCCGACGCGCGCGGGATCTGGTGTGGCCTGACCCGGGGGACGACGCGCGCGCACCTGGCGCGCGCGGCGCTCGAAGCGATCGCGTTCCAGACATGCGACGTCGTGGACGCGATGGGCGCGGTCGCGCCCTCGAAGATCGGGCGTATGCGCGTGGACGGCGGCGCGACGGCGAACGATTTCCTCATGCAGCTCCAGGCAGATCTGCTCGGCGTCGCGGTCGAGCGTCCGCAGGTCGTGGAGACGACCGCGCTCGGCGCCGCGCATCTCGCGGGAATCGCGATCGGATGGTGGGATCGAGGCGGCGCGATCGGAGACGCGCGCGAGGCCATGACGACGTTCCGCCCGGGCCTCGCGCGCCGCGAGCGCGAGCGGCTCAGGAGCGGCTGGCGCGAGGCGGTGTCGATGCTCCTACGGCCGGCGCGCCCGGCCCGCCGCGCGAGGCCATCGGCTTCTCGAGCCAGTCGATCAAGGAAGCGATGATCTCCGTCCGCCCCACCTCGGCGAGCACCTCATGGTAGAGGCCGGGATAGAGGCGTAGCTCGACGAGTCCTTCCGGAGCCATCTTGACCCACTTCTCGCTCCCGGCCGGATCGGCCACGTGGTCCTCGCCTCCTTGAATGACGAGCGTCGGAGTCTTGAGCTCGCCCACGCGCTTCATCAAGGACGCGCGCATGAACTGGAACTCGAGGAAGAGCCGGGCCGTAATCCGGTAATGGACGAGGGGATCTTCCATGTGGGCGCGCACGATGCTCTGGTCGTGCGAGAGCATGGAAGGAAGGATCATGTTGCCCTGTGAGAAGCCGGGCCAGAAGCGGACGAGCGCCTGCGCCGCCTTCACCTTGAGGAGCGACGGCCGGAACCCTAGCTGGAACGGCGGAGCGCAGAGAACCAGGCGCTCGACCCGCGCCGGATGCGCGAGGGCCCAGTCCAGCGCGATGAAAGCGCCCATGCTCTGGCCGAGAAGCGTCCACGTCCGGTCCGGCGCGGCCGCGTGCGCGCGGTCCATCCAGGCCGTGACCGCGGCCCGGTAATCGAGCCACGACCCCACGTGCCCTCTCTTGCCGTACGACTTCCCATGTCCCGGGAGATCGATCGCCTCGACCGCGAAGCCGCGCTCGAGGAGTGCTGAGCCCAGCTCGGCATAGCGTCCGGCATGATCGCCCAGGCCGTGGAGGATTCCGACCCCGCGGCGCTCCCCGGTCCCGCCCAGGCGCCAGCACGAGATCGCGCCGCGGCCGGTGAGGGGAATTTCGTACGCCGACAGTCCTGCGCTCGACGATTCCCTGTCCAAGTTCGGCTCCTTACAATGGTTTCGAGGGCCGGGGCGCAACCAAACGGGGGGCCGCGGCATCTGAAGCAGGCATGATACCGCACGGAACGCCGGTTCCGGCTCCCGAGCCGGAGCCATCCTCAGACGAGCTGCTCGACGCCTATTCCAGGGCGGTCGTCCACGCCGTGGAAGCGGTGGGTGCGTCCGTGGTGTCGATCGAAGTGCGTCACCCGGAGCCCGATTCGCGTCGATCCGCCATACCGCCCCAGCCGCGCGGCGGGTCCGGCTCGGGCTTCGTCTTCACTCCCGACGGCTTCATCCTCACCAACAGCCACGTCGTCCACGGCGCGTCCAGCATCCTCGTCCGGTTCGCGGACGGGTCTTCGTACGCCGCCGATCTGATCGGAGACGATCCCGAGACCGACCTCGCCGTCGTCCGTATCAGCGCGCCACACCTGATCCCCGCGATCCTGGGCGATTCCAACGCCATTCGCGTGGGACAGCTCGTGGTGGCCATGGGGAATCCCTACGGCTTCCAGGCCACCGTCACCTCCGGGGTCGTGAGCGCGCTCGGGCGGTCGCTTCGGTCCCGGACCGGGCGGCTCATCGACAACGTGATCCAGACCGACGCGGCGCTCAATCCCGGCAGCTCGGGAGGGCCACTTGTAACAACACAGGGCGAGGTGATCGGGGTAAACTCAGCGATGATCATGCCCGCCCAGGGCATCTGCTTCGCCATCGCAATCAATACAGCCAAGCTGGTGGCAGCGCAGTTGATACGGCAGGGACGCGTGCGCCGGAGCGCGATCGGTCTCGCAGGGCAGAGCGTCGCCCTCGCGCGAAAGATCGCCCGGTTCCATCGGCTCCCAGTCGCGAGCGGCGTGCGCGTCGAATCCGTCGAGCCCGAGAGCCCGGCGGAGCGGGCGGGCCTGGAGCCTGGGGACGTGATCGTGGCGTTCGGGGACACGCCGGTGCACGGCATCGACGACCTGCAGGCGAGGCTGACCGAGCGTGAGGTGGGCGTCTCATCGCCGCTCACGGTGGTCCGCGGCGTCGAGGTGGTGACGCTGGACGTGGTTCCTCGCGAATCCAAGCCGAGCTAATCCAAGACCGTTACCGTTCCGGCGCTCATGCGCCCATGGGGGGCAGGGAAGATCGTGGCAGGAACCTCGTCGTCGCCCGGCCGTAGCTCGTCCGCGCTGGTCCGCGCGCGGGCAGTCTCACTCGCGATTTTGATCCTGGGATGGATGCTTGGGGTGCAGACCCAAAGGGCGGAGGCTCAGGCATTCGGAATCAACACCGCCAACCCCGACAGCGTTCTGAGCGACGCGCTCGACAAGATCCCGGGCGAGCCGCTCACGCTCGCGGACGCGGTGCACTCCGCGATCGACGGTGGCTCGACGCTCGCCCAGCGAGCCGCGGCCGAGGTCGTGGCGGCCCGCGGAGCCCACATGCGGGAGAGCGGCCACTTCGACCCCGAGCTCTTCTTCGACGGGACCACGGGCGAGGTGAAAGCCGTGCGCAAGTCTCCTTTCGAGACCAATGACGTGGTCCGGGCCCGGACCACCTCAGGCACAGGCGGCATTCGGGCGCTCCTTCCGCTGGGAACCGAGCTCGAGGCGTCGATGGACGGCCTCAGGACCGAAACCAATTCATCCTTCGCGACTGTGAACCCGTCCTATGACGCAATCGGGCGCCTGTCCCTGCGTCAGCCGCTCCTCCGCGGATTCGGCCCGGGAACGTCGAGCGAGGCGACGGCCACGGGGCGCGAAGAGAAGGCGGCGCTGGCGCGTTACGACGACGTGCGGATCGAGGTGGAGACCACGGTCGAGCAGGTCTACTGGGATCTCCACGCCGCGGAGCGAGACCTCGCGGTGCAGCAGCTCATCCGCGATCAGGCGCAGGCGCTCGAGACCCAGGCCGAGCTCCGCGCCCGGTCGGGCCTGGTCGGCCCCAACGACGTCGCCACGGCGAGGGTGTTCCTCGCGGAGCAGGAGCAGTCGCTACTCGATCGGGAGGAAGATCTCGACCTGACCTCGGACCGCCTGGCCTCGCTGATCGGCCGGCGACCCAAGGACCTGCCACGGTTCCGCGCCGTCGACCAGCCGCCCACTTCGTTCCCCATCGAGCCCGAGGAGACCGCGGTCACGCGCGCGCTCGACCGAAACCTCGCGATCAGGGCTCGGCAAGAGGATCTCGCGGCCGCGCAGGCGCGCGAGAAGGGGGCGGCCTGGAACCGCTATCCGAAGCTCGACGTGCTTGGATCGATCGGAGGGACGGGACTCGGCGGCACGCCGACGGACGTGTCCTTCATCCCGGGTGCGAAGCCGGTACCGGTGAGCGGCGACAATTTCGACGACGCGTTCACGGATGTGATCCATCGCGAGTTCCCGACCTGGAGCGCGGGCGTGAGCCTTTCGATCCCCATCTTCCTCCGCGAGGGACGCGGCGAGCACGAGCGTTTGAAGGGCGAGACCGACCAGGCCAGGCAGGATCTCGAGGATGCGCGCCGCTTGCTTACCGACGACGTCCGCACCGCGCATCGCGCGCTCGTGCGCGCGGCGCGGAGGTTCGAGGTCGCGGGGCAGGGCGTTGAAGCCTCGCGCGAGCAGGTGAGGATCGGGATTCTCCAGTACAACAGCGGCCGCACCACGGCGTTCGAGCTGGTGCGGCTGGGAGCCGATCTCGCGACGGCTCAGCAGCGCTATTCGCAGGCGCTCGTGCGGACGGCCAAGGCCGCCGCCGCGCTTCGATTCCTGACGTCGGGTGCCTATCCCGCGTCCACGTCCACAGGGGGGAACACCCGGCCATGAGCCACACATCGCACCGGATGCGCGCGCTTTCGGCGCTCGCTCTCGTCCTGGTTCTCTCGGGCTGCACGAAGGGGGGCCCCAAAGGGGGCTTCACCATGCCTCCCATGCCGGCGGAGACCTCCGTCGTCTCGCGCGAGCGCGTGTTCGATCGCTTCGAAGCGGTCGGCTCCATCGAGGCGGGCGAGGCCATCACGGTGGTCTCCGAGATCGACGCGGCCGTGATGAGCCTTCCGTTCCACGAGGGTCA
>DASTKC010000249.1:0-12798 GCA_035716085.1 Candidatus Eiseniibacteriota bacterium | reverse complement strand
CCTGGTCTTCATTCAGCTCCGACCTCGCCGGCGGCGGCGACGCGTGCCACCCGGGCTCGTCCGCGGGCGACTCCGCCACGGTGCGCCGCTTGAGCGCGGCCGGAGACGGCGCCGCGGCGTGGAGCACTTCCCCGAGCGGCGCGGCGTAGTACTCGGCCACCCAGCGGCAGAGGTCGATCAGCTCGGGCGTGAGCGTGAGCCTCGGCTCGGGAATGCCGGCGATGGGGCGGATCGCCCGCGCGGGGCGCTCCGTCTCCTCGGACATGATCGTGCCCCAGAGCCGGCGCCGGCCGAAGGGAACGAGCACGCGCAGCCCGGGCTCGGGCTCCTCGTTCTCGGGGAATTCATAGACGAACGTGTCGTCGATGGGGACCGGGACGGCCACGCGGATGAAGCGCATCGCGGGCGCATGGTAGCACCGGGGTGGAACGAGCGGTGAGGCGCGCCTCGGACTTCGTGGGGCGCAGAAGCGGCGGGATGCGCGCGGAGCGCGCTACGGCGAATCTAGGCCGAGGAAGCGGGGCGCTCGGAAATGGCCTGGCCGAGGAGCTGGTTGATGCGCTCCACGAGCTTCCGCGGGCTGAACGGCTTCGTGATGTAGTCGTCGGCGCCCACGTCGAAGCCCATCTTCTGGTCGACGTTCCGGCCCTTGGCGGAGAGAAGGATGACGGGCGTGCCCTTGGTCGCGGCGTTCGACTTGATCGCCTTGCAGACCTCGTAGCCGTCGAGCTTGGGCATCATGATGTCGAGGACGACGAGATCCGGCTTGTCGGCCTTGAGACGCTCGAGCGCCTGCTCGCCATCGAGGGCCGTGATGACCTCATAGCCCTCCATCCCGAGACTGAAGTCCAGGATGTGGACGATGTAGATCTCATCATCGACCACTAGGATCTTGCCCTTCGACATCCGACTCACCTCCTTGTGACCATCAAACCATCAAGAGTTGTATCGGCCGCTCAAGCTGCTTCTGGAGCCCGAACGAGCTTCGTAGTTTCTTCTGCTGCAAGGACTTGGCAGAAGGCCTCCACGATCTTGGGATCGAATTGTGATCCCGAGCACCGCTTGAGCTCGCGGATCGCCTCCGCCTGAGGCATGGCCTGGCGGTAGGGCCGGCCCGACGTCATCGATTCGTACGCGTCCACGACCGCGATGATGCGCGCGCCGAGCGGAATCGAGTCCCCCGCGAGGCCGCGCGGATACCCGCGGCCGTCCATCCGCTCGTGGTGCGCCATGATGCATTCGGTGACGCGCTCCTCGAACTCGATCGGTCGCAGGATTTCGACCGTGCGCGCGGGGTGCTGCGCCACCTGCGCCCACGTCTCGGGATCGAGCTTGCCTGGCTCGTGGAGCACGGGAGGCCCGATGTGCGCCATGCCCACGTCGTGGATGCTGGCCACGAACGCGATCGCCTGGATCTCGTCCTCCCCCAGGCCGACCCGCCGCGCGACCGCGGTCGCGCGCGTGGCCATGGAGCCCGAGGTCAGCTTGAGCCGGCTCCGCCGCGCGTTGTCGATGATGGCCGCGAGCGCGCGCGACGCCTGCTCCACGCGGTCCGCCGTCTCATCGTGTTCCGAGGCATGGCGCCAGGCGCGGCCCACGCGCTCGGAGAGCGAGGACAGGAGCGCCTTGTCGTCCTCGGTGAACGGCGTCATGGAGATCTTGTTGTTGATGTTGATGACGCCGACGACGCGCCCGTCCACCTTGACCGGCACGCTCAGAAGCGACTTCGTCTCGTACTGATGGCTGTTCTCGCGCGTGCCGAAGCGCGCATCCTCTTCGACGTTCGTCACGAGGAGCGGCGTCCCGTGCTGCGCGACCCAGCCGGCGATCGAGTTCCCCATCTTGACCCGCGTCCCGCAGACGACCTCCTCGCGGAGCCCGCGCGCGGCCTTGATGTAGAGCTCGTCCGCCTCCTCGTCGACGAGCATGAGCGACGCGATCCGCGCGTTCATGATCTCGGCCACCATCTCGACCGTGAGCCTCGTCAGGTGCTCGGACACCGAGCGGCCCGGGGCGGCGGAGTGCGTGATGACCGAGGCGTCGCCCGGCGTGGCCGGGAGCGCGACCACGAAGCGGGACCCGCGTCCCGGCTCGCTCTCGGCCGTGATCTCCCCGCCGTGCCACTCGACGATGCTCTTCGCGACGAAGAGGCCAAGCCCCACGCCCGGGTACCTGCGCGAGAGGGAATCGTCGACCTGATGGAACTTCTCGAAGACCTTGGTCAGCTCCTCGGCCGGAATCCCGATTCCGTTGTCCTCCACGGTGAGCTTGACCGAGCGCTCGTTGAGCTGCGCGCGGAACGTGACGCGGCCGCCCTTGGGCGTGAACTTGATCGCGTTGTTTCCCAGATTCAGGAGCACCCGGCGGACCAGGTTCCGGTCGGCCTCGACGATCAGATCGCGGCGCACCGGCTCGGAGCCGAGCACGATCCCCTTCTCGTCCGCGGCGTCGCGCAGGAGTCCGATGGTCTCGTCGACCAGCTCCGGAACGTTCATCGGCTCCCGCTGCATGCGGAACCGGCCGGACTCGAGCTGGGTCAGCTCCAAGATCGACTGGATGAGCCGGTGCAGCTTGAGGCTGTTCTCGTCGACCGCCTGGAGAAACTCGTGCTGCGTCTTCGGGTTCATCCCGCCCACATGCTCTTGAAGTGCTTCCACGTGGCTCCGGATGACCGTGAGCGGCGTGAGGAGCTCGTGGGAGACGATCTGCACGAACGACGACTTGAGGTCGTTCAGCTCCTCGCCCCGCTGCGTCGCTTCCTCGAGCTGCCGCATGCTCTCGCCGATCTGCTCGTAGAGGGCTGCGTTCTGGAGCGCCACGACGGCGTGCGCGGCCAGGATCTCCGCCGTCTCGATCACCTCGCGCGACGGAATCCTGCGATCGGCCGGATCGTCGAGGGAGAGATAGCCGAGGACCGAGCCGTCCCGATGAACGAGGGGCACGAAGAGGACGTCGTCCTGGTGCCACTCCCCTTCCTTGCACTCGCCCAAGTCGGGCGTGAACCCCTCGTACTCGCTCCCCGGCCCGGGCCAGAAGTTCGCCTTGTGGCTGATGAAATAGGAGCGGCTCACGCGGAACTCGTCCTTGAGCCAGCTCTCGAACTCGGAGCGGGGCACGCCGCGCCGCTCCAGCTTGTCGATCGCCTGGCGGTCGAGGCCGGCGAACGCCCGGGCCTCGAAGAGCTCGGTGCGCTCGTCGAGCACGCGGAGGAGGACGATCTTGAAGCCGACCGCGTCCCGCACCGCGTGGACGATCTGATGGAGGACCTTGTCGAGCGCGAGGTCGGATCCGATCGAGGTCGCGGTCTCGAGCACCTTCTTGAGACGCGCGGACTGCTTGCGGCTCGTCAGGAGCTGATTCCGGTAGAGCCTCCCCATCTCGTCCGCCGCCTGCGTGAGCTGCTCGTTCCGGTCGCGCACCACCACGTACGCGTTCTGGAGCTTTTCGCCTTGGCGCCGCCGGATGCGGCGGAGGCGAACCTCCTCCACGACGAGCGCCGCGGTGATGGCGCCGAGCGCGAGGAGCTCAGCGGACGGCATCGCGATCCCTCGCGCGGTCGCGCGCGGTCGTCCCGCGGGCGGAGGGGTCCGAGCGCCCCGCGTCCGGAGCATCGCCGGACTCGACCAGGAGACGGCCGAACTCTTCGACGACGCGCGGGTCGAACTGCTTCCCCGCGCAGCGTCGGAGCTCGTCCAGCGCCTCGGCCGGAGTGAACGGGTCCCGGTAAGGGCGCCCCGAGGTCATGGCCTCGTAGGCATCGAGCACCGCGAGGATCCGCGCTCCCAGCGGGATCTCCTCGCCGCGCAGGCCGCGCGGATAGCCGGTCCCGTCGACGTGCTCATGGTGGCTCAGGATCAGCTGGTTCACCTTGGAGGCGAACTCGATCGGCTTCAGGATCTGGACGCTCGCTTGGGGATGGGACTCGACCTGGCGATACTCGGAGTCCGTCCACCGGCGCGAATTCCCGAGCAGGTTCTCGCCGAGCGCGAGCATGCCCACGTCGTGGACGCGCGCCACGTAGCCCAGCACCTCGAGCTCCGACTCGTCCAGCTTGAGGCGGCGACCCAGGTCGATCGCGACCTTGAAGGTGCTGCGCGAGCTCGGCATGACGCTCATCCGGCGCGCCCGCACGATGGCTCGGAGCGTCGCGAGAACGGTGGAGACGTCGGCGGCCGGGCCGGCCGTCCGCACGCGGTCGATCACGACGCCGACCCGCCGCGTGATCGCCACGAGAAGGCTCAGATCGTCCGTGTCGAACGGAGCGCCGGCTGTCTTGTTGTTCACGTTCACGACGCCGACGGTCTCGCCCCCCACGCGGAGCGGCACGCAGAGCAGCGACTTCGTCTCGTACTGGGGATGGTTCATGCGCCGGAACCGCCGGTCGGCCTCGATGTCGTCGACACAGAGATCCTCCGACGTCTGGGCCACCCAGCCGGCGACCGAGTCCCCGGCGCGGACGCGCGTGTTGGCCACGGTCTCCGGGTCGAGCCCGTGCGACGAGCGAATCACGAGCTCCCGGCCGTCCTCGTCGAAGAACATGAACGAGACGATCCGGGCCTCCATGACCTCGGCCACCATCGCCACGCAGCCCTGGAGGAGCTGCTTGAGGTCGGTGCGCTCGAAGAAGGGACTGATCGAGCGCATGAGCTGCCGGAAGCGCTGCTGGCGGAGCGGCAGGTCCACCAGGAACCGGCTCCCCTCGCCGACCACGCTCTCGACCCGCACCGTTCCGCCGTGCAGCTCGACGACGCTCTTCACGATCGCGAGTCCGAGTCCCGTGCCGTGGACGCGTTCCATGCCCTCGTCCTCGATCCGGTAGAAGCGATCGAACACGCGCCCCAGCTTGTCTCCGGGAATGCCGCGCCCATGGTCCTCCACGGCAATCATCATCCGCTCGCCGTGGCGGGTCGCGCGGACGGTCACGTCGGTGTCGGGGCGCGTGAACTTGGCGGCGTTCACGATCAAGTTGACGAGCACCTGCTTCAAGAGATCCGGGTCGGCCTCGACGCGCGGCAGATCCGCCGGAATGTCGTAATGGATGCGGGCGCTCTTGTGCGTGAGCTCGGGCAGGACCGTCGGCTCCACTTCCCCGAGGAGGCGCTGGAGATCGATCGAGTCGGCCTTGAGGCGCCTTCGCCCCGACTCCATGCGGCTCAGGTCGAGGACGTCGTTCACGATGCGCGAGAGCCGGTCGCACTCCTCATTCACGATCTGGAGGAACTTCTCCTGCATCGTGAACGTCGGACTCCCGACGTTGTCGATGAGGGTCTCCGTGTAGGCCTTGATCGCGGTGAGGGGCGTGCGGAGCTCGTGCGAGACGATGGAGATGAGATCCGACTTGGCCTCGTCCACGCGGCGGAGCGTGAGGGCCGACTCCTCGAGCTGCTTCCGCGTCGTGTCGAGCTCCGAGCGGGTGCGGAGGCGGTCGACCGCGAGTCCGATCTGGTCGGACAGGAAGAGGAGGGCGCGGCGGCGGCGGTCGGAGAGGGCCACCTCCTTGCGGTAGCCGAGGACCGCCACGCCGAGGAGCGACGTGCCGACGACCACGGGGAGCCCCACGAGCGTCTTGGGCCGCGGCCCCGACCACTCGATTTCCGGAGCGCCCGGCGCGTCCGCGCTCTCGATGACGAGCGTCTCGCGGCGGAGCACACGGCCCAGGAATCCGGACGGCGTGGCGACGAAGCGCGATCGCCCGGTCGGGCCCGTCCGACCGCGCTCGAAGCGATCTCCTTCCAGCTCGCCCGTCTCGTAGTCGAGGAGGAGGAGCGCGAAGGTGTCCGCGCGGGTGATGTCGAGGACGTGATCGGCGACGGCGGCCACGAGGCCCGCCGAGTCGTACGCGGCGCGCAGACCGAACGCGAGACTGCCCAGGCTGGACAGAAGCCCCTGCCCCGGCCGCCGGGCGCCCGGACCGCCGCTCGCCTTGCTCATGCTTCCTCGCCTTCCTTTCGCACCGGCACGACGAGGGATCCATCCGACCGGCGGTCGGGAACGATCGAGCTGCCCCGCTCCGCCTTCCCGATCTTCTTCAGCTCCTTCGCGACATCGGACACCTGGGCGCTGTGCTGGATGTCGCGGGAGACATTCGTGACGATGAGGATGGTGATCGACATGATGTCGAAGCTCTGCACGCCGCCCTGGCGGCTCGAGTGGACGGAGATCGAGCCGCGCTCGCGGTCCGCTTCGTCGTACTGGAGCGGCACGCGCCTCACGAAGTCGGTGCGCACGGCCTCCGCGATCGACAGGGAGCGGTCGGGGACCGTGATGACCACGAAGTCGTCCCCGCCGATATGGCCCACGAAATCTCCTTCGCCTCCCAGCCGCTCGATGACGTCGTGAAGCAAGGACGCTGTGAAGCGGATGAGCACGTCGCCGCGGGCGTAGCCGTAGTAGTCGTTGAAGGCCTTGAAGAAGTCGAGGTCGAGGTGCAGGAACGCGAACTTCTCCTTCCCCTGGATGCGGCGGTTCAGCTCGGTCTCGATGAGCACGTTCCCCGGGAGCCCGGTGAGCGGGTTGGACTGGAGCTGCGCGCGGCGCGTCTTGAGCTGGTTCCGCACGCGGAAGAGGAGCTCGCCCCGGTCCCATGGCTTCGTGACATAGTCGTCGGCGAAATTCTCGAGGCCCTGCAGCCGGTCCTCGAGCGTCGTCTTGGCTGTGAGGAAGATGATCGGGATCCGGCTCGTGAGCGGATCGGCCTTGATCCGCTTGCACACGTCGTAGCCGTCCATTCCCGGCATCATCACGTCGAGGAGGATGAGATCGGGCGGGTCGTGCTTCACCGCCTCCAGCCCCTGAAGGCCGTCCGGCGCCGTCGTCACCTCGTAGCGCGCGTCCTTCGCGGTCTCGAGCTGCATTTGCAAGATGGTGCGAAGCCGCGGCTCGTCCTCGATGATGAGGATTCGCGCAGAATCCGGCACTGCAGGCTGGCTCACGTTTCCGCTCCCGATGGCCTGACTCGTTGGAAGTTGGCTCGACTCTTGGGATTAATCGACCCGGCGGGATCGATTCTTAAGCGGGAACGGAAACCGGTGCAGGCGGGGGTCGGCGGCCTGTGGGTCGCCTAAGCGGTGCCGCTAGGTGCGGTTAGCGGCCACGGCTCTTCGTAGAGCTACGGAATCGGGGTCGGGCTCGGGAAGGAGTCGAGATTCGGGACGGCGTTCACGGTGAGCGGCGTCGCCTCGCCGCGCCGGAGCGCGAGCCATCCCGCGTAGCCGATCATCGCACCGTTGTCGCGGCAGAGTGGCGGCGACGGGACCAGCGACGGAATGCCGCGCGACTTGGCGATGCGAGCGGACTCCTCGCGAAGCAGCTTGTTGCACGCACATCCGCCCGAGATCGCGAGCGCGCGCGAGGGATAGTGGTCGAGTGCCTCCTCGAGCCGCTCGATCAGGGCCGCGACGATCGCGCGCTCCGCCGACGCGGCGATGTCCCGCACGCGCTTGTCAGGAATCGGCTTGGGCTCGCGTTCGACGAAGAGCTTCACCGCGGTCTTGAGCCCGCTCATGCTCACGTCGAGCGTCCCCCGTTCGAGCTTCGCCACCGGGAACTCGATCGCGCTCGCATCGCCGAGCCGCGCGAGGCGGTCCACGTGCGGGCCGCCCGGATACGGAAGCCCGAGGAGCTTCCCTACTTTGTCGAACGCCTCGCCGGCGGCGTCGTCCCGCGTCGACCCGAGACGCCGGACCGAGCCGTGGCGCTCTACGTGATAGATCTCCGTGTGCCCGCCGGACGCGACCATTCCGAGGAAGGGATACGGGAGCTCGTTCTCGAGGCCGGGCGAGACCAAGTGCGCCTCCACGTGGTTCACGCCGACGAACGGGATGCCGCGCGCCATGGCGAGGCCCTTCGCGAACTCGAGCCCGACGAGGAGGGATCCGACGAGCCCCGGGCCCACGGTGGCGGCCACGGCGTCGATCGAATCGAGCGAGGCGCCCGCCTTTTCGAGGGTGGCTTGGAGGACGCGGGGGAGGAGCGTGATGTGGGCGCGGGACGCGTACTCGGGAACGACGCCGCCGTAGGTGACATGGACGTCCTGCGATTCGACGACGTGCGCGATCAGCCGCCCGTCATCGAGGATCGCGGCGCCCGTGTCGTCGCAGGAAGTCTCGAGGCCGAGGACGCGCACGGCGTCCTCTACCCGCGCGCGACGTGGAGCCGGTTCTTCGCGCGCTCGAGCGCGCGCTGGGCGCGCTCCTTGTCGATCGCGGTCGCGACGCCGCCGCCATGGCCTGAGCCCGACTCCGACCGGAGGCGCTCCTCGGCGCGCTTCAGGCACGCTTCGGCGCGCGCGACGTCGATCTCGCCCTTCCGCTCCGCGGTGTCGGCGAGCACCGTCGCGCGATTGCCCGAGACCTCGAGGAAGCCGCCGCTCACGGCGTAGCTCTGCATGGCGCCCTTCGTGTCCCGCACGTCGAGGCGCCCCGGGCGGAGCGCCGTGATGAGCGGAGCGTGATGCGCGAGCACGCCCAGGTATCCCTCGGATCCGGGGACCTGGAGCGACGTGACCTCGGCCTCAAGCAGGAGGCGCTGCGGCGTGACGAGGCGGAACGTGAACGGAGTGTCGGCCATCGCGTGCTAGGCCGCGGCCCCGACGCCCATCTGCTCGGCGCGCTGGTAGACCTCGTCGATCGTGCCCACCATGTAGAACGCCTGCTCGGGGATGTGATCGCACTTGCCGTTCACGATGTCCCGGAACGAGCGGATGTTGTCCTCGAGCTTCACGTAGCGTCCCGGCGTCCCGGTGAACGGCTCCGCGACGAAGAAGGGCTGCGAGAGGAAGCGCTGGATCTTCCGCGCGCGGGTGACGATGAGCTTGTCGTCCTCGGAGAGCTCGTCCATGCCGAGAATCGCGATGATGTCCTGGAGATCCTTGTAGCGTTGCAAGATTGTCTGGACCTTGCGGGCCAGGTTGTAGTGCTCCTCGCCCACGATGTTCGGGTCGAGGATTCGCGACGTGGAGTCGAGCGGATCGACGGCCGGGTAGATGCCCAGCTCGGCGATGCGGCGCGAGAGCACCGTGGTCGCGTCGAGATGCGTGAACGTGGTGGCCGGAGCCGGATCGGTGAGGTCGTCGGCGGGCACGTAGATCGCCTGCACCGACGTGATCGAGCCCTTCTTCGTCGAGGTGATGCGTTCTTGAAGCGCGCCCATCTCGGTCGCCAGCGTCGGCTGGTAGCCCACCGCGCTCGGCATGCGGCCGAGGAGCGCCGACACCTCCGAGCCCGCCTGGGTGAACCGGAAGATGTTGTCCACGAAGAAGAGCACGTCCTGGTTCTCCTCGTCGCGGAAGTACTCGGCCATCGTCACGCCCGTGAGCGCCACGCGGAGACGCGCTCCGGGCGGCTCGTTCATCTGGCCGAACACCATCACCGTCTTGTCGATGACGCCCGACTCCTTCATCTCCAGCCAGAGGTCGTTCCCCTCGCGCGTCCGCTCACCCACGCCGGAGAAGACCGAGAAGCCGCCGTGCTCGGTGGCGATGTTCCGGATCAGCTCTTGGAGAATGACCGTCTTGCCGAGGCCCGCGCCGCCGAAGAGGCCGATCTTGCCTCCCTTGGCGTACGGGGCGAGGAAGTCGACGACCTTGATGCCGGTCTCGAAGATCCGGGCGACCGTCTCCTGCTCATCGAACGCCGGCGGCGATCGGTGGATCGGAAGCCGCTTGCCGGGCTCCTGGACGGGAGCGCCCTGGTCGATCGGGTCGCCGAGCAGGTTGAACACGCGCCCGAGCGTCTGGCGGCCGACCGGGACCGTGATCGGTCCGCCCGTGTCGACCGCGGCCATACCGCGCACGAGGCCGTCGGTCGAGGCCATGGCCACGCACCGCACCACCTCGTCGCCGATGTGGAGCGCCACCTCCACCGTGAGGTGGATGCCCTTCTCCGCGTCCTCGATGAGGAGCGCCGAGTTGATCGCCGGGAGGCGCTTCGGCTCGAAGCGCACGTCCACCGTCGGGCCGATCACCTGGATGATCTGGCCGACGTTCTTGCCGCTGCCGTTGGTCGTCGCGGTCGCCATAATTCCTTTCCTACTTGAGCGCTTCGGCGCCCGCCACGATCTCCACCAGCTCGCGGGTGATCGTGGCCTGCCGGGTGCGGTTCATGTGGAGCGTCAGATTCTGGATCATCTCGTTCGCGTTCTTCGTGGCCGAGCCCATCGCCACCATCCGCGCGCCATGCTCCGACGCGGCGGACTCGGCGAGCGCCATGTAGAGCCGCATCGCGAGGTAGTACGGCACGATCTTCTCGAGGATCGCCTCGGGCGACGGCTCGAAGATGTAGTCGAGCGTCTGCACGGTTTCGGCGGTCTCGGTCCGGCCGAGCGGGAGGAACGGCTCGATCACGATGGACCGGAAGAGCGCGCTCTTGAAGTGCGTGAACACGAGATCGACCTCGTCGATCTCGCCTGCGAGGAAGCGGGCCGTGAGGTCGCGGCTCAGCTCCTCGGCCATCTTCCACGAAGCGACTCCGCCGATCTCCGTGTTGGAGTGGAGCACGGCCGCGTTCCGGCGGCGGAAATAGTCGGCCCCCTTCCGTCCGAGCGTGACGAGCGCGATCGGCGCCCCGCCCTCGCGGAGCCGGCCTTCGGCCGCCTTGATCAGGTTCACGTTGAAGGCGCCGCTCAGGCCGCGGTCTGAGGTGATGACGATCAAGGCACGGCGCTTCACCTCGCGACGCACGAACACCGGAGTGAGCGAGTCCCCGGACGCGCTCGCGAGATTCGCGAGCACCTTCTTGAGCTCCTGATCGTAGGGGCGCGCCGACTCGAGCGCGGTCTGCGCCCGGCGTAGCTTCGCCGCCGAGACCATCTCCATGGTCTTCGTGATCTGCGCCGTCGACCGGACGGACCGGATGCGGCGGCGGATGTCGCGGAGTGTCGCCAATCGACTAGGCCTTCTTCGGACTTTTCACGAACACGGCCTTGTACGCCTCGATCGCCTTCTTGAGCTTGCCCTCGCCCGCGTCCGTCAGCTCGTACTTGGCGCGGAGCTCGTGCATGAGGTCGGCGTACTCCTTGTCGAGGTACTCGTAGAAGCCCTGCTCGAAGGGACGGACGGACGTCACCGGCAGGTCGTCGAGAAAGCCGTTCGTGCCCGCGTAGATGATCGCCACCTGGCGCTCCACCGAGAGCGGCTGGTACTGGCCCTGCTTCAGGAGCTCGACCATGCGCTCGCCGCGCGTGAGCTGCGCCTGCGTCGTCTTGTCGAGGTCGGAGCCGAACTGCGCGAACGCCGCGAGCTCGCGGTACTGTGCGAGGTCGAGACGGAGCCGGCCGGCCACTTTCTTCATGGCCTTGGTCTGCGCCTTGCCGCCGACGCGCGACACCGAGATGCCGACGTTGATCGCGGGACGGACGCCCGAGTAGAAGAGATCGCTCTCGAGGAAGATCTGTCCGTCCGTGATCGAGATGACGTTCGTCGGGATGTAGGCCGAGACGTCGCCGGCCTGGGTCTCGATGATCGGAAGCGCTGTGAGCGAGCCGGCGCCCAGCGGATCGTTCAGCTTGGCGGCGCGCTCGAGGAGGCGCGAGTGGAGATAGAAGACGTCTCCCGGGAACGCCTCGCGCCCCGGCGGCCGGCGGAGGAGGAGCGAGAGCTGCCGATACGCCGCCGCGTGCTTCGAGAGATCGTCGTAGATCACGAGCGCGTGGCCGCCGCGATCGCGGACGTCCTCGCCGATGGCGCACCCCGTGAAGGGGGCGATGTACTGGAGCGGCGCGGATTCGGAGGCGCCTGCCGCGACGACGGTCGTGTACTCCATCGCGCCCCCGTCCTGGAGAATCTTCACGACCTTCGCGACCGTGAAGTCCTTCTGCCCCACCGCCACGTAGATGCAGCGGATGCCGGTGCCCTTCTGGTTCAGGATCGTGTCGATGGCGACGGCGGTCTTGCCGGTCTGGCGGTCGCCGATGATGAGCTCGCGCTGTCCGCGGCCGATCGGGATCATGGAGTCGATTGCCTTGAGGCCCGTCTGCACGGGCTGGTTCACGGGCTGGCGGTCCACCACGCCCGGCGCGCGCCCTTCGAGCGGTCGGGAGTCGGTCGTGACGATCGGACCCTTGCCGTCGATCGGCTCGCCGATCGCGTTGATCACGCGCCCGAACATCGCGTCCCCAACAGGCACCGACGCGAGGCGGCTCGTGCGGCGGACCGTGTCCCCCTGCTTGATCGACTGGGTCGTGCCGAAGAGCGCGCACCCTACGTTGTCCTCTTCGAGATTGAGGACCACGCCCGTCACGTCTCCGGGGAAGAGCACGAGCTCCCCGGCCATCGCGTCGTCGAGACCCCAGACGCGGGCGATCCCGTCGCCGACCTGGAGCACCGTCCCGACGCTCTCCTGCGTGAGCCGGGACTCGTACTTCTCGAGCTCCTGCTCGAGAACCGAACTGACTTCCTCGGGCTTGAATGCCATGCGTTATCCCCTACCTGGAATCCTGGCCTGCAAGAGCGCCCGGCGGATGCGCCGAAGCTCCGAGGCGAGGGTGCCGTCGATGACCTTGTGATCCAGCGAAACGGCCGCGCCCCCGAGCAGGGACGGGTCCACCTCGCGCGTGAGCTGAATCGTGCCTCCCATGCGCCGCATGAGGACCTGTGTGAGCCGGTCCGCCTGGGCGTCCGTGATCGGAGACGCCGTGCGCACCGTCGCGTGCGTGATGCCCTGGGCCTTCTCTGCCAGCTTCTCGAACTCCTCCGCGATCGCCACGAGATGGTCGAGCCGCCGCCGCTTCAGGAGCACGTGCAGGAGCCCGGACACGGGACGCCCGAGCCTCGAGCGCTGCGCCTCGAGGAACGTCTCCGTC
>DASTKC010000248.1:0-3890 GCA_035716085.1 Candidatus Eiseniibacteriota bacterium | reverse complement strand
GCCGTCGATCTGCTTCCGGTTGTAGTCGATCATGGCGCAAAGGTCGTCGAGCTTGTAGTGGGCGGCGAACATGGACGCCTCCCAGATCTGCCCTTCCTGCTGCTCGCCGTCCCCCATCACGCAGTAGACGCGACGCGGATTTTTGTCGAAGCGCGATCCGTACGCCATGCCGCAGCAGACCGAGAGCCCCTGCCCCAGCGAGCCCGAGGAGACCTCGATTCCCGGAGTGTCGTGCTTGCTCGGATGCCCCTGGAGGTGCCCCTTGAACTGGCGAAAGCCGAGCAGATCCGCGAGCGGGAAGTAGCCACGCTCCGCCATGAGCGCGTAGATGACCGGTGTGACGTGGCCGATCGAGAAGTGCCAGAGGTCGCGGGACGGATCGTCCAGCTTCTCGGGGTTCACGTCCATCTCGTGGAAGAAGAGCGCCGTCCCGAAGTCGGCCGTCGACAAGGGACCGCCGCTATGGCCGCTCTGCGAGCGGGCCAGGAGGGTGACGATGTCCCGTCGGACGAAAAGCGCGCGCTCGCGTAGTTCGTCCAAACTCAACTGTAGGCGTGGCAAAGGAGTACCTCCCGCGGAGCCGACCTGCTCGTATCGATTGACCCTAACCCGCGCTGGCACAGGGCGCAAGACCCTACCGGCGCAACGCTCAGGCGTTCACGTAGCGCTTGCTCTCCGGATCCGGGATCGCGCCACCCTTGAGCGCGTGGGCAATCTCCTCGATCCCGTCCCCGACGCGCCGGCTGGCGCGGAATCCCCACAGCTTCTCGATCCGATCGAAGGAGACACGGTAGGTTCGCGGATCGCTCGCCTCGGGCACGACATCGATTCGCACGCCCGGGACCCGCGCCTCGAGCTCTTCCCGGAGATCGAGGAGCTGATAGTTCTCGAGGTTGTCCCCCACGTTCAGGATCGGCCGATTCGGCGGCGGCGCTTCGGTCATTCCCATCTCGAGCGCCCGCGCGATGTCGCGCACGTGCACGAAGGGGCGCCATTGCTTGCCGCCGAAGATCGAGACCTTCCCCCGCTTGACCGCGTGGAGCGTAAGAAGGTTCACGACGAGGTCGAATCGCATCCGAGGAGAAAGCCCGTACACGGTCCCGAATCGCAACAGCACGGGTTCGAACCCTTGCATCCCTACGAGCTCGAGCAGCCCCTCCTCCGCGTGATGTCGCGTTTCGGCGTACAGGGACAGCGGGCGAACCGGCGACTCCTCGGTCAGGATCTCGTCCCGGCCCTCTCCGTAAACACTGCACGTGGAGGCGAACACGAACCGGCGGACGCCACTCGCGGCGGCGCGGCGCGCGAACGCGACCGTGGAGGTCCAGTTGGTCTGGACCGCGACTTCCTCGTTCTGGGCGCACGCCTTGTCGCCGACGATTGCCGCGAGGTGGATCACCGTATCGACGCCTTCGATCGCCTCGTCGTGCACACGCGGATCGCGGAGGTCGCGGATCAAGACCTCGAGATTGCCCTCGCCGTTCAGGGATTCGAGCCCGTGTCCGCCGTGAAGGAACCGGTCGAGCACGCGCACCCGATGGCCCTTCTCGAGGAGCATCGGGACGAGCACCGAGCCGATGTAGCCGGCGCCGCCTGTGACGAGGATCGGCTTGTCGTCGCTCATCGGCGCACGAGTCCGTAGAGGTGGTGATCCGCGGCGGCGCGGGCCATCCTCCCGACCGGGCGAAGTGCTAAGTCCCACTCGGCCGCGCGTGCGAAGAACGGGGCCAGGCGCGGATCCCGCCGTGAGGCGTCTGGAAGCATGCGCGCGGCGTGACGCTGGAGCGAGTAGACGAGGTTCGAGCCCAAGTTCTCGATCCGAAAGAATGCCGCGGCTTCCTCGAGGAGGGCTGGCTCGGACACGACCGAGCAGTAGTAGCCGCTCTCCCGCTGGAGCCCGTCGCGATACGGATTGTCGGCGGTGTCCGTGAGAAGGGTGCTCTCCGGATTATTGAGCACGAGCCAGAAGAGGCCGCCCGGACGGAGCACGCGCGCGATTTCGGCGATCGTCGCGCTCTGGACCGGACGCGGCAGATGCTCGAGAAGACCGAGGCAGACCGCCGCGTCGAAGGACGCGCTCGCGAACGGGAGCGAGTCCGATCGCGAGCGGAGCGGGTCGGCGTTCGCGACACCGGCGCTCGCGGCGTTCGCGCGGAGACGCTCGAGCATGCCCGGGGCGAGATCGACGCAGGCGACGCGCCCGAGGAACGGCGCGAGGCGGATCGCGACGCGGCCGATCCCGGCTCCGACGTCGAGCCCGAGGCGTCCGGCGCCTTCGCCGAGCGTGCGGAGCACGAGGCCGGTCTCCCAGGCGTCGTAGGCCTGGTTGACGGCGGGCGGCTCGCCGAGGCTCAGCACCGACGCGAGTTCGTCCCCGAGATGGTGGCGCTCGCCGCTCCAGTACGAGGCGGCGCGGCGGGCGTCGTAGGCACCGGCCGTGGCGCTCACGCGGGCACCCCCGCGGGCTGGACCGCGCCGCCCGGCGCGCCTACAATGCCCCGGTACGAGGACGCGCGGTGCCGCGCCACGCCCATCCGAATCCTGGAGGAACCGCAATGCCCGAGCAGGCCGAGCTGGTCAGCAACCCCGCCGTCGAGTGCCTCCGGTGCTCGAAGCTCTTTGGACCGACCCAGATCCTTCATCTGCGCGAAGATCCTCGCCGCTCCTACGTTCGCTGCCAGCACTGCGGCGGGAGGAACGAGGTCCGCGCCGAGGATCGCTTCACCATCCGCCTCGTCGGCATCATCCCCGAGCCTCCCGCCTCGCGCGCCGGCGCGTAAGCACTCCACACCCTCGCGACCGCACGGCGGCCGCTCTACCGCATAAAAAAACGGGTCCCCTTTCACGAAGGAAAGGGGACCCATTGTGGTGCCCGGGGCGAGATTTGAACTCGCACGGGGGTTACCCATACGCCCCTCAAACGTACGTGTCTACCAGATTCCACCACCCGGGCTGATGCATACGATTACTGACCGCCCTGCGTCGTCGTGTTCCCTTCGGTCGCAGGCGGAGTCGGTGCGGTCGTGTTCGTCGACGGCGCGTTCGTTGCGGGCGCTTGCTGCGCCGGCGGCTGCGTGGTCGACGCGGCCGGAGGCTGCGCTGCGGGCGCCCTCTTCACCGGCACCGTGGACGGCTTCGTAGCCGTGGGCGCGGGAGCCGTCGCCGGAGGCGTGGTCTGAGGCGTCGCAGCCGGAGGCGTCAGGCCCTGACCCGGCGTGGTCGCTCCGCCCAAAGGCGGCGGCGCGTTCGACTCCGCGGGACGCTGCCCTTGGCCCGCTCGCTTCTTCGCCTCCTCGGTGATGAGGCTCCGTCCGCCGGCGACGCTCTGACGCGTCGAGGTGAGGCTCAGGGTCAACGAAGTGAGGAAGAACACGACCGCCAGGGTCCCGGCGGCGCGGCTCAGGAAGGTCGCCGCCCCGCGTCCGCCGAAGAGGGTCTGGCTGGATCCCGCGCCGAACGTCCCGGCGAGACCGCCTCCCTTCCCCGACTGGAGCAGGATGGCCACCATCAAGGAGACGCAGCCCAGGATGTGGAGCGTCGTGATGAGGCCCATCAGAATGCCCGACATGAACTCCTCCGAGATGTTCGTGGACGCGTGTGGCCGACCAGACTACCACGCACCCTGGCGGGGGTCAATCGCGGGCGGGCTCGACCGCCGCGGCTAACGCCTTGGCAATCGCGAGGAAGGACGGGGCGTCCAGGGACGCGCCGCCCACCAGGAAGCCGTCCACTTCCTTGAGCTGGGCCAGGGGCAACGCCGTCTTCGGATCCACGCTGCCACCGTAGAGCACGGGCGTCGCGCTCCGGCCGAGGCGTGTCAGCTCCTCCCCGACCCAGACGTGCGCCTCGGCCACCTGCTCGGTCGTCGCGACGACCCCGGTGCCGCTGGC
>DASTKC010000247.1:0-14783 GCA_035716085.1 Candidatus Eiseniibacteriota bacterium | reverse complement strand
TTGCCACCGGTGTTGGTGCGGCCGTCCCACGTGGCTTCGTGGGTGCCGATGTCATACCGCTGGCTGGCCAGCGACTTCACCAGCGCGCCCTGCACGTTGTAGATGCGGAGCGAGTACGTGCCGGCCTTCGAGACCGCAAACTTGATCTGCGTGACCGGGTTGAAGGGGTTCGGCGAGTTGCTGATCATCGCAACGTTGGAAGAAGCGCCGGACACCTTGTTGACCTTGATGTAGGCGAAGCCCTGGAACTTGCGGCCCGTCAGGTTCGAGTAGGCCGTCATCTCCATCGGAACCTGCTTGTCGACTAGGCCCAACGCGGTGATCTGGTCGAGGATCGTGCGACGGTCGAACCAGCAGGTGATCGTGCGCTCGAGCGTGAGCGGGCTCACGCTGAGCGTGTCCGCCGTGTCGAAGCACTCGGTGTTCGGGACGCCCGTGAGACCCTGCGGGTGGAGATCCGCGTTGGTCGGGCACGAGAGGTTGAGGAGCGTCGGGCTGTTGAAGATGGTCGAACGGAGACGAGTGCCTTCGCCGCCCGTGTTGGCCGAGCGGCAGACGTAACCGAGCGCCTTCGTCTCAGCCGGGTACTTCATCTTGGTGACGAACGGCACGCCGTCGTTGTTGCCCTTGTTCTCCGACTTCCAGTTGATCACGTTCGGGGTGATCGTGACGGCCATCGGCAGCGGCGTGAGGCAGCTGTTGATCAGGTTCGCACGCCAGATGTTCACGCCGAAGTTGCCGCCCTGGGACGTCATGACGAAGTACGAGTACGGGAGGCTCTCGGGAGCCCGCGTGTGCTGCACGAACGGGGACCACGAGGGATCCGCATCGGCGCGGTTGTCGAGCTGCATCTCGCACTTGGCCTTCGTCGCCAGGTCGAGCCTCCAGATCGAAACCACGTTGTTCACGTTCTCGCCACCCGGGGCGTCATAGAGGAGCTGGGCGCCCGTTGGGTCGTACGAAGGATTGTTGTGCGTGACGAACGCGAAGTTCGGCTCGGCGAGGTGCGTGTAGTTCGGATCGGCCGGCGGGAGCGAGGTGTTCACGATCTCGATCTGGAGCGGGCCGAACTTGTTCGTGGTGTAGGCGATGTCGGTGCCATTCGGCGACCAGGCCGGATCCTGCTCGGCCTTGGCGTTGTCGAAGGTCACGCGAACCGGAGGGCCGTCGATATGTCCGGGACCCACGTCGATGGTCTGCGTGTAGATGTCGCGCGAGGTGCCAACCGAAGTGTCGTACGCGAGCACGTAGGACGACGGGTGCCAAGCCGGGTGACGGGGGTCGCCGGCGTTCGTGACGAGCCACTCCGCGCCCACCGGGCTATCCGCGCCCATGCCGGGGCCGTACACGGCCTCGAAGTCATCCGAAACGAAATACTCCTGCACGAAGAGGCCGCTGGCGGTGTTGCCCACAGACTTGATGTAGGCGAGGAACCTGCCGTCGTAGCTCCAGGCCGGATCGAAATAGGAGATGTCGTCATGCCCAAAGGAGCCCACCAGTGGGTCCGTCTTGATGACGGCGAAGTACCCCGACTGCTGGGCATTCAGGTGCAGATAAATCGAGCGGACGTTCTCATGGCCGACCACGAGGCTCCGCGCCGTGAACGTGATCCACTCGGGCTCGAGACGGCCGCCGTCCACCGGGAACAGCATGGTGCCGGTGCCGTCGTCGGGCCGGTGAGACGCGGTTTCGCATCCCTGGGAAAACCCGCTAGCGATCGTAATCGGCGCGAACGAACCGCGCAGATCCGCGTGCCCCTGAGCCGGAAGCATCGCGGCCGCCAGCGCCAGGATTCCGATGACGCCTAGTAATTTCTTCATCCCATTCATCTCCTCTCTAACGCAGGTAAAAGCGAGAAGACACCTCAAGAGGATAAGGTAGACGACACTACGAGCCTAATCACCTCCTTACGGGATCGTGATTCGAATCGAGCTAAGACGATGTTGGTTCTCACAATGGGAAAGGGTTGCCCCGTTTTTTTACTCGATTGAGTATACAGGCGATACGCCCCTACTGTCAAGGGATTTTTGGAACTTATCGGGGTAGCGGCTGTTCAAAAATGCCTTGACACACCGTCACTTGGAGCCCTAGTCTGCCGCTCGGGTCGGGCCAGCGAGCCCGTTTCGCTCGGGCCGGCCGGTGGGCTACTTCCGCAAGCCCCAATTGCACGGCACCCCCCCAATCGGATATCTATTGCTGGACCGGTGCGCCGCCGGGGCCGCCGACGTGTGAGGGAGGTTGATGTTCAGGAACCCGCTGTTCAGGCTCGGCTTCGTCATGTCTCTTTGCACCGTCCTTCTCGCCCACGCAGCCCCCGCCCCCGGCCAGACTCTGACCAGCCCGACAGGGGTTAAAGGCTATTATCTCCAGACACATACGGCGAATCAGGTCAACAACCAGACCGGGACGTTCGTCTGGATCCTGTGGAGCTCGAGCGTCGAGTACGACTCCGTCTGCACCCCCCAGTGCGTGCCGGTCCGGAACGGCTATCGGGTCCGCCGGACGATCGAGGGTATCTCCCCGAGCCGCTTGGAGTTGGTTGGGCAATGGATGGCCAGGGACCGCGTGGGCCCAGTCTGCCTCGCCCAGCAGGCCCCCTGCGACGTTCAGAATTTCGTCTTCACGGGCACTGGAATCTTCTTTAGAGGATTTTATAACAATAAGTTACCGGATGGAAGCTACATTCTCGACTACCCGCCGGGGAACCCGGCGGACGTGGACACCACGGCCCGGATCTTCGTGGATCTGGCCCCGCTCGCGGGGTTCCGCCACGAATACGCGGTAACATCCATTGACACCACCACGAGCGTGAACGCCGACTTCGCCGAGAGCCCCATCGACAGCTCCCAGCTCGTCTACCTGACCCCGGCGACCCCGCCCGCCGACAACATGGAGCACATCGCGGTCGTCCCGAATCCATACAAGGGCTCGGCCGAGTGGGATCTGGGGCCGAACCAGCGGGAGATCCACTTCATCAACGTCCCGGCCGGTGCGACGATCCGGATCTACACCTCCAACGGCGAGCTCCTGCGGGTGCTCACCCAGAACCCGAACTCGAGTCCGGGCGGAGTCACGGGCGAGGTGCCCTGGGATCTCAAGAACGACGACGGCCGGACGGTGGTCTCAGGGATCTATCTCTATACGGTTCACCCCACCGACGGCCGTACGCCCAAGAAGGGGCATTTCGTCATCATCAAGTAGGCCGCCCGCCGGTAAACCCAAGGCGGCCCGGAGGCTTCGCATGAACCCCCAGACCGCCTCTCCCTCGGCCGAGCCGGCCGAGCGCACCCGGACGGCCGACCCGGCCGCCCGGAGCTACCTCAACCTCATCGGCGGCGCCTGGGTCCCGGCGCGCACCGGCCGTACCTTCGAGAACCGGAACCCCGCCCGCCCCTCCGACCTCATCGGGACCTTCCCCGAGTCGGGGAAGGAAGACGTCGAGGCGGCGGTCCAGGCAGCGCAGAGGGCCTTCAAGTCCTGGCGCCTCGTCCCGGCGCCCAAGCGGGCCGAGATCATCTACCGCGCCGCTGAAATCCTCCGCGAGAAGAAGGAAGCCTTCGCCCGCGCCATGACGCGGGAGATGGGGAAGGTGCTGGCCGAGACCCGCGGCGACGTCCAGGAGGCCATCGACATGGCCTACTACATCGCGGCCGAGGGCCGGCGCCTCTTCGGAGTCACCGCGCCGTCCGAGCTCCCGAACAAGTTCGCGATGTCGATCCGACAGCCGATGGGGGTCTGCGGCCTCATCACGCCGTGGAATTTCCCGATGGCCATCCCGTCCTGGAAGATCTTCCCGGCGCTCGTCACCGGAAACACGGTGGTCATCAAGCCCGCCACCGACACCCCGGCGTCCGCGCACCACCTGGTCGAAGTCCTCGTGGAGGCTGGCGTGCCCGAGGGCGTGCTCAACCTGGTGCATGGCGGCGGCTCCGCGGTCGGCGTCCCGCTCTCGGAGAGTCCCGGCGTCGCGATGGTTTCCTTCACCGGCTCGTCCGAGGTCGGCAAGACCATCGCCGAGCGCACGGCGAGCTCGCTCAAGCGGCTCTCGCTCGAGCTCGGTGGGAAGAACGCGCAGATCGTGCTCGCAGATGCGGATCTCGACCTCGCGGTCGAGGGCGTGCTCTGGGGCGCGTTCGGCACGACCGGCCAGCGCTGCACCGCGACGAGCCGCCTCATCGTCGAGAAGCCTGTGCACGACGCGATGCTCGCGCGGCTGATCGAGCGCGCGCAGAAGCTCAAGCTCGGAGACGGACTCGAGCCCGGAACCGACGTGGGTCCGGTCGTGAATCGCGGCCAGAAGGAACGCGTGCACAGCTACGTGGAGATCGGAAAGGCCGAGGGGGCGAAGCTCGTGGCCGGTGGCTCTCCCGCCGAAGACGGAGCGCTCGCGCAGGGGCACTTCTACAAGCCGACGATCTTCGATCAGGTGACGCCGTCGATGCGCATCGCCGTCGAAGAGATCTTCGGTCCGGTGCTCTCGGTGATCACCGTGTCCTCGTTCGAGGAGGCGATCCAGGTGCTCAACAACACGCCCTACGGATTGAGCTCCTCGATCTACACGGCCGACGTGAACCGCGCCATGCGCGCGATTCGCGACATCGAGGCGGGCATCACGTACGTGAACGGCCCGACGATCGGCGCCGAGGTGCAGCTTCCCTTCGGCGGCGTGAAGGAGACCGGCAACGGCCACCGTGAAGGCGGGCCGACCGTGATCGACGCGTTCACCGAGTGGAAGTCGGTCTACATCGACTACAGCGGCAAGCTCCAGAAGGCCCAGATCGACAGTTAGCTCGCCCTCGGGCGTTCGTGGGGATCGAACGGTGGCGGTGACGCAGAGGCAGGCACGCGGAGTGGACCTGGCGGCGGCGGACGCGCGCGCCACGCCGCTCGTGCACGTGCTCCGCGACGAGCGTGTCGAGAGCATCCATCGCGGCCACGTCGCGGTCGTCGACGCCCGGGGTCGTCTCCTCGCCTTCACGGGTGAGCCCAAGGCGCTCGTCTTTCCCCGCTCGGCGTTCAAGCCGTTCCAGGCCCTTCCTCTCGTCGAGTCGGGCGCGTTCGCCAAGTCCGGGCTCGCGAGCGATGCCCTCGCCTTGATCGCAGGCTCCCACAGCGGCACCGACCGGCACGCCGCGCTCGCGCGCACGATCCTGAGAGCCGCGGGCGTCGACGAATCGATGCTCCAATGCGGCGTCCATCCTCCGTACGACGAAGCGACCGCGGAGCGGCTCCGCCGCGCGCACGAGGAGCCGACGCCGGTCCGCCACAACTGCTCCGGCAAGCACGCGGGCATGATGCTCTTCGCGCGCTACCTGGGCGCGCCCGTCGAGACCTACGCCGATCCGAGCCATCCGGTGCAGCAGCACATCTTCGATCGCTTCGCCTCGCTCTTGGGCGAGCCCTGGACCGATCCCGAGCCCGCGATCGACGGGTGCAGCGCACCGACGCCCCGCATGCCGCTCGATACGCTCGCTCGGGCGTTCGCGCTCCTCGCGAGCGGGCAGGATTCGGGCGGTGCTCCGCTTCCGGCGCTCGCCGCGATCCGGGATGCGATGCAGGAACATCCGGAGCTGGTCGCGGGCCCCGGGCGTCTCGACGCGCTCCTCATGCGGGCGACTCCGTCCGCGGTCGCGAAGGCGGGAGCGGAGGCGGTGCACGCGATCGGCCTCGTGGATATCGGCGTCGGGATCGCGGTGAAGGTGGAGGACGGATCGCGGCGCGCCCTCGGGCCGGCGGTGGTCTCCGTGCTCGAGGCGCTGGGCGTGCTCGGCGATGCGGAACGGCGCGCGCTCGCGCAGCACGCCGGGGAGCCCCTTCGAAATGCGGCCGGCCTCGAGGTCGGATCGATCCGCGGGGTCGCGCGACTCGAGGGAGGCGGGCTCCGATGACCGACCGGCGCGCGCGGAGGGCTGCACCATGAGCGCGCAGGAGACCGCGACGAAAGCGGCCGCGAAGGCATCGCCCCGTCCGGCGGATCAACCGAAGCACGTCTATTCCTTCGGCGCCGGCAGCGCGGAAGGGAATGCGCGCATGCGCGACCTCCTCGGAGGCAAGGGCGCCGGCCTCGCCGAGATGACCAACGCCGGCATTCCGGTCCCTCCCGGTTACACGATCACCACCGCCGCGTGCCGGCAGTTCTTCGAGGCCGGGGGGCGTCTCCTCGAGTCCACCGTGCAGGAGGAGAAGGACGCGCTCCGGAAGCTCGAGCGCTACCTCGGGCGGAGGCTCGGCGATCCGGAGAATCCGCTCCTCGTCTCGGTTCGTTCCGGCGCTCCGGTCTCGATGCCCGGGATGATGGACACCGTGCTCAACCTCGGGTTGAACGATCAAACCGTGCCGGGGCTCGCGCAGCGCAGCGGTCATCCGCGCTTCGCCCACGACAGCTACCGCCGGTTCATCCAGATGTACTCCGACGTCGTGCTCGGCGTGCCGCGCGCGCTCCTCGAGCGCGAGCTCACGCGCGAGAAGGCTCGCGCCAAGGTCGAGCTCGACGTGGATCTCACCGCGGAGCGCCTCGAGGCGCTGTCCCGCCGCTTCCTCGACATCGTGAAGCGCGAGACGGGCCGCGACTTTCCGCAAGACCCGCGCGTCCAGCTCGCCGGCGCGCGCGACGCGGTCTTCCGCTCGTGGAACACGGAGCGCGCGGTCCACTATCGGCGCATCCACGGAATCCCCGAAGGGCTCGGCACCGCGGTCACCGTGCAGGCGATGGTCTTCGGCAATCTCGGCCTGAGCTCCGCGACGGGCGTCGGCTTCACGCGGGATCCCGGCACGGGGGAGCGGCGCTTCTACGGCGAATACCTCCGCAACGCGCAGGGCGAGGACGTGGTGGCCGGGATCCGGACGCCGCGGCCCATCGAGGAGATGGAGCGCGAGCTCCCCGAGGCGTACGGCCAGCTCCGCGAGATCACCTCGCGCCTCGAACGGCACTACCGCGACGTGCAGGACTTCGAGTTCACGGTCGAGGAGGGGCGCCTCTTCATGCTCCAGACCCGGCGCGCCGCGCGCACCGGGATCGCCGCGCTCAAGATCGCGGTCGAGATGGTGGAGGAAGGACTCCTCACGAAGCGCGAGGGGATCGAGCGCGTCGAGCCCGCGCACCTCGATCAGGTGCTCCACCCCGTGCTCGACCCCGCCGCACGGAAGAAGCACGACAAGGTCGCGACGGGACTCCCGGCATCGCCCGGCGCCGCCGCGGGGGCGATCGTCTTCACGTCCGACGAAGCGGTGCGCCGCGGGGCGTCGGAGCGCGTCATCCTGGTGCGCGCCGAGACCTCGCCGGACGACATCGCCGGCATGCACGCCGCGCAGGGGATCCTCACCGCGACCGGAGGCATGACCTCGCACGCCGCCGTGGTCGCGCGCGGGATGGGGAAGTGCTGCGTGGTCGGCTGCTCCGCGCTCCAGATCCACGAGGAGGAGCGCGTGCTCGTGATCGGCGGCAAGAAGCTCAAGGAGGGCGCATTCCTCTCGCTCGATGGCTCGACCGGCGAGGTCCTCGTGGGCGACGTCCCCACGACCGACTCCGAAGTCGTCCGCGTGCTCACGGGGGAGCTTCCAGCCGCCAAGGCGCCGCTCTATCAATGCTTCGAGCGGCTGATGGCCTGGTGCGACGAGGAGCGTCGGCTCCGCGTTCGGGCCAACGCCGACGTGCCGCGCGACGCGAAGATCGCGCGCCACCTCGGAGCCGAGGGAATCGGGCTCTGCCGCACGGAGCACATGTTCTTCGCGCCCGACCGGATCCCGCACGTGGTCGCGATGATCCTGAACGCGCAGCGAGCGCGGGACGCGAAGGTGAGGATCGCGCGGATCGAAGCGGAGCTCGCGGAGGCACCGCGCTCCGAGCGCGCGCGGTTGAACGCGGAGCTCCTCCGCGAGCGGCGCGAGTCCAAGCCCACGATCCAAGCCTACGAGGGGGCGCTCGCCAAGCTCCTCCCGCTCCAGCGCGCGGACTTCAAGGGCCTCTTCCTCGCGATGGAGGGATGCCCGGTCACGATTCGCACCCTCGACCCGCCGCTCCACGAGTTCCTGCCCAAGCGCGCCGAGCTCGAAGCGCAGCTTCGCGAGATGGGGAAGAAGGGGACGCCCGCGCGCCGGAAAGAGATCGAGCGCACCCTCGCGCGCGTCGAGGAGCTCCACGAGTTCAATCCGATGCTCGGGTTCCGCGGATGCAGGCTCGGCATCCTCCATCCGGAGATCACGCGCATGCAGGCGCGCGCGGTCTTCGAGGCCGCAGTCCAGGTGCTCAAGGCGGGGAAGCGCGTCATTCCAGAGATCATGATCCCGCTCGTCGGCGACCCGGAGGAGCTTCGTCGGCAGCGCGCGGAGGTGGAGGCGGTCGCCGAGGAGGTGATGAAGAAGGCGGGGGTGACGATCCCCTACACGATCGGCACGATGATCGAGGTGCCGCGCGCCGCGGTGCTCGCCGACGAGATCGCCCAGCACGCCGACTTCTTCTCGTTCGGAACGAACGATCTCACCCAGATGACCTTCGGCTACTCGCGCGACGATTCGGGGCGCTTCCTTCCGGAATACGCGAGCTCGGGAATCCTCCCGGGCGATCCGTTCGTCTCGATCGACGTGAAGGGAGTGGGCACGCTCGTCCAGCGGGCGGCGTTCGCGGGGCGGCGGGCCAAGCCCGGCCTCAAGATCGGGATCTGCGGCGAGCACGGCGGTGACGCCGCATCGATCGACTTCTTCGAGAACGTGGGGCTCGACTACGTCTCCTGCAGCCCCTTCCGCATCCCGCTCGCCCGGCTCGCCGCGGCACGCGCCGCGCTCAAGCGGAAGTGACCGCCGTGGTGCGCGTCGAGAGCCCCTCGCCCCCGGTTTTCACCGTGGACTGCGTCATTCCGGCGCTCAACGAGGCCTCGTCGATCGGCCGCGTGCTCGAAGAGCTCCCGCGGCCGCTCGTGCGCCGCGCCGTCGTATCCGACAACGGCTCCTCCGACGGCACTGCGGACGTGGCGCGCGCACACGGCGCGCTCGTCGTGTCGGAGCCCGAGCGCGGCTACGGCGCCGCCTGCCTCCGCGGCATCGCCGCCCTCGCGTCCGATCCGCCCGACATCGTTCTCTTCCTGGACGGGGACCTGAGCGACGATCCATCCGAAGCGGACCTGCTCGTGGAGCCGATCCGCTCGGGACGCGCGGATCTGGTCATCGGCAGCCGGACGCGCGGCGTGCGCGAGCCGGGAGCGCTCACGCCGCAGGCTCGCTTCGGCAACTGGCTCGCGACGCGGCTCATTCGGTCCCTCTACGGCGTGCGCTACACCGATCTCGGGCCGTTCCGGGCGATCCGGTGGGATTCCCTGCGCCGGCTCGGCATGCAGGATCGCGCCTTCGGGTGGACCGTCGAGATGCAGGTCAAGGCGGCGCGGCGGGGCGTCCGGGCCGAGGAAACCCCCGTGCGCTACCGCCGGCGCATCGGCCGGTCGAAGATCTCGGGCACCGTGTCGGGCTCGCTCCGGGCGGGGGTCGCGATCCTGGGCACGATTGCCGCCGAAGCATTCCAGGGCGGTCGCCTTGAACCCCCGGGGTCGACCCTGTAGTATTCCCGCCATCTTGCGAACGAGCCCCCCGAACCCGCGAATCCTCCCCGTCGCCCTGTTGCTCGCGCTCGCCTTCGGCGCGGTCGGCTACACGCCGCCTCCGCTCTTCCGGCGCGACGTCAACCTCCAGCCGGCGGAGACCTGCAAGACCTGCCATCTCTCGATCACCGAATCGTGGCAGAATTCGGCCCACTCGAAGGCCGAGCGGTCGCAGAATCTTCTCTTCGGCCGGATGTATTTCCAGTCGCTCAAGACGACGCGTGGCGGCACGTTCCTGAACTGCGGACCCTGCCACGAGGCGACCACCTACGTGAACCAGGACTTCAATTTCGTGCGCGACGTGTCGCACGAGGGCGTGACCTGCGTCTTCTGCCACATGGTGTCGGCGCCCGGCCCCTCGACCGGCAATCCGCCGTTCGAGCTGGATCTGAACCACTACTACGGCTCCATCCGGAATCCGGTCCCGACCAACGCGCACGGCTCGGAAGTCTCCACCTATCTGCGCACGTCGGGGTTCTGCGGCGGATGCCACGCGTACAAGAACCAGAACGGCGTTACGATCAGCGACACGTACGCGGAGTGGAAGGCGTCGAAGTACGCGAAGCAGGGAGTGAGCTGCCAGACATGCCACATGCCCGGCCAGCCGGGACGTGTCTCGTACCTCGGTCCGTCGCGTCCGAAGGTGCCCGACCATTCCTTCAGCGCCGAGGTCGCCGAGAAGGCGCAGCCCGGTCCGGCCGCGACGCTCGTGCTGCGCGGAACGAAGACCACGTCGGGTGATTCGCTCTCGCTGTCCGCGGTGGTGACGAACACCGGCTGGGGCCACTCGCTCCCCACCGGCAACGACCAGAACATGGCGATCGTCCGGATTCGCGTCCTCACCGCGGACGGCGCGATCGTCTGGGAGAACGATCCCTTCACCGAATGGGCCAATTCGGTGTTCGGCGTCATCCTCCAGGACGAGCTGGGCAATTGGCCTGTGGAGACCTGGGTGGCCACGAAAGTGCTCCAGAATCGCCGCATCAAGGCCGGCGCGAGCGCCACGGCGCGCTACCGCGTGCCGGTCGGCGACCACAAGGGGCCGTACAAGATCGAAGCGCAGCTTCTCTTCCGACGCGCCCGCCCCAACACGATCGAGGCCTACGCGCTCGACGAGACCACGTTCGGAACCGAGCGGGTGCTCGCCGAGGCGTCACTCCGCGTGCCCTAGCCGTGTTCGCCGAGGATCTCCTCCAGGACCTCCGCAAGGAGGGTTTCACGCCCACCTCGGTCGCCCGGTACCTCCGCCGCATCCTCGCACGCATCGTCGGCACGCTCGCGGAGCGCGCCGATCTGGTCCGCTCCGTCGCAGGGACGTCGTTCGTCCTCTTCGCCATCCAGTTCGGCGCGGCGCTCCTCCTCTCCTGGGCGTTCGGGAGGCGCGTGGGAGTGACCTACATCATCGCGTCGAGCGTGACCCTCCTCATCGCGTCGTTCTGGATCCTCGCCCACATCGGCCTCGCGGGCACGCCCGAGGTGCGCTCCCTAAGGCGCATCCCGCTGCCCGTGGCTCTCACATTGCTCCGTCTCGCGGCGGTGCCCGCGATCGTGCTCCTCGCACGCGAGGGGCGCTGGTCGGTCGTGGTCTGGCTCTTCGCGGCGAGCGCGTTCACCGACGTGCTCGACGGAGTCGTGGCGCGCGCGCTCCACATGGAATCGATCATCGGCGCCGTGCTCGACCCGGCGATCGACGTCTTCTTCAACGCCACGGTCTTCATCGCGCTGACGGTCTTCGGCGCGCTTCCGTGGTGGGTCACGGCGCTGATGCTCGCGCGCTACGGGATCCTGATCCTCGGGACGTGCTACCTCTACCTCTTCCACGGTCCGGTGAAGATCCAGCCCACGGCCTTCGGCAAGCTGACCGGACTCGTGACGAGCGTGCTGGTGGGACTCCTTCTCCTCGGGCTTGCGTACTGGAGCGACGCGATGCGCTCCCGGCTCAAAGAGGTCTTCGACGTGGGACTCGGCGTGCTCGCGGGCGCCACGATCATCCAGGTGCTCTTCATCGGACTCGCGAACAAGCGCGCGCTGGATCAGGACCGCCTCCTCGAGCAGATTCTTCCGCCGGCGCCTCCGCAGGGACTCGAACCTGGATCGCGCGCCGGGTCGGGGAAGGTGGTCGGCGACGTGAGGTGGCCGCGCCGGTAGCGCCGACGGCCTAGGCAGGGCTGCCGAGGCGGCTCAATCCGGGCCGCCGGTTCGAAATCAACCGCGCCGCGCATCTCGACCGCTCCCGACCGGAGCGTCGTGCATTCTGCAACGGCATCCGCGGCGAGCCTGCGTTCGTCTCGAACTGCCACCACATTCAAGCCTTGCGGCACAGGAACTTCCGCCGACCTCACCCTCGTCGCGCGGCGCCGAGCGCGTCCGCCCCGTGGCATGTCTCTTGCGCTCCGGCCCTCCGCTAAGTCCCTGGGACGCAACACACCCGCACCAAACAACGGAGTCCTGCCCTGCCTACGCCGAACGCGCGCGCCCGCGTCGTGCGGACGCTCGCCTTTACGTTGCTCGCATCGTGCTGCATTCCGGTCGGCGCGTGGGCCGCACCGGGGAGCGGCACGGCGTCGATCGTTCCCACCGCTCCCGTTCTCGCGGGGGCTTCCGGCGCATGGACCATCCGCTACGTCGCCGCTGAAGATTTCGCGTTTCCCCAGGGAGGCTGGCTGTACGTGCAGGTCCCGGCGGGATGGACCGCGCCGCAGATCGCACAGCCGGCGCAGCCGGGCTACGTGCAGATCACCGACATGTCGTTGGTGAACCAGATCCTGGTTGCCGGGAACACGATCGAGCTCCGTCTGGGCGGCGCCTCGACGAGCCGCTTCGAGACGGGGGACACGCTCACCCTGGTCTATGGAGCGGGCACCCCGCAGGCGCAGGTGCAGCCGACCGGCCCGGACGTGGCGGTGTTCTGGGTCTCGAGCGATCCGGCGGGATCGAGCCCGGCTCCGATCGGCGCGTCGCCCGTGCTCGAGGTGGATGGACCGCTCGATCACGTGCGCGTGGAGGACGCCGCGGGAGCCGAAGTGGCGGCGCTTGCGCTCGACGCGGACCAGGACACGACGACTCTGTACCTGCGCGGATACGACGTCGCGGATCATCCACTCGGTCTCGTGGCGGGGACGTGGAGCGTGACGGGTGGTATCGGATCGGTTCCCGCCGGACCCGCATCGAGTGCCGTTCTCACGCTTACGACGGTCGGCTCGGGACGCGTGGTGAGTGCGAACGGCGCGATCACTGACTCGACCGGCGTGATCACGGTGACCCACGGCGCGCCGTCCTCGATCGACGCGACTTTTCCTCCTGGGGGCTCGGCCGGAACCGGACTCCTCGCTACGGTGCACGCGCGCGACGCGGACGGCAACACGGTGACGACAGGGCCGATCTCGGGAGCGAGCGTCTCCGTCCACGCCTTCACGGGCGCCTCGGGCCCCGCCCCGGCCGATCCCGACTTCATCACGAGCCAGGTCGCGCTCACCGCAGGCGCGTGGAGCGGGATGCTCACTCCGCGCCGCGCGGGCGCGTACTGGGTCACGGCGTTCGATGCGGGGAGCGGCTTCGAATCGGCTCCGAGGGCGCCTCTCTCGGTCTCCGCGGGCTCCGCCGATCACATCGTCCTCGTGCCGGGCACGCTCGCGCTCGTCGCGGGCGCGTCGGACACGGTGTCGGTCCTCGCGTACGACGCGTTCGGAAATCGCGCGTCCCTCGCGACGGCCGAGACGCTCACGCTCTGGACCGACCGTCCGGGCGGCCATTTCGCCGCGGTCGGAGGCGGCGCGATCTTCGAGATCGCCGTGCCCGCAGGCGCGGACTCGGCGCGGTTCACGTTCACGGATGTCACGTCCGGCGGCGGAACGGGGCACATCCGGGCGATCGACGCGAACGGATCGGGAGCATCGCTCGGGACGGCCGAGGCTTCGGTCACGACGATTCCCGGCGTGCCGTTCGGAAACGTCGCGCTGTCGGCGCTCCCCGCGACGCTCGTCGCGAACGGAGTGGATTCCACTTCGATCACGTCCGGCGCCGTTCGCGACGCGTATGGAAACGTCGTCGCAGCGGGCGAGAAGGTCACCGTGAGCGGCTCGGGATTGACGCCGCTCGGCGATCAGGACGCGGGCACGCCCGGCGTGCAGTGGACGACCGGAGTCTCCGGAACGCTCCAGGGCTGGGCGCGCGCGGGCACGGCCGCCGGCGCGGGATCGCTGTCCCTCGTCTCGGTCCAGGGCTCTGCGACCGGCTCGATCCCGGTTCCGCTCGCATCGGGCGTCCCCGCCGGGGCGATCGCGCTCCTGGCGTCGCCGGATTCGGTGGCGGCGGACAGCGTGGCCCTCCGCGGCGTCACCGCATCGGGGCTCAGGGACGCATTCGGAAACACGGTGGTCGATGGCGAGCGCTACACCGTGGCCACGACGCTCGGATCGATCGTCGCCACGGATCGCGACTCGACGACCGCGGGCGTCCAGGTGGAAGCGTCGGGGGGATCGATCGCCTTCTCGCTCCTGGGGGGCGTCACGCTCGGCACGGCGAACGTCACCGCGACGTCCGTGCGCGGGAGCGCGTCGGGCTCGATCCCGATCCGGATCGTCCCCGGGCCCGTGAGCGCGGCGCGCTCTTCGGTCGCGGCGGTGTCGCCCGCGACGGTCGGCCCGGCTGGCAGCACGGTCACGGTGACGCTGCGCGACGCGCGCGATCACACCCTTCCGCTCGTGCCTGCATCGTCGATCGTGCTCTCGTGGAGCGGCCCGCCGGGGGTCTCGTTCTCCGCGCTTGGCGCGGGCACCGGCGCCTCGGGCTCGATCGATTTCCGCGCCTTCACGACTCTCACGATGGTGGGAGCCGTGCACGCGACCGTCTCCGGCGTGCCGCTTCTCATGGCTCCCACGATCTCGTTCATGGCCGGCTCACCCGACACGCTCGTGGTGACTGGCCCAGCCGGTCCGCTCCTGGCGGGATCGTCCCAGGCGCTCGACGTGCGCGCGCGTGACGCCTACGGGAACGATACTCCCGCCGCGGCCGGCTTCTTCGTGCGTCCCACCGTCCTCACGGGCGCCGCCCAGGTTCCCGATTCGGCGGCGGTCTCGGGGGGCGCGGGGACGGTTCCGTTCACGCCGGTCGCGGCGGCTCCGCTCTCGATCCGCATCGCGGACGATTTCGGCCACGCCACGACCTATGGCCCCGTCACCGTGACGTCCGGCCCTG
>DASTKC010000246.1:0-11227 GCA_035716085.1 Candidatus Eiseniibacteriota bacterium | reverse complement strand
GGCAGGATCTGGGCGGCGTCCATGAGATCGGCGTCGATCGTGACCGATCCCTCGTAGTTGAGATCGGCCTCGGTGACACGGACGCGATGGAGCTTCGATTTGAAGACGGTCAAGCGCACGCGAGCGTTACCTCCCGGACGGCCTGGAAATGGGCCATGGGCGCGACGGCGGGAACCGCGCAGCCCGGGCCGAGGATGAAGCGGGTTCCGCCCGATTCCTGGAGCGCCTCCCTGGCCGCCTCCTGGACGGCGGCCGCGGGCCCGTTCACGAACGTCCCTTCGTGATCGATCCCGGTGAGGAGCGTCTTCTGCGTCCGCTGACGCAGCGCGGCGATCTTCGGATTCCCTGCCCCGTGCGCGTCCCACGACACGACCCCGACCGGATAGTCGAGGTGCTCGTCGACGAAGGCGTTGGCGCCGCAGACATGGATCACGTTCAAGAGGCCGCCCAAAGCCTCCGCGAGCACCTTGAGATCGTACGGCCGGCCGAACTCGGCCATGAGCTCCTTGTCGATGTGGTCCGCGTTGGCCCAATCGGTCGTGGCGAAAAAGATCCCCGACGCGCCGCGCGCCATGGTCTCGCGCACGAATCCGGCAAAGGTCTCGGTGATCGCGCGCAGCGCCTCGTGCACCCGCTCGCCGTGATGGCGGAGGTGGTCCACGAAGCGCGCGTCATCGTTGATGAGATCGGCCGCGATCGAGATCGGATTGAACACGGTCATCACCCAGTCGGTGTCCCCCTGAACGGCCGCGGCGATGCGCTCCTCGGCATCGAGATGCTCGCCAAGGACGCCCTTGGTCGGATCGAGCGCGCGGATCTTCGCCCAGTCGCCCGGCTCCTTCACGGGACTCTCGACCACCTTCGGCTTGTCGAGCGGCCCGGTCCCGGGGCGCTTGGTCTTTGTTCCCCAGTCTTCGACGTGGTAGGACGCACGTGGGTTCACCTTGAGGAGGTCCCACTCGTAGGTCCGCTGGAACTCGAGCATGGCCTCCGCCAGGGCCTCCGCCGACCCCTCCCGGTGATAGAAATGCCGCCAAAAGCTGACCGGCGGCCGGTCGGTCGGCTGGCCGAGAAGGGTGTTCCGTATGCGTTCACGATGGTTCATGGGAAATACCGCAATCCGTTGTGGTTGGGAGAACTCGAAAGGATGTAGGCTTCCGGAATCGTACCGTTTTCCCCTCTCCGCCACAAGCCCCGCAGCCGGGGGACCCTCGTAGTGAAGCTGATGAGCCTGCCCCTCTCAATGTTCGCGTTCGCGTGCCTGTTGGTCGTCTCCTGCGCCCACAAACCCGAAAGCACGTCCCAGCTGGCCCATCTCGAAGGGCAACTGCTCGATCGGGAGGGTAATCCGGTCGGAAGGGCGAGCCTTCTCTTGTCCAAATACGACCCCTTGTTTGCTTGGCCCTTTGATGAAAAGTTTGCGGAAGCGAAAACCGACTCTCTTGGGAGATTCAGTCTCGATTACAAGCCCGGGGAGTACACGCTGGAGATCATGCCCTTCAGCACCAAGGGCCTACCTTCGACAATGATCAGACCCTTCAAGCTCTCTTCGGGTCCTTCACACAAAACCCTCCGGCTCGGAGGCAGCTATTTGACCGGGCGTGTCGTCTTACCTGACGGGAAGGAACGGCGTTCGGTCTCGGTCGCAGCCTATGGCGAGAGCTCCGTGGTCGTCGCAAACTACACTGGCCACCCACCGTACCGCCTCCTACTTCCCACGGGGTCGTATCGCTTGGTCATCCATGACGAGGCTTATCGATTCCCGCACCTCGATACGACATTGACCGTTCCGGACCACGACGACTCGCTGGTTGTGATCCTGAGTGGCCGCGCCATTGGTTTTCATCTGAGCACAAAGGAGGATCAGCCATTATCAAGCGCTAGCATCCTCATCCGTACGTCCGCCGGAGGCGGATACAAGTCCACGGAGACAGATTCTCTTGGGAATGCATGGGCTCTGGTACGCCCCGGCCGCTACACGTTTGAGGTAAATCCCCGATGGGGTAACACACGGATGTTCCAGATCCCGTGGACCTTTGCGGCGGCAATTGAGCGCGATACGCTCATAGCCTACAAGCTCGAGCCAGTGCGATGGTCCGGGGTGGCCCGATCCGTCAAAACAAAGGATCCTGTTCCGATGGCTGAGGTCCAGTTTCGAGAGCCGGGCAGGTCGGGGATCGGCCACGCGCGTTCGGATAGCGCGGGAAGGATCGAGGCATTGATGCGTCCGGGGATCAAGTACGAGGCAGCAAGCTGGTGCCTCACTTGCTATCTAGAGCGGTTTTCGCTCGCGCTCGACGCCGATACGACATTTGATTTGTACTTGGAACCCGGCGTACGCCCTCCCCCTAAGCCTTTCACTCCGCCACACGCAGACAAGCCCAAGCGCTGATCGTCCACTAACGGTGTAGGCCAGCAAAATACCCCAGGAAGTCAGTGTGCCTGGGGCTGGCCGGACCCGGCCGTGAAGGTCGTCTGCACCTCCACCTCTGAATATGGCGTCATGGCGGATTTCAGAAGTTTCGGATCCTTGCCCAGCAGATTCGTGTCCAGGAAGGACCGAATCGCGACACGCGTGATCTCCGCGCCGCGCTTCGGGTCGATGGAGTACTGGAACAGGTACGGGCGCACCAGCAATAGGTCCGTGAACGTGTTGTGTCCCGCCCCCTTCACGATGATCACCGTGTAGCGCGAGGCGGAGTGGGTGCCGAGCTCCCGGTAGACGTTCTCGGCGTCGAATCCCAGTGACTGGTCGCTGATGAGCAGCGCGAAGGGCTTCGTGACTCCGCCCTTTCGGACTTCCCGCGCCTGGGTCCCCTCGATGCCGAAGTATGCGCGGCACCGCTCGTCGCCGGCGCACGCCCGCGACGCAGCGATGGCCCCGTTCGAGTGGCCCGCCATGGCGATCCGCTTCAGATCGAGGTGGTCCTTGAGAATCGGGTCCGAGCGATCGGCCTGCTCCAGCCTGTTGAGCGCGAACCGGAGGTCCGCGGACACGTCGCGAACCATCGGCTCGAAGACGACGTCCGCGGAGTCGAACTTCTGCAGAACCCGGATCGATGGGGGTCGCAGAGCCGGAACCTGCACTCCGTCAGGCCTCCAGTAGCGTGACAGGCCGGGGCTGTTGACCCCGACGACCACGTATCCGTGGCTCGCCAGGTCCTCGGCCATCGACGTGTAGTCGTACGCGGACAGGGAGCGCCCGGTCGAGAACAGGAGAACGGGGGCGCGCTTGACCTTCCGTGCGAAGCGCGGAGATCGCAGGGCGTGTCCGCGAACCCTGGACAGGAGGTAACCGTAGTCGCCTGCGGTGTCGACGCCAGCGGCGTACGGCGCGACCGCCGATCCAGTGGTCGCATCGGCCGGATACCAGATCTGAGCGGAGACTGTGCGCGGCTTGCCATCGATCGTGTCGGCCCTCGCCGAGTCGATCCAGAACATGGTGGTGGTACCGACGGCTTGCGTCCCTGTGGGTGCCGGCAGCTGGATGAGCGAATCCGCGGCCGAATGGGGGATCTGGGCGGGACAGGGCGATGCCACGACCAACACGACAGCAAGCAGCAGGGTGCTCCAGCAAGCCACGAGCACGCCCTAGGCCAATCCTTCCGGCGGCGCCAGGTACCCCCGAGCCGGGATCGTCTGGCCGGTGATGCGGGCGTAGAACTCCTCGTACATCGGGATGACCTTGCTCGCCTCGTAGTTCTCGACCGAGATCCGGCGCGCTTCCTTCCCCATCGAGCAGCGGAGCGGCTCGTCGGTGAGGAGCTCGATCGCCCGGCGCGCCATGCCGGCCACGTCGCCGACCGGGAGCATGTAGCCGGTCTTCCCTTCGCGGATCAGCTCGGGAATGCCCTCGGCGGTCGTACCGATGACCGGCACGCCCGAGGACATGGCCTCGAGCGCCGCGAGGCCGAAGCTCTCGTTCTCGCTCGTCAGGAGGAAGAGATCCGCGTTCCGGAGCACGTCCTCGACCGCGTCGAGCTGGCCGAGATAGCGGACGTGACGCTCCACACCCAATTCCACCGCGAGGTCGCGGCTCTTCGTGCGCTCCGCGCCATCCCCCACCATCAAGAGCACGCTCGGCACCTCGCGGCGCACGGCGGCGAAGACGCGCACCACGTCCTCCACGCGCTTGCTCGGGCGGAAGTTCGAGATGTGGACGAGCACGCGCTGGTCCTTGCGGGCGAACCGCTCCCTGGGACACGGATCGTCGCCGTTGCGCGGACGGTAGCGCGTGGTGTCGATGAAGTTCGGGATCACCTGGATGGCGCGCTGCGGGTGGAAGACCTCGACCGTTTTTCGCTTCAGATAATCCGAGACCGCCGTCACGCCGTCGCTCTGGTCGATGCCGAACCGGGTCAGCGTGCGGAACGACTGGTCCGAGCCGACGAGCGTGATGTCGGTTCCATGGAGCGTGGTCGCGATCCGGAGCTTCGTGGACGCCGCCACCTGCCGCGCGAGATAGGCGCAGACGGCGTGCGGAATCGCGTAGTGCGCGTGGAGCACGTCCAGTCCGTGCTCGTCCGCGATCTCCGCCATCTTCGCCGACAGCGCCAGCGTGTACGGCGGGTACTGGAAGAGCGGATACGAGATGACCTGCACCTCGTGGAAGAACACGTTCTCCTGGTAACCCTTCAAACGGAACGGGATCGAGTACGAAATGAAGTGGACCTCGTGTCCGCGGCGCGCCAGCTCGATCCCGAGCTCGGTCGCCACCACGCCCGATCCGCCGTGGGTGGGATAGCAGCTGATGCCGATCTTCACGAGGAACCTCCCAGGGACACGAGCTCGTGCGCGCCGGGGTCCTGGAGCGCGTCCATGAGCCGCTCCGTCAGCCACGCGCCGTGCCGCGACGCAAAGCCCGCGTAGCAGGCGACTCGTTCTTGGAGCTCACCGTGCGGGAACAGATGTGACCGCGCGCGGCGGATTTGCTGGACCGACTCCTCCTGCCGGCGCTTCCAGACGTGGAGGAGCTTCTTCTCGAGGGTCTCGATCTCGCGCTCCACGCGTCCGTGCGCGGTGATCACCGCCGGCTTGAGCGACGGATCGAACGCGAGCACCTGCTCCTCGATCTTGCGGAAGCCGTCGGACCACTTCTTCCGCTCCTCCTCGAACACGTCCCGGAACTGCTCGGGGAGGATGGCGCGAAGGGCTTCGCGGATCACCACCTCGACGTCTCCCGACAGGGACTCCCACGAGAGGTGGAACTTGTTCAGCGTGCGCGCCACCTTGGGCTCGAGGAGCGTCGCTCCGGCGCGCGGCGCGATCGCGGGCGGCGCCATCTCGAAGAGCGGATAGAGCGCGAACACCTGTGCCCAGTAGGCCACCTCGGAGGGCCCGCCGACGTAGGCGGCGGTCGGAAGCAGGTAGTCCTCGACCAGCGGCCGGAGCAGCACGCCGGGGCTCAAGTCCTCGGGCCTCGCGCGCACCGCGTCGAGGAGCTCCTGGCGCGTCCAGCGCTGCCCGCCCGCGGCGCGGAACGCGCCGTCCTCGTCGACGCGCACCGCTTCGCGCTCGGCGCCGCCATGCCAGAAGAGGTTGAGCTCGTTTCCCGCGCGGGCGATCTGCGCGTGATAGCCGCGGCGCACGAGCGCCTCGCCCCGGTCGCGCGCGACGGCGGCGGAGCGTCCGCCCAGCTCCACCTCGCGCTCGAACACCGGGAGCGCGAGCCGCTTGGCCTCGGCGTCCGCCGGATCGAAGACGATCATGCCGAGCGGAGCGACGACCCCGGCCATGAACCGGGCGAACGCCTCCGCCCACGTGCGGCCGGGCGCATACGCGTCCTTGAGCCGGGCCATGACCAGGCCTGCCTCCGGAGCCGCGCCAAGCGACTCCTCGAGCTTCGCGAGCGCAGGCTCGATCGCCGCGCCGATGCGAATCCTCGAGAAGGACGCGTGCGGCCCGCCCGCCTCGTATTCGAGCAGCACGGGGTCGGAGCCGAGTCCGTCCGTCACCCATGCTTTTCGCACCTCGTCGAAGTCGTGATCGTCGGAGGCCACCCAGAAGATCGGCACGGTGGGCCGTCCCGACGCCTCTTCCACCCGGCGCGCGAGGTGCACGCACGTGAGCGCTTTGTAGACGGTGTAGAGCGGGCCCCCGAACAAACCGGGCTGTTGCCCCGCAACCACGGCGAGCGTGTCCTTCTTCTCGAACTTGGCGATGGCGGGGGCCGTGATGGAGGCCGCCCCGAGCTCGGACGCCTGCCGCTTCATCACCGACGCGATGGCCGCGCGACGCTCGGCGGGATAGGAACGCGACGCGGCGCTCCTCGCGGCGGCGGCTCCGTCCCGGTAGTCGACGGGGTAGAACTCGCGCACCCGCTCGGGCGAGGTCAGAAAGTCGTAGTAGAGCGGGCTCGGGTAGAGGAGGTGCTCGAGCCCCGTCGCGACGGGACTATGGGTTCTGGAGGGCATGGGCGCCCACGAAGGGATTCGACGCCATCTCGCGGCCGATCGTCGTGAGCGCCCCGTGCCCCGGGTAGACCGGGGTCTCGGGGGGATAAGGAAAGAGCCGCTCGCGGATCGTTCGCAGGAGCACGTCCCAGCTTCCACCCGGAAGGTCGGTCCGGCCGACGCCTCCGTTGAAGAGAACGTCACCGACCAGGAGCCCTTCCGGCGTGGCGAACGTGATGCTGCCCGGAGAGTGCCCCGGCGTGTGGATGGCGCGCGCGTCGATGCCCGGGATGCCGGCATCCTCGCCGTCCGTCATCCAGTGGGACACGGGGACGCTGCCGGGCCATGCAAGACCCATCGCCGCGGCCTGATCGCCCGCGCGCTCGTAGAGGAGCCGGTCGTCGACGTGGAGCCAGACCGGCGCTCCGGTCGCTTCGTGAAAGGCGCGCACCATGACCACGTGGTCGACGTGCGCGTGCGTGAGCAGGATGCGGCGGACGTTCAGGCCACGGGACTTGATCGCTTCGAGAACGTGCCCGCTCTCCATCGACGGATCGACCACGATCGCGTCCTTGGATCCGGCCGCCGTGAGCAGGTAGAGATTGTTGTCGAACGGCCCGACGTTGAACCGCTCGACGCGCATGGTCAGCTCTTACACGCGGTGATGGCGGTGATGCCGAACATCGGCAGTCCGACCATGTCCACGTCCGTGAAGCCCGCGTCCTGGAGGAACCGGACGAGCTCGGCGCGCGTGAGCGCACCCGCCGCCGCCGATCCATGGGCCGCGAGGACGTTCAGCCGGAAGAGCGCCGCCTCCTTGGGCTCCGCGCGCGACTCCTCGAGCACGAACTCGGTGACGAGCACCGTGCCCCCCTTGCGGAGGGAAGCGGAGACATTCGCCAGGATGCCCGGGATCGCGTCGCGGCCGCGCTGTGAGAGGAAGTGCGGCAGGAGGACGAGATCGTAGTTCCCGTCCGGCTGCGCGTGATCGGGATCGCCCGGGGCGAAGCTGACCCGGTCGTCGAGCTTCAGGGCGTGAATGAATTCCTCCGCCAAGGGCTTGAACAGCGCGCGATCCTGGATCGTCGCCTGGAAGTGCGGATAGCGCCGGGCCAGGCAGAGCGCGCCCGCCCCGGTGTGGCTCCCCAGGTCGAGGATCCTCCGGTAGGCGCTGTATTCGATGTCGAGAATCTCCGCCACGCGCATCATCGTGGCGTAGTACCCGTTGTGGTAGGCGCGCGCGGTGGCGAGCTCGGTCTTGCCTTCGGCCGAAGGCGAAGCCTTCCCGGTGCGAACCGTTTCGCTCAGGTTCTCCCAGAGGTGGTAGAGCGGCTCCCGCATGCAGCGAACGAGATCCACGTACGAGCCCGGAGATCCCTCGACCAGGAACTGGTTCGAGACGTCGTCGTTCCGGTAGCGATCGCCCTGGCGATGGAGGAAGCCCAGGGCGCAGTTCGCGTCCAGGAGCGCCTCGAGCGCCGCCGGCTCCGCCCCGACCTCGGCCGCCACATCCGCGGCGGTCTTCGGCCCCCCGTGGAGAACGGTAAAAATGCGGAGCTCGACCGCGGTCATGAGAGCCTGGCTGGCCCAGAACCCGGTCGTTACCTGAAGAATAGGCAAGGGATTCGTCCGCCCCGACACCGGCCGAGGCCCCACGGCCTTCCCTGTCTGGTTCATCGTAAAGTCCCCATTCCCCCCAGTTTACGTCCACCCCGGCAGAGGGCTCAAGCTACCGCCCTATTTGGATGCCGCAATAACAGATTGATTCACAGCGCCAAGCGCCGTTTTCACAGCAGATCCCACTCCGGCTCGGCGCCGGCGCGGGCTTTCCGGAACACGTCGTCGATCTCGCGGACGGCGGCCATGATCAGCTCCCCCCTCTCGCGGAACGGGAGGAACGCCGACTTGAACCCGTTCAGGAGGACGTGCCGGACGTCGGACGGCTCGAGACGGAGGGCAGTCACGACCCGGTCCAGCTCCTGGGTCATTGTAGTCGACGAGACGAGCCGGTTGTCCGTGTTGAGCGTGACCCGGAGCCCCAGCTTGAGATACGCCCGGAACGGGTGCGCCCGGAGGGACGACGACGCTCCCGTCTGCACGTTGGACGTGGGGCACATCTCGAGCGGGATCCGGTGGTTGTTCACGTAGCGGAGAATCTCCGCGTCCTCCTTGAGCCTCGTGCCGTGCCCGATCCGGTGCGCGCCGCAGTAGTGGAGCGCCTGCGCGATCGACGCGGGTCCGAACGCCTCCCCGGCGTGCACGGTGACGTTCACGTTGTGCTTCACGACGTGGTCGAACGCGCGCCGATGCGCCTTCGCCGGATAGTCCTTCTCGGCCCCCGCGAGATCGAACGCGACGACCCCTTTTCCGTAGTACGCGACCGCCAGCTCCGCGAGCCGGTACGAGAGCCGCGGGCTCAGGTGGCGGATGCCGCAGATGATGGTCCCGGTCCGGATGCCGTAGCGCTTCCGCGCCCGCTCGAGCCCGCGGACCACGGCCTCGACGGTGCCCTCCATCGTGAGCTTCCGCCGCGTGTGGAGCGCCGGACAGTATCGCACTTCCATGTACCGCACCTGCTCCCTGTGCGCGTCCTCGGCCAGCTCGAACGCGGCCCGCTCGAGCGCCTCCTTCTCCTGGAGCACGCGCAGCGTGAGGTCGAAGGCCTCGAGGTAGCGGGTGAGGCTGACGCCCTTCGTCAGCTCGTCGAGGAAGCCCTGGAGCTCGGCCGGAGTCTTGACCGCGAGGCGGACTCCCTGCTCCTTCGCCAGCTCGAGCAGCGTGCCGGGACGGAGGGATCCGTCGAGATGGACGTGGAGGTCGGTCTTTGGAAGCGCGAGGAGGAGATCGCGGCGGAGCCGGCGATCACCCCACGGCGACATCCGCCGAGGAGGCGGCGAGCGGCGCACCCAGATCTCCGATGAGCTTGTAGTCGAGCCCCGCGAACGCGGGGTTCGAGAGCGCGAGACGCTGGAAGATCTGCTGCGGACCCGGATCGACGTGCGTCCAGACGCCGAGCGCGCGGCCGAGGTCGGCGAGAATGCGCCAGTCCTCGCGCGTGTCGCCGCGCAGGCTGAAGACCTTGGGGGCTCGCTGCACGCGTCCCTGCGAGTTGGTGTAGGTCCCCTCCCGCTCGGCGAAGCTGACGCCGGGGAGCACCCAGTGGGCGCGCTCCGACACGGGCGAGGGCAGGATGTCGATGACGACGAGGCACTCGAGACGGCCGAGCGCGCGGGCGACGGCCTGTGCGTCACCGAACTGCTCGAGCGGCCCGCCGCGCAGGAAGACCATCGCCCGGATCGAGCCTTCGGCCGCGGCCCGGATCATGTCCTTCACGCCGAGGCCCTTGGGGCCGGGCGCGAGCCCGATGACGCGGGCCCCCTTCGTGTTCGGATTCTTGTCCCCTTCGATCGTGAACTTGGGGTAGACGACGGGCGGCTGCGGCCGCTCCGCCACGTCCACGTTCGGGATGCCGAGTCCGTCCCGGAAGATCGAGCGCGCGAGGAAGCACTCCTCGTTCGTGAGCTCGCCCGAGGCCATGACGCCGACGGCGGACGCGCCGTGGCGCTCGACGATCGAGCGGAGCGAGTCGGCGATGGCCGGGAGCGCATGATCCCACGTCGTCGGGCCGATCGAGTCCCCTTGCCGGCGCGTGGGGCGGAGCAGGCGGTCGGGATGATGGACGCCCCGGAACCCGCCGCGGCCGCGGTCGCAGATCCACCACTGGTTCACGTCCATGTTCTCGCGCGCGGTGATGCGGACGACCTCGTTGCGCCGCGGGTGGTACCAGACCTGCGTGTTGCATCCCTTGGAGCAGAGGGTGCAGACCGACTTCACCGGCTTCATCTCCCAGGGGCGCGCACGGAAGCGGAAGTCCTTGCTCGTGAGCGCGCCGACCGGGCAGATGTCCGCGATGTTCCCGGCCATCTCGTTCTCGATCATGCGACCGTCGACCGTGCCGATGTAGGTCTCCTCGCCCCGCGAGAGGACCGCGATCTCATCCTTTCCCGCGACCGACTTGCACAGGTTCACGCAGCGGAGGCAGAGGATGCAGCGGTTCTTGTTCAGGATGAGCTTCCCGCCCACGTCCTCCTCGGGCCAGGTCTGCTTCTCGAACGTGAAGCGCGTGGAGGAGGGGCCCATCAGCATGGTGTAATCTTGAAGTGTGCACTCCCCGCCCTTGTCGCACATCGGACAGTCGAGCGGGTGGTGGATGAGCAGGAACTCCATGACCGCCTTGCGCGCCTCGCGCACCTTGGCGGACTGGGTGATGACCTTCATCCCCTCTTCGACCGGCGTCGCGCAGCCGGCGACGAGCTTGGGGCGTCCCTCGATCTCGCACAGGCAGATGCGGCAGACGCCGACGACCGGCAGCCCGGGGTGATAGCAGAAGCTGGGGACGAAGACGCCGGCCTTCTTGCCGGCCTCGATGAGGTTGGTCCCCTTCTCGACGACGACCTCGCGGCCGTCGACCTGGAGCTTCACCGTCGCCATGCGAACCCTCTAGTGGAGTGAGCCGCCGCCGAGCGGGCAGCGCTTCTCGCGGATGTGCTGCAGGAACTCGTCCCGGAACTTCTTCGCGAAGCCGCGCGTCGGCCAGGCCGCCGCGTCTCCAAGCGCGCAGATCGTGTTTCCCTCGATCTGGTCCGTCACGGAGAGGAGGATGTCGAGATCCCGATCCTCGCCCTTGCCGGTCTCGATCTTCCAGAGGATGCGCTGCATCCAGCCGCACCCCTCGCGGCAGGGGGTGCACTGGCCGCACGACTCGTGCGCGAAGAAGCGCGCCGTGATCCAGGCCGCACGCACCATGCAGGTGGTGTCGTCCATGATCACCGGGG
>DASTKC010000245.1:0-10900 GCA_035716085.1 Candidatus Eiseniibacteriota bacterium | reverse complement strand
CGGTCGGGGCGTCGCCAGAAGGCGTCGCCTCTTCCGCCGGCCCTCCCTCGTCCAGCTCGGCGGCGAAGCGGCGCCTTAGCGTGTGGAACTCGAGATCGGTCATGAGCGAGGCGAGCTCGCGCGCCTGGAGAGGCTCCCGCTCGAGCTCGTCCCAGTGGCGGTCGAGCGGGAGATCGGCGCGGATCGTGACGAGCGTGTGGCTCAAGCGCGCGTTGGCCTCGTTCGCGCGGAGCTTCTCCCGGATCGCGGGGCGCTCCACGCTGTCGAGCGAGCGGTAGAGCTCGTCGATCGAATGGTATTTCTGGATGAGCTGCGCCGCCGTCTTCTCGCCGATGCCGGCCACGCCGGGCACGTTGTCCGACGCGTCCCCCATGAGCGCGAGGAGATCCACCATCTCCTCCGGCGGCACGCCGTAGCGCTCCCGCACCGCCGTGGGATCCATCGGCTGGAGCTCACCCGTCTTCCCCTGCGGCGCGAGGACCCAGGTGCGCTCGGAGACCAGCTGGAAGAAGTCCTTGTCGCCGGTCAGGATCAACGTGGTCGCCCCCGCGCGCTCCGCCTCCTTCGCGAGGCTTCCGATCAGATCGTCCGCTTCGACGCCGTCCTGCTCGACGATGGGGATGCCGAGCAGCCCGATGACCTCGCGCGAGCGCGGGAGCTGCGCCGTGAGATCGGCCGGCACCGGCGGACGGTGCGCTTTGTACTCGGGATAGACGCGATGCCGGAACGTCTTCGCCTTCGTGTCGAACACCATCGCCACCTTGTCGGGACGGCGCGAGGCGAGGAGCGGCAGGAGCGTCTGGAGGAACCCGTACGGGATGCTCGTCGGCTCCCCCTTCTTGTTCCGCAGCGGCTTCCGGATGAAGGCGTAGTAACAGCGATAGACGAGCGCAGACCCGTCGATGAGAAGGAGGCGCTTACCGGCGCCGGATTCCATAGAGGCCGTTCTCGATCGCGTAGCGAAGTGCGGGGTCGGGCATCCACCAGCGCACGGACAGCCCGCGCTTCAGGCGGCTGCGAATCTCGCTCGACGAGATTCCGATCCGGGGCGGATCGAGGAGCGACACGCGTCCTCGAAGCTCCGGTCGAATCCGCGGAAACCGTCCGTCCCCGCGAGGGACCACGGCCAGGCGCGCCAGCCGCGCGATCCGCTCCGGGTCGCGCCACGTCGGAAAGTCTTCGAGGCTGTCCTGTCCCATCACGAAGTAGAGGTCCCGAGCGCTCTTGGTGAGATGTTCGAGCGTGTCCACGGTGAAGGAGACGCCGCCCCGCTCCACTTCGAGCGTCGACACCTCGAAGCGCGCCACTCCGCGCACCGCGAGGCGGAGCATCTGGACCCGGTGCGCGGCCGACGCGATCGTGCGCGAGCGCTTGTGCGCGGGGCGCGCGGCCGGGACGAAGAGCATGCGATCGAGACGCAGCTTGGCGAGCGCTTCCCCGGCCATGATGAGATGACCGACGTGGACGGGATCGAACGTGCCGCCGAACACGCCGAGGCGCTCGGCGCGCCTCAATCCGTGCTCCGCTCGATCTTCTTGAGACGCTTCGACGCCTCCCGTTTCGTCCCCGACGAGGCGGTTCCGTTCAGCACGGAGCGGAGCGTGTCCGCCGCCTCCGCCTCGCGCCCCGTCTTCACGTAGGCGTCCGCGAGGAGCACGCGGGCGTCGAGGGACCAGCGCGATTCCGGGTATTCGTGGATCACCTGCTCGAAGTAGTGCCCCGCGGCGTCCCACTGCTTGAGCCGGAGATAGAGCCGCCCGTTCCGGAATGCCTTCTCCGCCTGGCGATCGGTGAGCATGGTGAGGCGCTTGCGCGCGTCCTGGGCCTTGGGGTGGTCCGAATAGAGCGAGAGGAAATCCCGGTAGCGCGAGATGGCGCGCACCGTTTCGGTCTGATCGAGCGGCGCCGGACGGGACTGCAGATCGTCGCAGCGTGCGAGCATGTAGAGTGCGTCCGGGTGGTAGGGCGTCGTCGGGAAGTCCCGGATCAGCCGATCGAACTGGCCGGACGCGAGCACGTAGTCCTTGGTGTTGAAGTACGACTCGCCGAGGTAGTAGAGCGCGTCGTCCGTCTTCTCGGTGCCCGGGAATTGCTCGACGTAGGCCTTGAGATCGGCGATCGCGTCGACCCAGTCCTCTCGGTCGAACTCGCCCTTGCCGCGCTCGTAGCTCGCGACGCCGCCGACCTCAGCTTCCTTGAGCGTGCCCCCGCAGCCCGCGACGAGCGCGGCCAGGAGGAGCACCGCGAATACGCGGCGGGACATGCGGAAGGTCATCGGGCGCGCGGCTCCTCCGCCCGGTCCTCCTCCCGCTCCAGGAAGTCGAGGTACGAGCGCGCCCGGACCTCGTCCCGGTTGTCGAGCAGACAGCGCTCCCATGCTTCGCGCGCACGGGCGCGGCGTCCGGCCTTCCAGTGGACCAGGCCGAGCGTGACGCGCGCGTCGACGTAGCGCGGGTTCTGCGCCAGCGCTTCCTCGAGCACCGTCTCCGCGTCGTGGTACAGACCCATCTCCGCGTACACCGAGCCGAGACGGTTCTTGATGTCGAGGAACTGCGGCGCATAGCGGAGCGCGCGGCGGTATTCCTGCGAGGCGTCGACGAGGAGTCCGAGATCCCGGTAGGTGTCGCCGAGCTGAGTGTGCGCCTCCGCGAGATGCGTCCGCACTTCGGGAGTCAGGTTCTCGTGATCCGGATCGCGAGGCCGCTCCATCTGGAACTCGCGGAGCGCCTCGTCGTAGCGGCCGAGATCGTTCAGCACGATGGCCAGGTTCAGGCGCGCTTCGACGTAGCGGGGATTCAAGTGCAGCGCCTGGCGGAAGGACGCGACGGCGGCCTCACGATCGCCGCTCAAGCTCAGGGCGAGACCGAGCAGGTGGTGGAGATCCGGAAACTCCCCATGGATGGCGAGGGCCTCCCGGATCTCGCGCGCGGCTTCCTCGTACAGACCGCGCTCGAAGTAATCGCGCGCAAGCACATGGTGCTGGCGCGCCGCGACTCCCATCGCGCTCCTCCCTGGAATCACGTCCCCCTCCGGCTCAGTTGCGGTTGGAATAGAAGAGCACCACGAGGCCCGTGACCACACCGATCACGATCATCGGCTCGAGCCACCGGGTGCCTCCTCCCCGCGGCACGGGCGGATTGAGATATCCCGACCCGCTCGCGGCGTACGCGACGTCCCCCTTCGAGACCACGTCACTGGCGCTCCGGGCCGCGGAGCGCGTCCAGACCACGTCCCCATTCTGTGGATCGAAGAGGGTCGCGCTCGCCCGCATGCCGGAGAGCCGCTCGTACCCCTTGGTCCCGAACGGGAACGAACCCAGCCGGCGCACATAACTTACACCGGAGCCCTCGACCAGGACTTGAAGCCGGAGCGGTGCGGCCGGGTCGGCTGGGTGGCTCATCGCCGAAGCGGCGGCGGCAGCTGAGTCCCGAGGCGCGGCTCCCAGCGGAATTCCATTGGCGGGCACCGCGCTCTCCATCGCCGGCGCCAAGGCTTCGCCTCGCGCGAGACGCACCGAGACTCCGAGCGCCTTCATGCGTTCCATGAGCGACTGTGTCAAGAGTCCGAGGGTGTCCCCCGGCGAGGGCGTGACCATCACCACCGGCCGATCCCCAGGAAACGTGGCCCCCTTGAGGAGGTCCGCCGCCACCGTGTCGGCCACCGCGTCGAGCGCCATGCTGTGCGTGGGCGGCATCGGTGATTTCGCCGCCGCCGTTCCCGAAGACGCGACGATGCCCAGGAGAAGGAACCCACCCACCCAGCGTCTCCCCATCACGCCATTACCTCCGCCTCGAGGTCGTACCGCCGCGCGCGCGTGATCCGGACGCGCGCCTTCGCTCCCATGGGAAGCTCCGCCGCCGCGCGCACGCGCGTGACGCCGTCCACCTCGTAGCCCTGCTGCTCGAGGCGGCCGACGTACTGGCCGGGGCGAGGACCCGCGGCGTCGATGCGCACGTCGACTTCGCGCCCGACCCAGCGCCCCCAGACGCGCGCGGCCACGGCCTGCTGCGCTTCGAGGAGTCTCCGGCGGCGCTCCACCTTCACGCGCTCGGGCACCTGCTCCTTCATGCGTCCCGCCGGCGTGCCGTCCTCGCGCGAATACGCGAAACAGCCGACGTGGTCCCACTCCTCTTCCTTAACCCGGTTCAAGAGCTCCTCGAAGTCCTCGTCCGTCTCTCCCGGGAACCCGACGATGAAATGGGTCCGGATGGCGATGCCCGGGAGCCGCTTCCGGAGCGTCCGGAGGAGTCCCGCCTGGCCCGCCCCGTCCACCTCCCGGCGCATCCGCCGGAGCATGCGGTCGGTGACGTGCTGAAGGGGGATATCCACATAGCGGCACACCTGGGGCACCTCTTCGAACACCTGGATCAGCGCTTCGCTCCAGGTCTTCGGGTGGGTGTAGTGGATCCGCACCCACTCGATTCCGGGAACCTGGGCCAGCGCTCGGAGGAGCTCCGGGAGCCGCGACGAGCCGTAGCGATCCTCGCCGTAGGACGTCGAGTCCTGGGCGATGAGGAGGAGCTCCCGCACGCCGGATCGAGCCAGTCGCTCCGCCTCCTCCACGACCGACTCGAACGGACGGCTCCTGAGATCGCCCCGCAGCGTCGGGATGATGCAGAACGTGCAGCGGAAGTCGCACCCGTCCGCGATCCGGAGATACGCGAGATGGCGCGGGGTCGAGAGCGCGCGGTGCTCGGCGAGATCGACCGCGGTGCCCGCGGGCCCGACCTCGACGATCCCGCTCCCGCCCTTGCGCACGCGATGCGCGACGCGCGCGATGGCGTCCACCTGGCCCGTGCCCACGACGGCGTCGATCTCGGGGATCTCGCGGATGAGATCGGCCTCGTAGCGCTGCGCCATGCACCCCGCGACGACGATGCCGCCGAGGCGACCCTCGCGCTTGAGCGCGGCCAGCTCGAGGATGCGGTCGATCGACTCCTTCTGCGACGGACCGATGAACGCACACGTGTTGACCACCGCCACATCGGCGTCGTCCGGCGTGGCGGCGGTGCGAAAGCCGCCCCGCGCGAGGAGTCCCGCCATGATCTCGGAATCCACGAGGTTCTTCGCGCAGCCGAGCGTGACGAGCGCGATGCGCGCGTCATCGGCAGCCGGTGCGGTGCCGTCGTCGCGGGGACGAGCGGGCTCGAGCGGAATGGGACGGATCACGCCTCGGTCACCTCGGAGATGCGGGACCGGCGTTCCTCGAAATCGTGCTCGCTCAGGAGGACTTCTCGCCCCTTCGCCCCTTCGGACGGGCCGACGATGCCGCGCTCTTCGAGCAGATCGAGCAGTCGCGCCGCGCGGGAGTAGCCGACCTTGAGCCGGCGCTGGAGCATCGAGGTCGACGCCTGCTGGTGCAGCACCACCAGCTTCATCGCCTCCTCGTACAGATCATCGTCCGCGTCGGAATCGGCGACCGACGTCGCCTGCTCGAGCGCGGTGTCGTCGATGATCGCCGGAGCCGATCCCTGGCTCTTCAGGAACGAGACCACGCGCTCGATCTCCTCGCTCGAGACGTAGGAGCCGTGGATGCGGTAGGGCTCCGGCTTTCCGGCCGGCAGATAGAGGCTGTCGCCATGGCCGAGGAGGCTCTCCGCCCCGTTCATGTCGAGGATCACGCGGGAGTCGGTGCGGCTCGCGACCTGGAAGGCGATCCGTGACGGGAAGTTCGCCTTGATCATCCCCGTGATGACGTCGACCGAGGGACGCTGCGTCGCGAGGATGAGATGGATGCCGACCGCGCGGGCCATCTGCGCGAGGCGCCCGATCGGCTCCTCGATCTCGGCCGGCAGGAGCGCCATGAGATCGGCGAGCTCGTCCACCACCACGACGAGATACGGGAGCTTCGCGTCCTCGGCGGAAGGATCGAGCCCGAGGCGGTTGTAGGCTTCGATGTTCCGCGCGCCGTGCTTGGCCAGCACCTGATACCGCCGCTCCATCTCCTTCACCGAGTAGCGGAGCGCCTGCGCCGCCTTCTTCGGATCGGTCACGACCGGCATGCGAAGGTGCGGGATCCCGTTGTACGGCGTGAGCTCGAGCATCTTCGGATCGATCATGATGAACCGGAGCTCGGACGGCGTGCGCCGGAGCAGGAGGCTCATGATGAGCGTGTTGATGCAGACGCTCTTCCCGGAACCCGTCGCTCCCGCGATCAGGAGGTGGGGCATCTTCTCGAGGGACGCCGTGAACGGCACGCCCGCGACGTCCTTACCGAGCGCGAACGGGAGCGCGTCCCCCGTCTTCTGGAACGCGGATGAAGCGATGATCTCCCGGATGGAGACGAGCGCCTTCACGCGGTTGGGGATCTCGATCCCGACCGCGGCCTTCCCCGGGATCGGAGCGACGATGCGGATTCGCTGCGCACGGAGCGCGAGCGCGAGATCGTCCTGCCGGTTCAGGATCTGGTTCACCTTGATGCCGGGAGCCGGCTCGTACTCGAAAAGCGTGATGACGGGCCCCGGGTGGACCTCCGAGACCTTCCCCGCCACGCCGAAATCGGCGAGGGTGCGCTCGAGCACGCGGGAGAGATCGAGGAGCTCCGATTCCTCGATGGCGACCTGGCGGCTCTCGTGCTGGTCGAGGAGGTCGATCGACGGGAGCGCCGCTTCGGGAGCGGCCGCCGGACCGAGTCCAAGCGCGCTCTCGGGCGACGGCTCCACCGCGCGCTTCTTGTCGTCGCGCGTCCCCGGGCGCTCCAGGGGCGCAGGCGGCGCCGCGCTCGCCGCGGGCGGCGGGAATGGGATCGCGAGCGGCTCGCCCGCTTCTCTGCGTCCGATGATGCGCGGGCGCGATTCCTTGGGCGGTGCCGGAGGCTGGGGACCGAACGCGCGCTCGAGCTCCGCCTCTTCTTCGGCGGGCGCCGGCCTCCCTCGTTTCAGTCGCGGCGATGTGGCGAGAGGCTCGGCTTCCGCCGATTCCACGGCCGGAGCGGCGGCGCCTTTCTTCTTCCGACCCTTCTGCGGTGCGAGGCGCGCGAGCCACGATCCGACGAGCTGACGAAGCGGCGACGCCGCTCCCAGCTCGAGCGCGACCACGCCCACGATCACGAGCCCTGTCCCGAGGAAGAGCTCCCCGCCGATCGTGCCGAGGAGCCGTGCGGCGAGATGGCCGATCCAGCCTCCGACTGCACCGACCCACGTCTGGTTCTCACCACCCAGGAGGAAGATCAGCCCCGAGCCGCAGAGGAACGCCGCGGTCCCGAGCCCGGTCTTGATCCAGAGCTCGCCCGCGGCATGGAGCCTGAGCCGGTTCCATCCCCACGCGAGGAGCAGGAGCGGGACGCCCCACGCGCCGAGCGACCCGAACGCGGTGCTCAACCCCGACGCGGCGAGAGCTCCGAGCACGCCCGCCTGATTGCGGACGGACCCGCTCCCGATCACGTCCGCGGTCGTGTCCCGCGGATCGCGGCTCGTCAGGGCCAGGATGAGAAACAGCGCGATGGAGAGAAGGCAGAGCCCCAGGATCTGGTACTTCCGCCGGACCGAGACCCGGCCCAGGAGCGGCATCAGCGTCCTCCCGCCTAGGTCCCCTGCTCCCAGGACGCGAGATACGCGACCTGCTCGGGCGTGAGCGTGTCGATGGACACCCCGAGCGCCTCCAGCTTGAGCTTCGCGATCTCCTCGTCCAGCGCCTTCGGAATCGGATAGACGGTCGGCTTGAGCTCCTTCGAGTGCGAGAGCAGGTACTCGATGCCGAGCGCCTGGTTCGCGAAGCTCATGTCCATCACCGAGGCGGGATGACCCTCGGCCGCGGCCAGGTTGATGAGCCGTCCTTCGCCCAGCACGTAGACGACCTTTCCGCCGTCGAGCGTGACTTCCTCGACGAACGGACGCACGGTGCGGACTCCCTTCGCCTGCTTCTTGAGCGTGTCGAGGTCCAGCTCCACGTTGAAGTGGCCGGAGTTCGCGACGATCGCGCCGTCCTTCATGGCGCGGAAGTGCTCCATGCGGAGCACGTTGATGTTGCCGGTCACGGTGACGAAGAAGTCGCCTACCTTCGCCGCCTTCTCCGCCGGAACGACCTCGAATCCGTCCATCACCGCCTCGAGCGCGGGGAGCGGATCGATCTCGGTGACGAGCACGTGCGCGCCGAGCCCGCGGGCACGCGTCGCGACGCCGCGCCCGCACCAGCCGTAGCCGAGGACGACGAACTTCGACCCCGCGATGAGCCGGTTGGTCGCGCGCAGGATGCCGTCGAGCGTGCTCTGCCCGGTGCCGTAGCGATTGTCGAAGAAGTGCTTCGTCTTCGCGTCGTTCACCGCGAGGATCGGGTACTTGAGCGCGCCGTCATGCGCCATGGCGCGGAGCCGGATCACGCCCGTCGTGGTCTCCTCGGTGCCCGCGATGACGCGCGCCGCGTCTTCCGCGCGCTTCGTGTGGAGAACGGTCACGAGATCGGCGCCGTCGTCCATCGTGAACTCGGGACGGGCGTCGAGGGTGGCCTGGATGTGCTTGTAGTACGTGTCCCCGTCCTCGCCCTTGATGGCGTAGGTCGGGATCTTGAAGCGGTGCGCGAGCGCCGCCGCCGCGTCGTCCTGCGTCGAGAGCGGGTTCGACGCGCAGAGGGTGACCTCGGCGCCGCCCGCCTGGAGCGTGAGCATGAGGTTCGCCGTCTCCGTCGTGACGTGGAGACAGGCCGCGATGCGGCGCCCCTTGAGCGGCTTCTCCTTGGCGAAGCGCGCCTTGATCTGGCGCAGCACGGGCATCTCGCGCTCGGCCCACTCGATCCGATTCACGCCCGACTCGGCGAGCTTCGGATCGGCCACATGTCCCAGCGCGTTCATCACAGCGGTCTCAGGCGTCACGCTTCAAATCCTCCACGCGGTCGAGGAGCTCCCAGCGGAAGCCCTCGTTCTCGCGACCGAAATGTCCATAGGCGGCGGTCTTCTTGTAGATGGGCTTCCTCAAATCGAGCGACTGGATGATGGCGTCCGGACGAAGATCGAAATGCTTGCGCACGAGCTCGGAGAGCCGGCTGTCGGGCACATGCCCCGTGCCATGCGAGTCGACCATGATGGAGACCGGCTCTTCGACGCCGATCGCGTAGGCGACCTGGACCGTGCAGCGCTCCGCGAGGCCCGCGCCCACGATGTTCTTCGCGACGTGCCGCGCCGCGTAGCAGGCGGAGCGGTCCACCTTCGACGGATCCTTGCCGCTGAACGCGCCGCCCCCGTGCGGCGCCGAGCCGCCGTAGGAGTCGACGATGATCTTCCGCCCTGTGAGCCCGGTGTCGGCGCGCGGGCCTCCGACCACGAACCGTCCCGTCGGATTGATGTGGAAGATCGGATCGCCGTGCAGGAGCGCCTTCGGCAGGACCGGCATGATGACGTCCTGGATGAGCCTCTCGCGGAAGCGCTTCAGGTCCGCGTCGCTCATGTCCACGTGCTGCGTCGAGAGCACCACCGTGTCGATGCGCTTCGGGACGCCCGCCTCGTACTCCACGGTGACCTGCGACTTGCCGTCGGGACGGATCTCCGGGAACTTCCCGGAGCGCCGGGCGTCGGCGAGCGCCTTGGTGAGCCGGTGCGCGATCTGGATCGGCGCCGGCATGAGCTCCGGCGTCTCCCGGACCGCATAGCCGAACATCAGCCCCTGATCCCCCGCGCCCCGCCGGTCCACGCCCATCGCGATGTCCTTCGACTGTTCGTCGATCGACGTGAGGACCGCGCAGTTCTCCCAGTCGAACCCGAAGTGCGGATCGTCGTACCCGATGTCGCGGATCGTCCCCCGCACCACGCGCGGAATGTCGACGTAGGTCTTGGTCGTGATCTCCCCCGAGACGAGCGCGAGCCCGGTCGTGACCAGGGTCTCGGCGGCGACGCGCCCCGTCGGGTCGTCTTTCAGAATGGCGTCCAGGATCGCGTCCGAGATCTGGTCCGCGACCTTGTCCGGATGGCCCTCGGTCACCGACTCCGAGGTGAAGAGGAACGAATGCCGCGTCGCGGGCTTGGTGCGCGAGTCGGGCTTGGACTGAGTTGCTTCGAGCGTCATGTGCTCTCGACCTCCGATGAATCGCCGACGTTGAGCCTCTGGTAAGTCCCGCGAACCACCGCGTTCTCCCCCACGACCGAGAGGTCGAGCAGAACGTTCTCGACGGTTGCGCCTTGGCTGATGATGGAATTGCGGACGACTGCGCGGTGCACGCGCGCCCCCGGTCCGATCGAGGCATGGGGCCCGACCACCGAGTGGGCCACATCCGCGCTCTCGTCGATCGCGACCGGCGGCAGGACCACGACGCCGGGCCTCGTCACGGGTACGGCGGAACGGTCGAGGAGCGCCCGGTTCGTCTCGAGCAGCGTCTCCGTCTTCCCGCAGTCGTACCAGGCTTCGACCGAAAACGGACGGAGCACCTCTCCCTCCTCGATCATTCGTTGCAGCCCGTCCGTGAGCTGAATCTCCCCATTCGTGCGCTTCCCTTCCCGTTCGACCGCCTCGAGCGAGCGGAAGAGGAGCGGCGCGTTCGTCAGGTAGTACACGCCGACCAACGCGAGGTGCGACGCTGGGTGCTCCGGCTTTTCCACAAGCGCCGTGATGCGACCTCCCTCCACGTTGGCCACGCCGAACCGGCGCGGGTCTTCGACCTCGCGAACACCCACCTTCGATCCGTCGGAGACGAGATCGCGGAGCGCTGCCACCGTGATCGTGTCCCCGAGCACGATCAAGACGGGCGCCGTGCCGACTTCGCTCTTGGCCTGGAGCACCGCGTGCCCCAGTCCGAGCGGCCGTTCCTGGACGACGAACGAGAACCGAAGGCCAGGGCGCCGCTCCGCCCATTGGCGGATCTGCTCCCCCTGCGTTCCCGGACCGATCACGAGCACCACGCGCTCCGGATCCGTTTCCGCGACCTGGTCGAGGATGTGGGCCAGGATCGGCTTCCCCGCCACCTCGAGCAGAGCCTT
>DASTKC010000244.1:0-6414 GCA_035716085.1 Candidatus Eiseniibacteriota bacterium | reverse complement strand
CAGACTAAAGGCTACGCGGCTAGCGTTGTGGGCATAGGAAAGGGTTTGCATCCAGGCAGCGCGTGAAATGTTTCGGTCGTACGAAGTGTAGTAGCTGATCGGCTGGTGAGTACGAGGCACGAACGTTGTGTCCGGAACAATCGCGCCCGTATCCTGAGCGAGAACGGCCGAGGCCAAGGTCATGAACAACGCTAGTGAAGTGAGCACGACTGCCAGCGTGCATTCCCATGGGAAGGCTCTCGGACACCCAGCCCCAGTATGGCGCCCCATCAGGTTGTCATTCGGCGAGGCGCCACCCGCGCGAGCGCGATCCATTCATCCACAGTCAGCGTCTCCCCGCGCCGCTCTGGATCCACCCCCGCCGCCCCAAGCCAAGCCCGCACCACCGCTCCCTCCATCCCAAGCGCCCGCCCCAGCGCATTCGCCAACGTCTTCCGCCGCGTGCCCATGCCCGCACGCGCCAGACGCTCGACCGAGGCGCGCTCCTCCGCCGTCGTCCCCGGGTAGGGCCGCGGGACAACTTCGAGCACGACGGAATCCACCTCCGGCCTCGGATGGAACGCTCCCGGCGACACACGGAACAGCACCCTCACCTCCGCGTGGAGCTGCAGGAACACGGTGATCGACCCGTGCTCCTTGCCACCCGGCTTCGCGCTCAGCCGTTGCGCGTACTCACGCTGCACCATCAACACCGCGCGCTTCACCCGTCCGCCTTGCGTCACGATCCACTCGAGCGCCGGCGTCGTGATCGAGTAGGGAAGATTCGCGACGACCGTCGCGGGGCCACTCGCGAGATCCTCGGCACGCTGCTCGAGAATGTCCCCGCGCACAACCCGCGCCGCGGGCCACACGGCAAGCCGCGTCTCCAATGCTTCGGCCAACCTCAGGTCCAACTCGACCGCGGTCAGCTCACGCCCGGTGGCGGCAAGCAACGTCGTGAGCGCGCCGAGCCCGGGGCCGATCTCGATCACCGCCTCGCGAGGATCCTCGACGAGCGCAACGATCCGCTCCGCAACGCGAGGATCGATGAGGAAATTCTGCCCGAGCCTGCGACTCGGCCGCACGCCGATCGCACGAAGCGCCGCGGGCACGCCGGAGGTGGCTGCACCGGCCGCGCGCGCGGCACCAGCGTCCCGCGGCGCGCGCTCCTTCAGCTCCGTGCCCCTAGATCCGGAAGAGAGCGCGAGCCGAGGCATCGGTCGCCTTCTCCAGCGCTTCCGGCGCGATTCCCAGAGATCCCGCCACCTGATCGCGCACGAGCACGAGGTACGCGGGCTCGTTTCGCTTTCCCCGATGGGGCGTGGGGGCGAGGTAGGGCGAATCCGTTTCGAGGATGACGTGCTCCACGCCGACTTCGCGCACGAGCTCGGGGAGCGGGCTCTTCTTGAACGTGGCGGAGCCGCCGATCCCGATCCGGAATCCCATCGCGATCACGCGCCGGGCCAGGGCGGCATCGCCCGCAAAACAGTGGAAGGTGCCGCCGGCGTCGGGCGGACCCACCTCCTCCAGGACCTCGGCCACGCGCTCCCCGGCCTTCCGGTGATGGAGGACGAGGGGCTTTCCGACCCGCTTGGACAGGGCGATGTGGCGCTTCAGGAACTCCTCCTGAACTTCCGCGGGGGCGTTGTCCGGCCAATGGGCATCGAGCCCGGTCTCGCCGATGGCGACGACCTCGGGCTCGTCCGCAAGTGCCTCGATCTCGGCCATTTCCCCGATCCGGTCGCCGGCCACGTCGCATGGGTGAAAGCCGACGGCGGCGCGGACGCCCGGCACCCGCCGGGCCAATTCAATGGCCGCGCGGCTGGATCGGGCGTCCGTTCCGGCTTCGATGACGAGTTGAACACCGGCTTCGCGCGCCCTCGCCAGGACCTGGTCGCGGTCTGAGTCGAATTCCGGCCTCCCCACGTGCGCGTGGGAGTCGATCATCGCTCGATGCGCGGGAAGAGCGGCTTGGATTCCCCCATCTCGACGCCGATCGGGGGCGGGGGCAGGAGCACGCCATCCGTCGGGAACCGGGCATCGTCGGCCAGGGCCGGCGTGAGCCGGAGCGTGTCCCAGACCTGGACCGCCTTCGACGGCATGATCGGAAAGAGGAGCAGGGCCGTGTGCTGGAGCGCGACCGCAAGCGTGCCGAGGAGCCGGTCGAGGTCGTCGGCGCGCGCGGGATCCTTGGCGAGATTCCAGGGAGCGCGCTCCTCGACGAGACGGTTCGCGCGGCGGATGATGGTCCACGCCGCCTCGATCGCCCCTTCGATCTCGTAGCGATCCACGGCCGCGCGGGCCTCGCGCAGCGCCTCGCGAATCACGTCGCCCACGCCGTCACCCGCCTCGCCGCTCGCGAGCTTCCCTCCGCGGTAGCGGTGGATCATCGAGACCGTGCGCGTGAAGAGATTGCCCCAGTCGTTCGCGAGGTCCGAGTTGTAGCGCTGGATGAAGAGGTCCCACGTGAAGTCGCCGTCCCGCCAGAGGGGCACTTCCTTGAGGACGTAGTACCGGAGCGAGTCCGCGCCGAACTTGTCCGCGATGTCGAGCGGATTCACGATGTTCCCGAGCGACTTCGAGAGCTTCTCCCCCTGGAAGTGCACCCAGCCGTGCCCCAGCACCTTCTTCGGCAGCGGCACGCCGGCGCTCATGAGCATCGCGGGCCAGATGATGCAATGGAAGCGCGTGATGTCCTTGCCGATCACGTGGAGGTCGGCCGGCCAGTAGCGCTGGAAATTGCCGTTCGTCTCCGGGTAGCCGACGCCGGTGATGTAGTTGATGAGGGCGTCGAACCAGACGTACACGGTCTGGCTCGCGTCGATCGGAAGCGGGATGCCCCACGTTCCCGACGCGCGGGAGACCGAGATGTCCTCGAGTCCGCCTTCGATCACGTTCACGATCTCGTTCCGGCGGATCTCCGGCACGATGAACTCCGGATTCTTCCGGATGTGCTCGAGGAGCGGCGGGCCGTACTTCGAGAGCTTGAAGAAGTAGTTGTCCTCGGTCAGAAAGACCGCCGGCGTCTTGTGGTCGGGGCACTTCCCGTCGATCAAGTCCTTCTCGGGATAGAACCGCTCGCAGCTGACGCAGTAGAAGCCCTCGTACTTGCCCTTGTAGATGTCTCCGGTCGACGCGATCTTCTCGAACAGCGCCTGGACGCCACGCACGTGGCGCGGCTCGGTCGTCCGGATGAAGTCGTCGTAGGAGATGTCGAGGCGCTTCCAGACGCCCTGGAAGATCTCGGCCATCTTGTCGCAGTAGGCCTTGGGATCGAGCCCCTGTTCCTTTGCTGCCTTCTCGACGTTGGTCGAGTGCTCGTCGTTCCCCATGAGGAACCGCGTGTCGAATCCGAGGAGGCGCTTGTACCGGGCAATGGCGTCGGCGGCGATCTTCTCGTACGCGGTCCCGAGGTGCGGGACGTTGTTCACGTAGTCGATCGCCGTCGTGATGTAGAACTTGCTCACCCGCGCCCCTCCGGTGACTCCCCTCGCGGCGGCCGATCACCGCCACGGCCGCGGTCACCGCCGCCCTGGCGGTCGCCCCCCGGACGTCCGCGACGATCACCGCCTGGACGCTGCGGCCGCCGATCGCCGCCGCGCGCGCCACCGTGATCGCCGGGTCCGCTCTCGCCGTCCCCGGGCTTCGCGCCGCGCGAGGCGCAGCCTTCCTTGTCGCATCCCTTCCTGCGATCGCGCGAGGGTCCAATGATCTTGGTCCCCACCGGAATCGCGGCGAGCGCGATCATCGATTCCTTGCCGTCGTCCGTGACGAGATGGATCTCGCGGCGGAAGATGTCCACGCGGCCGACTTCCCACTCGCCGTCCATGAGGGTGAGCTTGCTCCCGACCTTCGGGAACTCCCGCGCCACGTCCTTGTAGAAGTCGAGCTCGTACCGGAGGCAGCACTTGAGCCGCCCGCACGCGCCCGAGATCTTGGACGGGCTCGGCGAGAGCCCCTGGTCCTTCGCCATCTTGAGCGTGATCGGCTCGAACTGACGGAGCCACGTCGAGCAGCAGAGCTCGCGGCCGCAGGTCCCGACGCCGCCGATCCGCCCCGCCTCGTCGCGCACGCCGATCTGCCGGAGCTCGATCCGGGTGCGAAACGCGGCGGCGAGGTCCTTCACGAGATCGCGGAAGTCCACCCGCTTCTCGGCGGTGAAGTAGAACGTGATCCGGTTGCCGTCGAGCTGGTACTCGCAGTCGACGACCTTCATCTCGATGTCGCGCTGGACCACGCGGTCCTTGCAGATCTGGAACGCGCGCTCCTCCTTGCCTCGGTTCCGCTCGAGCGTCTCCTGATCTTCGGGGCGCGCAGGGCGGAGCACGTGACGGAGACTTCCGTACAGCTCGGGACGCCGGACCCACTCCGCGGTGTGGTGCACGCGTCCCAGGTCCTCGCCGCGCTCGGCCTGGACGATCACGTAATCGCCTTCGCGCAGCGGGATCTCGCGCGGGTTCGCGTAGTACGCCCGGCGCCGGCCCTTGAAGACGAGCTCGACGACGTCGGCCGCGATCGCATCGGGAGCGCCGTTGCCGGACTTCCCAGGCGCGGGGGGCGCGGGAGTTGTAGCCACGTCCTCGATCACCGGATCGGACTCGTGCTCATGCATGGGCGGGCCTCACTCGCACGCGGGCCTCGTCCGGCCCGAGTCCCATCCGCACTTGCGCCGCCGCGACCGCGTAGGCCGCGGTGACGTTCGACTGCACGGCGGTCCCGATCTCGTCGAGGATCCGGATTCGCTCGGTGATGGCCGGCACGGCGAGCGCGCGGGCGTCGGCGTCGATGTCCCGCTCGAGGTCGGCGTTCGCGAGCTCGGCGCCGGAGCCGAGGAGCTTCCGGCGCAGCACATCGCGGTAGTAGTAGGACGCGAGCGACACCGCGGTCAGGAACCGGCCGCGATCGCGCTCGATTCGCAAGCGCCTCAAAGGACCGAGCACGGCGGCCGTCTTCGGTCTCACGAAGAGCTCGACCGCGGCGGCGCGGAGCTTGGCGAACTCGGCCTCGCCGGGCCCTTCCTTGACCGTGGTGTCGAGCGGAGGCTCGAGCAGCGCGAGCGCGCGCCCCAGACTCCCCTGGCTCGTGGCCGCGATGAGCCGCGCGACCGGCTTCGACACGCCGCGCTCCGCGAGCGCCTCGCCGATGATTGCGGTCGGGAGCGGCCGGAACCGCACGAGGAGGCATCGCGACACGATGGTCGGAAGGAGCGCCTTGGGCTGGCGAGTGCCCAGGATGAGCACGCGGCGCGGTTGCGGCTCCTCGAGAATTTTCAGGAATGCGTGCGCCGCCGGGCCCGTGATCGCCTCGGCCCCCTTCACGATCAAGACCTTCGCGCCACCTTCCCGCTGCGCGGTGAGCGACAGGAACTGCTTCGCGCGCGCGAGGTCCTCGACCGAATGGACCACCGGGCGCGAGAAGACCGGCGTGAAGAAGGGCTCCGTAGCCATGCGACGGAACACCTCCGCGCGCGCTTCCGACCGTGCCTCCTCGGCTTGGCGCTCGGTGCGGCCTTCGGTCCGGAAGGTGGGAAGCGGAACGAGGAGCTCGAGATCGGGATGGCGGAGCGCGAGGACCGCTTTGCAGGACGAGCACGTCCCGCAGGGCTCGCCACTCGTAGCGGGACGCTCGCAGAGGAGCGCCTGAGCCAAAAGGAGGGCGGCCCTCGTCTTCCCCACCCCGGCGGGGCCGTGGAAGAGGTAGGCGTGCCCGACGTGACCGGAACGAACGGCGGCTCGGAGGAGGCTCAGCGCCTCGTCCTGGCCGCGCAGCGTGTGGCTCATGGTATTCGAAGACTCAACGGAACCAGTCGAGGGGGTTCAATGGCTCCCGCCCCTTCCGGATCTCGAAATGGAGGGCTGTACCCATGGTCGAGCCGGTGTCCCCGACCTTGCCGATCGTTTCACCGGCGGCTACATCTTTACCGACCGTAACCAGGATTTCGGAGGCGTTCGCGTACAGCGTATAGAAGCCTCCACCGTGGTTGATAATAGCACACTTGCCGTACCCCTCGAGCCAGTTGACGTACTCCACCCGGCCCTTGGCGACGGCCGCGATCGGGGTTCCGAAGCTGGCCGCGATGTCCACGCCGCTGTTGAAGGTCTTGGTCCCGAAGCGCGGGTTCACCTGGCTCCCGAAGCCCCTGGCCACACGTCCGTTAACCGGCCAGGGGAGGCGTCCCCGGTTCTGCCCGAAGTCCCCGAAGATGAGGGGCTCCTGACCGGGCCCCCCTCGCCCGCCGGCCAGCCGCCGCTTCTCCAGCTCCCCGATCAGGGTCTGGATGCGCTTGCTCGCGCGCTCCAGCTCCTGGGCGGCCTGCTCGTTCGTCTTGGAATCGGACCGGATCTTCTTGAGGAGGTTCCTCCGCTCGGTCCGGATCAGGTTGAGCGAGATCCGCTCGCGGTCGGTCTCGGCCTTGAGCCGGTCCAGCTCGCGCTT
>DASTKC010000243.1:0-31587 GCA_035716085.1 Candidatus Eiseniibacteriota bacterium | reverse complement strand
TCACCTCGCCGATCGAGTAGCCGAAGGCGATGATCTGGGTGAGCATCTCGTTGTCGAAGACGAAATCGTCCGAATTCTCTTCGAGCGGCAGCGTCTGGAGCACCTCGCGCCGGAAGGCGCGATACCCCGTGTGGTACTCGGAGAGCTTCCGGCCGACCATCACGTTCTGGAAGAAGGTCAGGATGCGGTTGGCCACGTACTTGTAGCGCGGCATGCCACCCTTGAGCGCACTCGTCCCCAGCATGCGGGAGCCCAGCACGGAGTCGTACACGCCCATTCCGATGAGCGACGACATCGCGGTGACCAGGGCCGGGGTGTACTGGTAGTCCGGGTGGACCATGATCACGATGTCAGCCCCGCACTGGAGCGCCTCGCGATAGCAGGTCTTCTGATTTCCCCCGTAGCCGCGGTTCTTGGGATGGATGAAGGTGCGGATTCCCAGGCGGCGCGCCATCTCGGCGGTCTCGTCCCCGCTCGCGTCGTCCACGAGGATCACGTCGTCGATGATTTCGTGAGGGAGCTCTTCGTAGGTCTTCTGGAGCGTACGGGCCGCATTGTACGCGGGCAATACGACGACGAGGCGCTTGCCGTGGATCATGGGGTCACTCCAGATGTGGAACCGGGGGGCGGCGCTCCCACATCAACGCCGGCGAACGATGATACCACGCCGCCGTGGCGGACGTCAGCGCCCAAGTGGACCACGCCCAGCCGTCCGCACCGGGTCATGTCGCGGACGTGGCTCGTGGAGGAGCGAACGCTGGCGCGCTCAGGCGATAGGCCCGGCTCACCGCCGCCTCCTGCGCCAGCTCGCGCTGCACGAGGATCTTCAGCAGGACGACGGCCGCGACGATGTCGAAGTAGAGGTCGAAATAGGCGAGACCCAGGAAGGCGCCGCCGACGGCGTACGACACGAGGCTCAGCCGGAGCATGACCGCGTAGTCCTTCGCCCAGGCAATCGACGGTCGCCCGCGAATCTGGCGCTCCACCCAGTTGAGACTCAAGAACGAGGACACGAGCAGGCTCAGGAACAGGATGAGCCCCACGAAGCCGTGCTCTCCCAAGACCTCGAAGTAGATGCTGTGGGAGTCGTAGGCCTCGAAGGGATCCGGACCATACCGGAGGAATTGGTCCGTCGAGAAGACACGGAATCCCCCACCCGTGAGGGGCCGGTCGGTGGCGACGTTCCATGCAAATCCCCAGGACTGGAACCGTGCCATGGCGGACTCGTCCTGCTTGTAGGTCCCGATGGTGCTCATGCGCTCGAACCACTGGTTCGGGATGAACACGAAGCCCACCCCCGCGAGCACGATGAAGGCGGCAGCCAGGCCCCAGCGTCGGCCCGTGACGATGAGAACGGCCACCATCGCCAGGAGCCCGAGGAGCGCGCCCCGCGAGTAGGAGAAGACCACGGACACCAGGGTGAGCGGGACCGACAGGTAGAGGCCCCGCTTCACCCACTTGCGCGGCTCCGTCTTCGCCAGATAGAGCATCAGCGGCAGCACCATGAGCTCCGCGACGGCGAGCGCGTTGTTGTCGGCGATGAACGACTGGGACGGGCCGTACACCCGGTACCGCCCCCCGGTGAGGAGCGAGAACAAGCCCCCCTTGACCGAGAAGAACGCGATCGAGGCCACCATCACGAGAAGGAGCAGGCGAAGGCGATTCTTGTCCTGAAGGAGGAAGAGCGGAACGATCGTCATGATGAGGATCTTGATGACCCGGTCCCACTTCGCCCACGCGGCTTCGGGCATGAGCGCCACCGTGGTCGTGAGCGTGAACCAGGCCGCCATCAGGATCATGATCGTCGTTTCCCGAGCCGCCGGAAAACGGCCCCGGTCGTTCGAGATGAAGACCCCCGCCATCGTCGTGACCGCGGTGAGCATCGCGAACGGAAATCCATACGCGGGGCCCCAGGTCAGCCGGTGTGGATTCATGATGCTGATCCAGACCCACATGAGCGCGCCGACGTACGGGCGCATGAACGCATACGGCAGGATGGAGAAGACGAACGCCATGATGAGGTAGTCGCGCATCGGTTGGACTCTACGCGGCTCGCGGCCCGAAGACCAGCCGCGCCATGTGGCGAAGCTCGGGGACGAGCTCGCGGTCGAAGACGGACATGAGCCCGATGTAGACGGCGCCATACGCGATGCCGGTGAAGATCAGGCCGACCACCGACCCGATGTGCGGCGACGCGAGCCACCAGACGAGGGCCCCGGGCACGAGGGAGGCCACCACGGGCTTCCAGCTGTCCTTGATGAAGCTCCGGGAGCCGAGCTCGTGCTGAAGGATCCAGCCCCGTACGACTCCAACGGTGAGGATGGCCTGGGTCAGGACATAGAGTGCCCCGCCCATCGCCCCGAACGCCCGGATCAGGAGCGTTCCCGCGGTGAGGAGGTAGACGACGATCCAGAGCTTCACATACATCAGGTAGCGCGTCCGTCCCGACGCCAGGACGAGGGCCCCCCAGCCGTAGCCCCACATGACCTGCACCGTGAATCCGATCGCGAGGACGGTCATCGGCCCGACGGCGGGAAGCCACTTGGCGCCGAACACGACGCGAACGAGCGGCCCGGCCAGGGCCGCGAGCGCGATGCCACAGGGCACGATGGCCAGCGTGATGTACTTGTTGGACTGGACGAAGGCCGAGACGAGGCGTTCCCGGGAGTCCCGAAGTCTGGAGAAGGTTGGAAGTAGCGCCCCCAAAAGAACATCCGTCCCTTCCATGAGGTAATACGGGAACGCATAGGCGAGCTGGTAGTACGCCAGAGTCGCGTCGCCGTGAAAGTACCGGACGATCACCGCGTCCCCCTGATGCATGAGGTAGTTGGCCAGGGATCCGACAACGATCGGCCACCCGAAGCTGAGAAGGACTCGGGCCTGGGCCCGATCGAACACGGGCCACGGGCGATACGCCGCGATGATCCAGACCGTGAGGTAGTTCGCGGCGAAGCCCGCGATGCGTCCCCAGAGGAGGCTCCAGATGCCGAGCCCGGCGTGGAAGTGGAGGACCAGCGTCACGACCGTTCCCACGATGAGATCCGCGAACGAGGCGACCTTGGCCAGCCCGAAGCGGAAGCGCTGCGCCCAGAGCGCGTTCGGGAGTCCAAGGGCGCTCCCGAATACCATGAAGGCCATGAAACGCAGGTACTGGGTCAGCTCCGCCCGGTGGAAGGCCGACGCGACGAGGGGGGCCGCGACGTAGAGGCCCGCGGAGAGAATGGCCCCGAGCACGAGCGCCAGGAAGAAGGCGGTCTGCATCACGCGCTCGGGATGGTCGTTCTCCCGGACGATCGACTCCTCGAATCCCATCCGCGTTATGACGGTCATGAACGAGATCACGAGGAGCACCGTCGCCACCTGCCCGAGCTCTCCCGGCACGAAAACGCGAGCGTAGATCACGGCCTGGGCCAGGGTGAGACCCTTGAGCCCGAAACTGGCGGCGAGGTTGACGAACGAGGAACGGATCGCGAGGGTGCGGATGGATTCCGGCGCCGGCGCGGCCTGGCTCACGGTACGGCCTGTCTCCACTCGGTGACGTACTGGGCGCTCAGGCCGAGGGCAAAGCTGGGCAGATCGTCTCCCAGAGGCTTGATGCGTTTGAGCAGGAATGGATCGTCCCCCGCCAGGTTCGCCGTGGGAGTCGTCGTGAGCGCGGCATGGAATCCGGAGCGAGCTACGAGGTCGATCACCTCTGGAGAATAATCGGAACGGCGTCCCACCGGATACGCGAAGAGACGGACCGGTGTCCCGATCTCCTCCTCGATCCTGCGCTTCGAGCCGACGATCTCCGCTTCGGCCTCGTCGAGAGGAAGCCGCGAGAGGATCGGATGGGTCATGGTGTGAGCGCCGAAGTCGATTCCATTGGCCGCCATGAGCCGGACCTGATCCCAGGTCATCATCGCGGGAAGGTTGGGCGGGCCCTCCGGGCCGAGGTTTCGCAGGAGTGTGTCGATCGCCGTCTCGCGCTCGGCGTTCGACAGGCGCATCAGAGCGTAGAGCGCACGATGCGCCATCGTCTCGCGAATCATCGGATCGACCAATCCCTCGGCGGATTCGCCGCCCGGTAGCTTGATCGAGTGGGCCCGTGCGGTCCGGAAACCATCGAGAACCCGGTCGAACCAGAGGCTCTTCCCTGTTCCGATGCTCGCGGTCGCCAAAAACACCGTGGCCGGAAGACCGAGTTTCCTGAGTATTGGGTAAGCGTCGGTGTAGTTGTCCTCGTATCCGTCATCGAACGTAATCGCGACCGCTCTCGATGGAAGGGACTCGCCGGCCGTGACGCGTTTCACGAGATCATCGAGCGACATCACGTGGAAATGGCGTGCGAGGTGCTCCATCTGGGCGCGGAACGCCTCCGTCTCCGTGCGCTCGATCGCGAAATGCGCGGAGGCCCGGTTGACACGGTGGTAGAGGAGCACGAGGAAGGCGCCGCGCCGGCGCCGTCCGACGGAAACGCCCCCGTTCCCACGAAGCACTCGCCAGCGATCTCCAGCGCGCGTGAACGTCTGGGTCAGGCCCAAGCCAAACGCGACGCGCGCGGCCCAGCGGCGCACGACGGTCCGGGTCAACCCGCGTCCTCCGTGACCCGTTCGGGCCGGAGGAGCTTCTTGAGGGCCGCCTTCGCTCCACGCACGCCGAACAGGATTCGGTTCTTCCACGAGGGCGGCCCGGTGGTCACGCGTGCGCTCCAGACGGTTTCCGCTCCCCAGGAGAGCTTGTGCGCCGTCACGCCGCCCAGGAAGTCGTAGACCGCGATACCCCGCGCGATGCAGTCCTGGAACACGTGCGCGCGAAGCGCGTTGCCCGCACCGTGCTCGAACCACGCGGGGTCGAGCCCCTCCTGCAACAGGTACATGCGGTTACCATACTCGAAGCAGTACTGGTGGGCGACGTAATCGGTCCCGATCCGGAGCGAATAGAAGCGAAGACGGTCGCTCTCGAGGAGCCGACGGGACAGGAGCGCGTAGAAGTCACGCTTGGTCGCTGTCTGGAAGACGCCCGACTTCCCGTCGGCCTCCCATCGCCGCTGATGCAGGTCGTAGAGGGACTGGAGCCGTGCCTCGAGCTCGGAGAGATCGGTCAATCGCTCGTACCGCGCGTGGAACTCCTCGTCCATGACCCGCAGCACCGAGCGAACCTTCGTTCGCATGCGCGGCTTGAGGGACTTGACGTAGGCATCCCAGCTCGCCGGCAGGCTCACGCGCGCGCAGGGTACGCGCCAGTCATGCCACAGCCATCCGCGCGTTGCAGCTTCGGCCTGGAGCCGGGCGAGATGGGGCGATGTTTCCGGGATCTCGTTGAGGAGGAGCAGATCCCACCCCGGCACCGATGTCCGGAGGCCGTCGAGGATTCCTGCGACGACCGTCCCCTCCTGCCCCCGGGCCGAGATCCAATCGAGATAGTCGGAGTCCGCGGAGCCGTCGCCGAGCAGGACGAGCGTGCGATGCCGCATGCCCGCCACGAGCTGTCCGAGGCCGCGATAGAGGAGCGCCAGGCCGACGAGGCTTCCGTCCGACACGACCCGAAGCGCAATCAGCTCGCGCCCCGATCCATAGGCCGCCCACCAAGAGCGGAGCCAGTCCGGGGACAGGAAGATCGTGTCGCTCGCGCTCCGAGCGAGGAGCGCCTCCCACTCCGGCACGAGACGATCGAGCTCCTCGGCCGTCCGGAGCACTTCGACGCGGACCCCCGACCGTGGCTGGGTGTCGGCGCCGGCTCCCGGGCCGGGCCTCACGTGGTGGAGGCATGGCGCCTAAGCCAGAGCTCGAGCACCATGAGATTCCAGAGGAAGACGCCGTAGTACGTCGTGGGGTCGGTGCTGTGGCGCTCGACGAGCGTCTCGAGGGCGCTCCGGCGAAAATATCCCGCGACGCGATTCGAGGGACCGAGCACGAGATCGCGCATCATGCCGTTCAGCGTCGGATCGGTCCGGAGCCAGACCGGGATCGGGAGGCCGAAACCGTGCTTGGTCTTGGCAATCGTTTCGGGCGGCAGGAAATCCGAGTAGGCGCGCTTGAAGAAACTACGGAGCTCGGTCCCCCGCATCCGGATGCGGGCCGGCACGGCGCCCGCCACCTCGGCCACTCGCGAATCCAGGAACGGAAAGCGCACCGCCACGCCGGCGGCTTCGGTCGCGCGCGTCACCTTGATCAGGTCATTGTCCGAGATGGTGAGCTTCAGATCGAGATAGAGATGGCGGTCCAGATCGTCCGCGGCCGCCGCACTCCGATAGTAGTGCGACAAGAGAGCCTTGTGGCTGTGCTGTCGCGTGATGCGTTCGAGCTGGGCGGGGGCGACGATCTCGTCGAGCGGAAGGACGTGATCGAGGTCGTACGAGGAAATTCGGTCCACATAGGGAGTTCTGGCGCGGCGCACGTACTTCGCTCCCTTCACGAACAGCGGAACCTTCGTCGCCGCGAGGGTCTCGACGAGCGGCCGGAGGACCGGCTCCCGGAGCCAGCTCGGAACCTTCCGGTAGTAGTCGAATAGACGCTGGACCGAGTATCGCTCGTTCCCCGCGAAGAGCTCGTCCCCGCCGTCGCCCGCGTACAGGACGTCGATGCCGTGCTCGCGCGCGACGGTCGCGCAGTAGTAGGTCGGGATGGCCGACGCGTTGCCGAACGGCTCGTCGTAGGCGTCGAGCAAGGTCGGGATGGCGCGCACCACGTCCTCGGGTTGGACGAAGTACTCGTGGTGCTCCGAGCCGAAGGCTCGCGCAGCGATCCGCGCATACTCCATTTCGTTGAAGCGAGGCTCGCCGAAGCCGATCGAAAAGCTCTTCACCGGCCGGCCCGCGATCTTGGTCGCGAGGCCGAGAACCGTCGTGCTGTCGATCCCGCCGCTCAGGAACGCGCCGTAGGATGCGTCGCGGTCCATGGCCAGCCGGACCCGCATGGCATCTTCGAGTGATTCGCGAAGGTCCCGGGCCAACTCACGCTCGCTCGAACGCTCGGAGGTGCCGAACGCCATATCCCAGTACGGCCGGAGGTTCATGGTGCCGGACCGGTAGATAAGCTCCGTTCCCGGCGGGAGCTTCGCGACGCCCTCGTAGATCGTTTTCGGAGTCGGAATGACCGACGCGAGGAGCACCTCCAGCACGGAATCCGAGTCGATGCCGGGGCTTCCCGTGCCGGGACGGGCCAGGATCGGAGCGATGCGGGAGCCGAACGTGAGGCCGCGCATGTCCACGGAATAGAAAAACTGGTGAGTCCGAAAGCGGTCGCAGGCGACACGGAAGGTGGCATCGCGGCCGTCCCAGATGGCGATGACGAAGTCTCCTCGGATCCGCTGCCAGAGGTCCTGTCCCGCGCCGAGGTAGCCTTCGAGAAGCCGGTCCGCGAGAAGGTTGGCGCTCTTGGGCGCGTTGCCATCGTGCGTCGAGCCGGAGCCGTCGAGCTCGAGGATGGATCCGTGGAGGGCGAGCAGGAGAATGGAGTCCCCGACCTGTCGGCGCGCGACCGCTGCCGCTCGATTCGGGAACTCCTGGGCGGCGAGCGCCGCCGGTCCTGCAGCCACCGCGTGGAGGGGATGGGTGGCTCCGGGGTGGCGCCCCGCGCCCATCACGGCCAGATCGGAGATGTCAGCCCGCCCCCGCGGATCCGCGAGGACGAATCCCCAGAGACCGCTCATCGAGGGACGATCCCGATCCTCAGCGGACCGTGGTTCCGGGCGTGGAGGTCGAAGGTGCTGCGGAAGTGGTGGGCGAATTTGCGTTCGGAGTCGCGGCGGCCGGGGCCTTCGAGCCTGGGGCGGCGGTGGATCCTGTCGTGCCCGCGCCCGGCGTCGTTCCGGCCTTCGGCTTCTTCTGAGCCTCCGACAAGAGGCCCAGCGCGTACGTCAAGTTGGGATCGAGCCGAAGGGCGTCCTTGAGGCGCGCAATCCCCTGCTCCGTGTCCCCTGTCGAGATGAGATAGGCGCCGTATTGAGCGAACGTGTACGGCTCGTTCGGGAACGTGCGCACCGCCTTCTCGAAGTAGACGATGGGCGTTGTGGAGTCCTTCATCGTGCGGCAAATGAGCGTCATCAGATGGAGCGCCCTCGGATGGTTCGGGAACACGAGGAGGACGTATTTCAAATCTCCGAGCGCACGGTCGAGCTCGCCCGACCTGTATTTCTGCCAGAAATTTTCCTGGGCGAGGTGATTTCGCTCGGCGTTCGCCAGGAGCTCCTGTGTGAATCCGTCCGTGTGGCGGCCGAAGTAGTTGCGGTTGAGCCACGCGTCACCCTGTTCCCCCTGGGTCTCCTGGGCCGACGCCATGCCGGAGCCAAGACCGATCAGGACCAGGAAGGCGACGAGCGACGCTCGGAGCACGAGCGCGATCGTGCGAGGGGCCCTATGCATGAAGCTGGATGTTGCGGGGCTCACCGCGCCTCCGCGGCTTCGCCCTGCGAGTTTCGTTTCCACGAGTCTCTTCCTCTGCGTTCGGCGCGGAGTCTCGCCTGCGTGTACACCTTCGAGTACACGGAGGTTGTGATGCTCCAGGCGCGGTTCGTCTCCACCCATTCTCGTCCCCCACGGACGAGATCGGCACGGAGCGCGTCGTCATCCAGGATCGTTTCGACGGCCGAAACCAGGGAGGGCACGCTGCCGGGCGAGAACAGGAGGCCGGTGCGGCGATCTTGGATCAGCTCGCGATGCCCCCCGATGTCGCTGGCCACCAAAGGCTTGCCCATCGCCATGGCCTCGAGCGGCTTCAGGGGCGTCACTAGCTCCGTAAGCCTAGTAGAATAACGGGGATAGACCAGAATGTCAACCAACCCGTAGAGCCCCGGGATCCGCTCCTTGGCTATTCTACCCGGCATCACGACCACCTGCTCCAATCCTTCGCGACGGATCTGATCGCGGAGCGCTTGTTCCCGCGGCCCGCCCCCCACCAGGAGCAATTTCAGGTCCTCTCGGCGGCCCCGCAGCGCGCCCATCGCGGAAACGAGGAGCTCGAGTCCTTCATAACCGTAGAACGAGCCCAGAAAGCCGAGCACGCGCTTCCCTTCGAGCCCGTGCTCTCGAGCGAAGGCGCGGTCCGGCTCGCCTGGCTGGAACGAGCCAGGATCGATCGCGTTCCAGGAGATGTCGATCTTGTCGGATGGAATCCCCCGTCCGAGAAGCTCATCTTTCATTCCGCCGCAGATGACCACGACGTGGTCGGCGCTCTTGCAAGCCCAGGTCTCCACGCCGCGCACCGTGCGGTACCGGATCGAGCCCGCGCGATCAGTGCCGTGGTCGACCGCGGCGTCCTCCCAGAAGGCGCGGACTTCATAGACGACAGGAAGCCCGAGGGCGCGTCCAACCCGGAGCGCCGGCACGGCGCAAAGAATCGGCGAATGTGCGTGGATCAGGTCGGGCCGCTCGATCCTCGCCACCTCCCGAATCCGGCGCTCGAGGGCGCCCATCAGCTTCATCTCGTAGGCGAGCGGAATAGGGCTCGGCGGCACGAGGCCTGTCCGGTAGTAGCGCACGTCCTCGATCGTCTCGACCGGAGGAGTCTCCTTCTTCCAGCTCTCCTCGTGCTTGGGCGACGTCACGGCCACGGGCTCGAGTCCCTGCTTTCGCTGGGCGTGCAGGATGGACGCCGTGCGGAAGGAATAGCCCGCGTGGAGCGGCAGACTGTGGTCGAGCACGTGGAGCACCTTGAGCCCGTCGGGGAGTGCGTTCCCGATCGCCTCTGCCGACCGCGCAGCTTCAGGATGCAACGCGGGCCTCCCGCGCCGGCGCCCGGTCGAGCGCGCTCTCGAGCACCGCGTGGGCGGAACGCGCCGTGGCGTCCCAGGTATGCCCGGCGGCGAAGCGCGCGATCTCCGCGCGATCCCATGCGCGGTCGAGACCCTCCTCGATCGCACGCGCGAAGGCTTCGTCGCTCGGTTCGACCATGATCCCCACGCGCTCGCTTCGGAGAAGTTCGGGCACGCCTCCGACGCGGGTCGCGACGGCGGGAGTGCCGCAGGCGAGCGACTCGAGGATCGCGTTGGGCCATCCCTCCCGCTCCGTGGCGAGCACGAAGAGATCGGCGGCCGCGTACCAGGGACCCAGGGACTCGTGCGCGAGGACGCCCGTGAAACGGACGCGATGATGGAGGCCGTGCCACTCCGCGAGTCTTCGGAGCCGCTCCTCCTCGGGCCCGCGTCCCGCGATCACGAGCGTCGCTCGCGACGCGGTGGATCCCGGGTTCACGGACGCGAGCGCGAGCGCGCGGAGGAGCCGGTCCATGCCCTTGTTCGGGACGAGATTGCCGACGGAGAGGATCACGGGTCCTTCGCCGAGCTCGAGATCCCGGCGAGCCGACCCGCGATCGACCGGATGGAACCGCGTCGCGTCCACGCCGTTCGGGATCACCGAGACCTCCGGCGCCCCCATCTCGCGCATCGCGTGGGCGAGCGCCGCGGAGACCGCGATGAGCCGCTTCGACCCGACGAGCACCTCACGCACGAGCGGAGCCAGGTCGGGCATCTGGCCGATCAGATTCACGTCGCTTCCCCGCGCGGAGGAGACGACGGGGACGCCGAGCTCCCTGCCGAGGCGAACGGCGGCGTAGGCGTCGGGATAGAGATAGTGAGCATCGATGACGTCGAAGCGAAACTCGCGGCGGAGGCGTTCCATGCGCGTACGAAGCGCACGGTGCAGGAACGCGCCGTGCCACCGCGATCCGACCTTCGGGAGCATCGTGTAGCGCGGATGAAGGATCTCGATTCCGGCGCGCTCCTCGCGCGACGCGACGCGCCGAAAGGCCGCGCGCCAACCGGGAAGCGGCGGATAGTAGGGCACGGGCGCCACGACCTTGAGCTCGACGCCCGGGATCCGCGCCAGGTGGAGGATCCGCTCCCGCACGAACACGGCCTGGTTGGGCCACACGTTGTTCGGGAAGAGCGAGGTGAAGACGAGGACCTTCACCCCGATCTCCTGAGAAAGCGCCGTCCCCAGTGCTCGAGCATCAGGATGCCCCACAGGTACGGCGAGAAGTCGCGCGCGCCCCGCTGGTGCAGGGTCCAGAGCCGGCGGATCTCCTCGGTCCGAAGCCTCTCCGCCACGAACGCGTCCGGCGCGAACACCGCGGACTCGAACACGGGCTTGAGCTCTCCGCGGAACCACTCGTGGATCGGGATCGAGAATCCCATCTTCGGACGGTTCATCACGTCATCCGGGAGCGTCGTCCCGAGCGCCTTCTTGAAGATGTACTTCCCTTCACCATTCCGGAGCTTCATCCCCGCCGGGATCGACGCCGCCAGCTCCATGAACTCGTGATCGAGGAGCGGCACGCGTACCTCGAGCGAGTGGGCCATGCTGGCGCGGTCGACCTTGGTGAGGATGTCGTCGACGAGGTAGGTATGGATGTCGACGTACTGGACGCGCGAGAGCGGGTCCCAGTCCCTCGCCCGGTCGAACCACGTCTGGAGCACCGAGTGCGAGTCGTAGCCGCGCACCATAGCGGCCGCCTCGGGGCGATAGAGGCTCTGCCTCATCGCGGGGGTGAAACAGCTCACCGAATGCCCGTAGGCGCGCTCTGCGTCCCGTGCCAGGTTCGAGAGGAGCGTCTTCCCGCGGAAGATTCTCGGAGCCCAGTCGGCCTTGGGATAGATGCGGCCCAGCGTGCCGAAGACCGGGCGGCGGATCGCGCCCGGCAAAACGGCGCGGATCCGGTTCTCGAACGCGTCGAACTTGTACCGCCGGTATCCCGCGAAGTTCTCGTCCCCCCCGTCGCCGGAGAGCGCGACGGTGACCCGCTCCCGCGCGACGGCGGAGACGTAATAGGTCGGGATCATCGAGGAGTCCGCGAACGGCTCGTCGTAGTGCCATGCGAGATCGTCGAGAATCCTGGCCGCATGCGGGTCCACGATCCTCTCGTGACTCTGCGTCCCGAACCGCTGAGCCACCTGGCGTGCGTACGGGAGCTCGTCCCAGGCCGCTTCCTTGAAGCCGATCGACGCGGTCTGAACGGGATGGTCGATGAGCCCCGCCATCGTCGCGACCACCGCGCTCGAATCGACCCCACCCGAGAGGAACGCTCCGAGCGGCACGTCGCTGATCAGGTGGCACTCCACGGAATCTCGCAGCTTCTCCGCGATCGCCTCGGCCGCGCCCTGCTCCGTCCAGTCGCGCCGCGGCTCGAACGAGATGTCCCAGTACTCCCGGACGTGGAGTCCATCCCGGTCCACCCGCATCGTGTGCGCCGGCGGCAGCTTCCGCACGTGCGTGAAGATCGTCTTCGGCGCCGGAACGTAGAGATAGGTCAGGTAGTCGTCGAGCGCGAGCGGGTCGACGGTGCGGTCCAGGTCGGGCGACTCGAGGAGGGCCTTGATCTCGGATCCGAAGAGGAACCGGTGGCCATCCCAGGCGTAGTAGAGCGGCTTGATCCCGACGCGGTCGCGCGCGAGGAACATGCACTGGCGCCGCCGGTCCCAGAGCGCGATCGTGAACATGCCGCGCAAATGGCGCGCGCAGTCCTCGCCGTACTCCTCATACGCCTTCAGGATGACTTCGGTGTCGCTCTGCGTGTGGAACGTGTGCCCGCGAGCCTCGAGGGCCTTCCGGAGCGAGCGGAAGTTGTAGATCTCGCCATTCAGCACGACGGCGAGAGACCGATCCTCGGTCCACATGGGCTGGTCGCCGGTGACGAGGTCGATGATGGCGAGCCGCGCGTGGCCGAGGGCGGCCGGCCCGTCGTGATAGCAGCCGTTCCCGTCCGGGCCCCGATGGCGGAGCGCGTTCGTCATCCGCCCCAGGAGCTCCAGGGACGGGGGGCTTCGAAAGTCGACGATGCCGCAGATTCCACACATGGTGTCGGGCTCCCGCCTACACGCGACGCGTGTCTGCGTCGAGGAACATACGGTGCCACTCCTCGAGGACGAGGAGGCACCAGATCCAGGTTCCGTAATCCCGCTGCCCCGCCTCGTGGAGATCCAGAACGCGCTCGACCGTGCGTCGCCTGAAGTAGCCGCGGTCGAGCGTCCGCCGGTCGAGCAGCCGCTCGCGCGCGCTGACCCGAAGCTCTTGCTGGAACCAGGCGCCGGTCGGGACGCCAAAGCCTTGCTTGGGCTTCTCGAAGACCGAAGCCGGCAGGTAGCGGGACGCCATCTTGCGGAACAGGTACTTCGACACCGAGTCGCGCAGCTTGAGCGCGGGCGGAATCGAGGCCACGTACTCGATCAGCGTGTAGTCGAGGAGCGGCGCTCGCACCTCGAGTGAGTGGGCCATGCTCATCCGGTCCACCTTGGTGAGGATGTCCTCCGGCAGGTAGACCTTCGTGTCGATGTACTGGAGCCGCGACAGGAGATCCATCGAGCGAAGACGCGGCTCACTCACCGCGGTGTGCCCGTTCGGCTCGCGGAGCGCCGTCTGCGTGCGCCACTCCGGGCTCAGGAGCTGTTCCTTGATGTAGGGGTAGAGCCCGAGCCCATAACCGGGCGTGAGCGGCGCGTGGTGGGCCGCGGCGTAGAGCCGGTTCCGCCCGGGCGCGGCCAGCGGCATCCGGTCGGCCAAGGGCGCGAGCACGCGGCGGCGCACCGAGGCCGGAATGAGGTGGTAGGGCGGGACGCGGAGCGAGTCCTGGTACCGCGTGTACCCCGCGAAGAGCTCGTCCCCGCCGTCCCCCGCGAGCGCGACCTTCACGTGCTCGGCGGCAATCTTGGAGACGTAGTACGTGGGGATGGCGGACGAATCGCCGAAGGGCTCGTCGAAGTGCCAGACGAGGTCGGGCAGGATCCCGATCGCCTCCGGCCGCACGTGGAACTCGTGATGCTCGGTGCCGAAGTGCCGCGCGATCACGCGGGCGTCCTCGATCTCCGAGTAGCCCTTCTCCTCGAAGCCGATCGTGTACGTCTTCACCGGACGGTCCGAGAGCTGCGCCATCATCCCGACCACCGCGCTCGAATCGATGCCTCCCGAGAGAAAGGCTCCGAGCGGGACGTCGCTGATCATCCGCCGCCGCACCGCCTCGCGGAAGAGATGCTCGAGCCGCTCGATCCGCTCCCCTTCGGTCCGCTCGGGCTCGGTGACGCGGAACGTGACGTCCCAGTAGGGGCGGATCGTGATCCTATCCCCTTCGAGCAGGAGGTAGTGCGCGGGCGGAAGCTTCCGGATCGAACGGAGGATCGTGCGCGGCGCGCCGATGCAGCCGGTCGAGAGGAACTCGTCCAGCGCGTGCGGGTCGATGTCGCGGTCGATGCCGCCGTAGCCGAGGATCGACTTCATCTCGGATCCGAAGACGAAGCGGCCGGGGCGAGCGTGGTAGAAGAAGGGCTTCTTCCCCAGCCGGTCGCGTGCGGCGAAGAGCCGCCGTCGCGGTGCGTCCCAGATGGCGAAGGCGAACATGCCGTTGATGTGGTCGAGGCAGCCGACGTCCCAGGCCTCGTACGCGCGGAGCAGCACCTCCGTGTCGGAGCGCGACCGGAAGACGACCCCCTTCCCTTCCAGCTCCGAACGAAGCTCCGGGAAGTTGTAGATCTCGCCGTTGAAGACCATCGTGAGGCCGGTCCCCTCGAGCGACATGGGCTGGTTGCCCGCCTCGCTCAGATCGATGATCGAGAGACGCCGATGGCAGAGCCCGGCGGGCGGCGCGAGCCACGCGCCCTGATTGTCCGGGCCGCGGTGGGCGATCAGCGACGCCATCCGCTGGAGGACGGAATCCGTAAGCCGAGATGGATCGGCGGTCTCAACCGCGCCGGCGATGCCGCACATGGTTCCGATCGTGATGGTTGGGGAGTGGGTAGCACGGCCGCCATGCGGCGGCGAGCCGCGAATCGGGCCGAGTCGAGTACGAATTATACAGAACGGCCTCCCGCGGTTCGAGCCCCGGCGCCGAGCGGCGTTCGCTCCGATCGGCGTCGGGCGACGACGTCTTCGAGTAGATGGTCGAGCGCTTCACCGTGGTCCGCCCAGCGGTGGTGCCGCTCGACGTAGCGGCGCGCGCGGCCGCCGCGATCGCGCCGGGTCGTAGGATTGCGGAGGAGCCGGATGAGAGCAGCGGCGAGGGCATCCGCGCCCTCTGCCGACTCCACGCCGTCCTCGCTCCCCGCCGGGATTCCCTGAAAAGCGAGCCGCGTGCCCACCACCGGGAGTCCCGAGGCCATCGCTTCGAGCACCTTGCTCTGCATTCCGCGGGAGATGCGGAACGGGGCGATGGCGACGGCCGCCTCGCGCAGATACGGTCTCACGTCGGGAACCGCGCCAGTCACGACGACGCGCGGCGGATCGGCGAGATCCCGCACTCCCGCCGCCGGTTCGCGCCCCACGATATGAAGCCTCACGTTCGGGACCTCGCGCCGGACGAGCGGCAGCACGTCCCCCACGAAGAACCGCATGGCGTCGACGTTGGGCATATAGCTCATCATGCCGACGAACACGAGGACCGGCTCCGTCGCGGGCTCGGGCGCCGGCGCGAAGTAGTCGAGATCGACCCCCATCGGAATCGCCGCCACGTTGCCCGCGCCGGTGCGCTCGCGAAACAGGGCTGCCTCGGTCTCGGAGACGAAGAGCGATCGGTCGAACGCATGCGCGATCCGGGCGTCGTGGCGAAGGAGGAGATCCGCTTCGCGTGCGTAGATCAGCCGGAGCGGTCCTCGTTCGCGCGCGGCATACGCCCGCCACTTCTCGGAATCCACGTCCACGAAGTCGATGACCCGCGCGATGCCCTGCGCCCGCTCCACGTACTGCGCCATGCCCGACGAGAAGACGAGCGCGAGGTCGATTCCCTCTTCGTGGAGCGCCCGGTCCACGCCGCGAGCGATGCGCGAGGACCGAAAGCAGGCCACGGAGAAGGGATCGCCCGTGAGGAGCGCTCCCGCGGCACGCGTGAGGTTGGTCGCGGTGGTGCGCCGGTCCACGACGAGGCTCGCGCACCGCTCCTTGAGCTCGGGTACGTGCCGCTCGTCTTCGGGCGAATCGACGAAGGTCGCGACATGCACGCGATGGCGCGCCCCGAGCGATTCGATCTGATGGTAGGAGCGGATCTTGTCCCCCTTGTCCGGGGGGAACGGAATGCGGTGGCAGAGATAGAGGATGTTCACGGGAAGTAGCGCACCAGGTGCGGCCCGACCCACTGTGTGAGCTTGAGCGGCAGCCTCCGCCACACGCGGATCGCCATCGAGAACTTTGGATTGCGCGGGCTCAAGTCCGGCAGCGCCTTCCCCGGCGCCAGGTGGTACTGGTAGGCGAGCGGGGTGGGCTCGAAGCCCCAGTGGCGCTTGAAGTGATACGAGCCGCTGTCGACCTTGCTCCGCCCGAAGTCGAAGACGCCGAGGCCGCGCTCCATCCCGTTCAGGAGGAGGCTCCAGTACATGAAATCGTTCGTCGCATACTGGATTCCCTCGCGGGTCGCGCCGCCGTAGTACGGAAGGATCTGGTCGCGGTAGCGGAACGTGAGCACCGCCGACAGCATTTGATCTCCCTTGTAGATACCCAAAATGAACGCGTCCTCGCCGAAGCGCTCCAGCACGTTCGCGAAAAGCGCGCGTGGGAAGACGGGCGTTCCCAGATTGCGCACGCTCTCGGAGTAGACGCGGTAGAAGCCGTCCAGGAGGTCGCCATGGCCCACGCGCGCGGTGAGACCGTGCTTCTGTGCGACGCGGATGCTGCGTCTTTGATTGCGCGGAATGGCCGCCATGTTCTGCTCGGCGTCGGGATGGATGGGGCGGCGGAAGGTGACATAGAGGTCCTTCCCCGCGAGCCCAGGGATCGGGGTCTCGTTCCGGAGCTCGAGGAACGAGGCGCCGCGGGCTTCCGCGAGCCGCGCCGCATGATCGACCAGAGCGGAGCGCGCCTCGTCGTCGTCCGCGATCGGGCCGCCGTAGACCGCCTGGGGCGTCGAGATGAGCGAGCGGCCCCATGGAAGCGTGGGCACCAGGAAGAGTGGGAGGAAACCGACAACGCGACCGTCGCGGCGGGCCAGGATGGAGGCGTGCCGGTACCCGAACGTCCTCCGCACGACCTCGAGCCAACCGGGTTGATGGAAGAAGGTCGCGGCGGGATGCGCGGCGGCGTAGTCGGCCCAACCGGTGCCGTCGAGCGGCGCCTCCGCGATCGCCACGGACGCGACCGCCGTGGTCGGCGCGGTCATCAGCCGGCCGGCTGGAAGGACTCGACGGTCCGGGCGAGGCCCTCTTCGAAGCCCACGGCCGGGCGATAACCGATCAGCCGCTGGGCGAGCTCGATCGACGCCTGGGAGTGCTTCACGTCTCCCGGGCGCGCGGGCTGGAACTCGGGATCGGGCGTGACGCCAAGGAGCCGTCCGATCACGTCGAGGAGCTGGAGCAGCGTGTAGCGGTCGCCGCAGGCGATGTTCATCGCCTCCCCACGGCCCGGGCCCTCGGTGCAGGCGGCCAGGTTCGCGGCGACGACGTTGTCGATGAAGGTGAAGTCGCGGCTCTGGAGGCCGTCGCCGTAGACGACGGGGCGCTGGCCATTCCGGAGCGCGGTCACGAACCGCGGCACCACCGCGGCGTACTGGGAGTTCGGGTCCTGTCTCGGACCGAACACGTTGAAGTAGCGGAGCGACACCGTGGAGAGACCCATCGTGACCGCGTACACGCGCGCGTAGATCTCCCCCGCGAGCTTGCTCGCTGCGTACGGCGAGAGGGGTGCGGTCGGCTGCTCCTCGTGCTTCGGAAGGGTCGCGGCGTCGCCGTAGACCGACGAGGACGACGCGGCCACCACGCGCTTCACGCCGTTGTCGCGAGACGCATGGAAGACGTTGAGCGCGCCCCCGACGTTCACGGCTGTCGAGTCGATCGGATTCTCGATGGAGCGCGGCACGGACGCGAGCGCCGCCTGGTGGAGCACGTAGTCCACGCCGGCGGTTGCGCGGCGGCAGGTCTCGAGCGAGCGGATGTCGCCTTCGATCCACTCGAGGCGGTCGGCGGGTCCCGCGGCGCGCACCGCCTCGAGATTGGAGACCCGGCCGGTCGAGAGGTTGTCGAGCACGCGGACCCGGTGCCCGTCCTTGAGCAGGCGCTCCGCGAGATGGGAGCCGATGAATCCCGCTCCCCCGGTGACCAGATAGTGGGCCACGGGGCGCCTAAATCCTGAAGACGCCGCGGGTGCGGCGTCCTTTGAGGACGTTGCGGCAGTCGACGACGGTTTGCGCGTGCTTGGCGATCAGGCCGTAGTCGAACATCTTGTGTGCCGTCGCGATCACCACGCAATCCGCAGCCCGTAGGGTCGCGGGCGTGAGCGGGCGCGACGTGAACCGACGTCCGTTGTGCTCGAGCGAGGGACAGAACGGGTCCGAATACTCGACCTTGGCTCCGTCGTTCGCGAGGGTCTCGATGATGTCGAGCGACGGGCTCTCCCTCACGTCGTCGATGTCCGCCTTGTAGGCGATCCCGAGAACGAGGACCCGCGCCCCGCGCACGGACTTCCGGCGCGTGTTGAGAGCCTCGCCGACCCGGCGCGCCACATGGTGCGGCATGTTGGCGTTGACCTGCCCCGCCAGGTCGATGAATCGGGCCTCGAAGCCGCTTTGCCGCGCCTTCCAGGAGAGATAGAACGGATCGATCGGGATGCAGTGCCCGCCGAGTCCGGGGCCAGGATAGAACGGCATGAACCCGAACGGCTTCGTCTTGGCGGCATCGATCACTTCCCAGACGTCGATCTTCATCTTGTCGCACATGAGCGCGACCTCGTTCACGAGGCCGATGTTCACGCTGCGGAAGGTGTTCTCGAGCAGCTTGACCGTCTCGGCGACCTGCGTCGACTGGACCGGGACGATCCGGTCGATGACCGTGCCATAGAGGAGCGCGGCCGCGCGCGTGCAGTCGGCCGACGTGCCGCCCACCACCTTCGGGATGTTCTTGGTCTGATACGTCGGATTGCCCGGGTCCACGCGCTCGGGCGAGAAGGCGAGGAAGAAATCACGTCCCGCCCTGAGACCACCCTCTTCCAGCATGGGACGGACGAGCTCGTCCGTCGTGCCGGGATACGTGGTGCTCTCCAGCACGACGAGCTGTCCCCGCTTCAGCCTGGGCGCGATCTCGCTGACCGCGGCCACGATGAAGGAGACGTCCGGATCCTTCGTCTTCCGGAGCGGCGTGGGGACCGCGATGTCGATCACGTCCATCGCCTTGAGCTCGTTGAAATCGAGCGTCGCGTGGAGCTTTCCGCTCTTGACCAGCTCCCGCACCTCGGCCGTGGGTACGTCCTGGATGTAGGAGCGACCCGAGTTGAGGACGCCGACGCGCTTCTTGTTGATCTCGAACCCGGTGACGCGGAAGCCCTTCTTCGCGAACTCGACCGCGAGCGGAAGTCCAACGTAGCCGAGCCCGATGATTCCGATCCGGGCCGTGCCGTTCTGCACCTTCGCTTCGAAGCCGGGCAGCGGGCTCCCTCCGCTCCGCTTCGTTCGTGCCGCCGAGCGCGAGCCGTTCCGTCCGGCCATCAGGCACCTCCCCGCTCGCGGGCCACCTGCCGCGCCGCGGCATCGTCCTGCGACGAAGGCTTCGCAGGGGTGCGAATCTCGCGCACTCGTTTCGGCTTGGGCGACTCGTACCCGTAATAGCGGTAGTCGTAGTAGTAGGGGAGGCCGTCCGTGGCGTTGTTCAGGATGGCGCCCGCGATCTTCGGTTCGAGCGGCGCCAGGATCTGTCGCATGCGGCGGATCATCGTCACCTGCGTCGCGCCGGCCATGGCCACGAGGAGGAGCGCGTCGACGTGCTCCGCGATCAGGAGCGGTTCCATCACGGGCACGACCGGCGGGCAGTCGATGAAGATGAGGTCGTACTGCGGACGGAACTGGTCCAGGAGCTCGCGAAACGCGAAATCGTCATACGTGTCCCCCACGGATTTGGTCGGCCTTCCGCTCGGAATCGCGGACAGGGTGCCTATGAGCGTCGACCGGGTGGCTTCCTCGACCGACGCGGATCCTTCCATCAGCTCGGCCAGGCCGGGCCTCTGGTTCAAACCGAGCAACGAGTGCATCGACGGGCGCCTGAGGTCGGCGTCGATCACCAGCGTCTTCCGCCGGAAGATGCGCGCCGCGACCATGGAGACGAGCCCGCAAATCGTGCTCTTCCCTTCCCCGCGGCCGGCGCTCGTCACCATGTAGACCTTCGGCGTGTTCGATTCGTCCCGCTCCCTCCGCGCGAGCGTCTGCAAGAGGCGCCGCGCCTCGGTCACATGAGGCGCATCCAGATTGAAGCTGTCGAACAGGGTTCGCTGCGGACGCTTCACGATGATCCTCGCTACTTCTTGGTCTGGGTCTTCTTGACGACTGGATGGGGCGCGAAGAGCGTCGCGTTCAGCGCAAAGAACGTCCCCGTCACGAGGACGACGGCGAAGATGACCATCACCGGCCAGTTGTTCTGGAAATAGGTACCGGGGCGCGACCAGCCCTCGATCCGCGGGAAGGTCGCGATCACGCGGGCGCCCAGCTCCCCTTCCGCCTGCTCGACCGAGCGGACGACGAGCCGGACCTTCTCACCCAGAAGGACGATGCCTGCGGCGCCGAGCGGCCCGAGGAGCGCGGCCGCTGCGAAGATCTTGAACGGGTCGGGCTCCGACGCTCGGTACGGAAGCTGCGGCGGCTCGAGCACCGAGAGCCGGAATCCGAGGCCGCTCGTCTCGAGCGCTTCGGAGATGCGAGACGAGGTCTGCTCGCGACGGAGTGCGTTCAAGAGATCGCGATTCGTATCCACCTCGCCCTTGAGCCTCGCAAGCTCCATGTCCTCGCGCGGCGTGCTCTGCACGGTCCGGGCATAATCGGAGATGAGACCGCGGAGGCGGTCCCGCTTCAAGGTGAGCGAGCGGATGATGGCGCGGTCCAGCGCGATGCCTGTGGCCGCGGACTGCGCCTCGTCGCTGAGATTGCCCTGAAGCTGGCTCGCTTCGAGCTCGAGCTCGGCCAGAAGCATCTGGCGCGTGGAGGCGATGCTCATCTGGATGCCCGCGATGTTCCGGTCCGACTTCTCCTTGTCGCTGAGCGCCGCTGCGCTCGCCGAGGATTCGAGCTCCACGAGGCGGTTCGACAGCTCGATCGCCTTGCCCCCCTGAAGGCTGGGCACCGAGGCGCCGTTGGACGCGCCCGCGAAGTCCCGCTGCTCGCTTTCGAGGCGCTGCTTCACCTGGGCCATCTCACTCTCGGCCATGTTGATGAGGCCGCGTGCGTCCTCGATGTTCCGGTCGTTGACCGGATTGCTCGCCAGCACGTTTCGGATCAGCGACTCTTGATAGCGCTGGTAGGCGTCCTCGGACTTTCTGAGGCGCTCTTCGTAGACGGTGATCTGGTCCGCGCTGAACTCGCCGCGCGCCTGGACGCGCTCGAGGTTCGTCCGCTTGCTCTCCTCGATGAGGATGTCCGCGATCAGGCTCGCAATCCGGCGCGCCTCCCCGGGGGAAGGGCCCATGGCCGAAATGCGGACGTAGGTTCCCTCGACGGGCGTCACGCGGATCCGCTTGCTCAAGCGGGCGCTCGCGAAGCGGATCGCGAACTCCTCGCTCGACACTCCACGCCAACGCCGGTTGGCTCTTTCGGCGTCATTGACGACCTGGGGGTCTCGATTGAATCCCGAGCGAAGGGACAGCTCCTGGAGGAAACGGCGGCTCCGGACCTTGCTGTCGACGAGGGTCACGCGCTCCCGCGGCGTGTCCCGGTCCCGGTCGGGCTGGACCAGCCCCTGGAGGGCACCCGACACCTGCGCCTGGTCGTCGATCGCCACGAGCACGTGAGACTCGAAGATCTCGGGGGCCAGTGTGTAATAGATGGCCGCGCCGCTCATCGAGATCACGATGGGCACGACCAGCAGCCACCGGTACCGGGTGACACGCCAAAGGACGTCGCGGATATCGAAGACGGGCTGCTTCTCGGGCGGCGGCGCCTGCGGATACGGAGCGGGATACGGGTGCGGCATGTGCGGATCCATGGCCATCCGGTCAGTGGTTGTTGTTCGCGATGGCGTCCACGGCAACGACGAGGCCGAGCACCGTGCCCAGGACTCCCAGGAGCCCCAGCCAGCCGACGCCCGCAAAGCCCCGCCCGGATCGCGGCACGAAGATCGTGTCCCCCGCCTGGAGCTCGGGATTGCCGGTCAGGGACGCGTGTCCTAGGTACTCGTTCAGGTCGATCTCCATACGCATGATTCGCGGACCCGCATTCCGAACGATCTCGATCTTGGAGAAATTCGCGTCCGCGGACGGAGTGCTCCGGATGAGCGCCTGCACGAGGCCCATGCCCGGATCGAACGGGTGCGGGCCCTGCGCACCCACGGCGCCGAAGATGTAGACGATGTTGCCGATGCCCGCCGCGGATCCTCCGCCCCTCGGCACGCGGACCGTATCGCCCGGCCGGAGCGGCTCGAGGTCGTCGAGCTTGCCGTCGCGAATCGCGGCGGCCACGTCCACGGTCCGGACCTGCGAACCGCCGGATATGTCCCCCGGAATGACCTCGACGGCGCTCAGGTTGGCGTCTTCCGTAGGCCCCCCAGCCTCCGCAATCGCATCCCACACGCTCATCGCCGTGGCCCCGATCGAATAGGTTCCCGCGATCAGGACGGAGCCGAGCACGAACACCTTCCGGCTCCGGTACTCGAGCACGGAGACGATGACCTCGGGCGCGACGCGCTGAACCAACGAGATGCGACGCGATAGATCATTCGACAGCTCGGCGGTGGTGCGATCCGCCGCCTTGACGGCTCCCACGACGGGCAGCGTGACACGCCCATCGATCCCGACCTCCATCTGCCCGGAGAGGTCCGGCCGTCCGACAACCTCGATCTTGAGAAGATCCCCGATGCCGATCTTGTAGTTCCGATCACCCGGAGGGGGCGTGTCGCTGCGCTGCGCCAGGACGACAGCGGGGAGAGAAACCAGGAACAGGACGGCCAACAGCGCGGACGCCAAGGGGAGCGGGCCCTTCCGTGCCCGTTCTGGGCGACCTCGAAGCTGCGTCGGTACGTTCATGAAAGTCCTTAATCGTAGCAAGAGCTACGGTTAGGTGTCAACTTGGACGCCCTTTCGATTCTCCGCGGAGGCGCCCTGGTTCACATGATCGGCAAGCACCTTGGCGATCCGTTGCCCGGCATGGCCATCCCAGAGCGCCGGGCACTTCGGGGCGGGTGCATCCCCGTCCAAAAGCGCCGTGGCGGCGGGCACGATGGCGCGAGGGTCGGTGCCGAGGAGACGGTTCGTCCCCTCGGTCAAGGTGATCGGCCGCTCCGTATTGGCTCGAAGCGTGAGGCATGGAACTCCGAGCGCGGCCGTCTCTTCCTGGATTCCCCCACTGTCCGTCAGGACAAACGTAGCCTGATCCATCAGCCCGAGGAAGTCCAGATACCCGAGGGGTTCGTTCAAGGCGAGGCCGGGGCCTGGCTGGAATCCGAGGGACCGGATGCGCTCCCGCGTTCGCGGGTGCACCGGGAAGAGGATCGGGGCGCGCTTGGCCAGGGCCTGAAGGCTCTCGAGGATGCCGGCGAGCGTGCCGGGATCGTCGACGTTGCTCGGGCGATGGAGCGTGACGAGTCCGTAGCGCCTCTGCGCGAGACCGAACCGCGCGGGAACGTTTCGCGCGCGGGCGGCCTCGCGATGGCGGTGGATGGAGTCGATCATCGGATTCCCAACGAGGTGGATCTTGGAGTCGGGCACACCCTCGGCGCGCAGGTTTTCGATGGCGTCGGGCGAGGTGGCGAAGAGGAGATCCGAGATCGCGTCGGTGACAAGGCGGTTGATCTCCTCCGGCATCGTGCGATCGCGGCTTCGAAGTCCTGCTTCGACGTGGGCGAGCGCGATGCCGCGCTTCACCGCAACGAGCCCGCACGCGACGGTCGAGTTCACGTCCCCCACCACGACCACGAGACGCGTCGACCGCCCGTCGAGCAGGCTGTCGAAGGCCATCATGATCTTCCCGGTCTGGCGGCCGTGCGAGTCGCTCCCCACCTCGAGGTCGCGGTCGGGACGCGGGAGCCCGAGCTCCTGGAAGAAGACGCGCGACATCTCCTCGTCGTAGTGCTGGCCCGTGTGGACGAGGAAGGGCTTGATGTCCGGATAGGCCCGGAGCGCGTCCAGAATGGGCGCCATCTTCATGAAATTGGGACGCGCGCCCACCACGCAAACGATCTCGATCACCGATGCCCCCCCATTGCGATCCATGCTACCCCGCCGAGCGACACGGCCACGGCGGAAAGACACGCGTTTCGCCCGTGATGTCCGAGCGAGCGTCCCAGCGCCGTCCCCGCGAGCGCACTCTCCACCCAAGTTGCGACGACCCCAGCCGCGGCGGTGAGCGGCCACTGCGACGGCAGAATCAGGTCCGACCGGCTCGCAGCCCATCCCACGAGCGCCGCGGCAGCGACCGACGTCAACGCTCCTGCCTGACTCACACCTCCCGGTGTTCCGTGCTCCACGCGCTTCGGCCGGAGCCCGTGGAGCGCCCAGACCGGTCCCCGCGCGATCGGGCCGACTTCGGTCGCCGCCGTGTCCGCGAACGCCGCGGCGAGCGCCGCCGCGTACATCAGGCGGACGAGCTCCATGGCCCCGGACGCCGGGTCGACGAGGAGTCCGACCGCTCCGAGGAATGCGGGCAGTCCGAGCTTCGCGGCGACGTTCGCGATGCCGCGCCTGCCGCGATGCGCTTCCGCGGCGCCCGCGGCCTCCTTGCGCGCGCGGCCGATGCGCGTCAGCGCCCCCGAGCCGAGCACGAAGATCCCGAGCGGGAGGAGCGCGCCCGGGCCGAGTCCCAGAATAGCCACGAACGCGATGGCGAGGCCGGCCAGAGCGCCGCGCCACGTGCCCTGCCCCGTCGTGGCGACGAGGCCCGCTCCGGCGCACGCGAGACCGAGCGCGATCGTGGTCGGCGTCGGGGCGATCACGGTCAGCTCACGCCAGCAGGTGGTATGTTCCCGCGACCGCGAGCGGGATCGTGAGATTGTCCCATCCCGCGGGCGTCCACGCTTCCACGATCGCGCCGACCGCCCCGCATCCGACCCCCATCCGCCACGGGAACGCGCCCTGCGCGCCCGTCACGGCCGCAATCGTTCCGACCACGATCGACGCCACGACCAGGAACGCGAGCGTTCCCTCGAGCGTGCGTCCACCGCCCCAGACGAGCTTCCGCTGGCCCCATCGCGCGCCGACGAGCGACGCGACCGGATCCGCGAGCGCGAGCACGCCGAGCCCGGCGAGTATGGCCGACCGCGGCGGCGCGTCCCAGAAGACGATGTAGAGCAGGACGACGGCGAGCGGGAAGGTCCAGAGTCCCCGCGACTCGTGGGCGCTTCGCGCGAGATCGGGCATGAGGGTCTTCCCCCAGGCCGAAGCGTTCACAACTCCGAAGACGACCGGCGGGACCAGCGCCCACGCGAGATGATGGAACGCGGGCGTGACGAAGAGCGTCCAGGCTCCGATGAGCGCGTGGAGCGCCTTTCGCTGACCCTCCGGGGACGTGTGGAGCGCGCGCGCGACGAACCGGGTGAGATAGACGAGAACGAGGACGGCGGCGAGCGACCCGAGGACTAACGCAGGGTCGTGGAGCGTCGCGGGCACGGGCAGACCTTAGTCCGGGTGCGGAGGGGAGTCAAAGCGATTCCGCCGGCCCGTGCCCGTGCGGATCGCGGCGGCGGCGCAGGGAGCCGCTCGACTCGACTCCCGCCGTCGAGACGCGGTTCTTCCCCGATTCCTTGGCCGCGTAGAGCGCGATGTCGGCCGACTCGAGGAGCTCCCCCGCGGTGAGCCCGTTGTCGGGGTAGGTCGCGAGCCCGAGGCTCACGGTGATGATACCGGGCGGAACGAGAGGAAACGCCGTGGTCTCCACCGACATCTTGATCCGGTCCGCGAGCACGCGCGCGCCCTCGCGCTCGGTCTGCGGCAGGATGATCACGAACTCGTCTCCGCCATACTTGGCCACGAGGTCGATGGAGCGGGCCTCGCGCACGAGCACCTGCGCGATCATGCGGAGCACCTCGCTCCCGCGCAGATGGCCGTTCCGGTCGTTGTATCGCTTCAGATTGTCGACGTCGATCATGAGCACCGAGAACCGCTGGCTGAACCGCGCCGCGCGCTTCACCTCGCGGCGGAGGGCCATCTTGAGGAAGCGGTAGTTGTAGACCTGCGTCAGGTCGTCGGTCACCGCGAGCTGCTCGGCGCGGCGGAAGAGCTTCCCGTTCTCGATCGCGATCGCGGTCTGGTTGGCGAGGAGACTCAGGATGCGCAGGTGCCGGAGATCGAACGGCACGTTCTCCTGGACCCGGTTCACGGCCACGAGCACGCCGAGCACCGCGTCCCTCACCTTGAGCGGCGCCGCGAGAACGGCGGACGTGCGAAGGCCGGGGAGCGAGTCCACGCTCGGGTGGTAGCGCGGATCGGCGCCGACGTCGGGCACGTGCACCGGCTGCCCTTCGAGGAGCACCCAGCGGGAGATCCCCGCGTGGCTCGGCAGCTCGTAGCGTTCGACGTCGTGGAGCTGACCGTCGGCCGACACGCGCCGCGCGAACTTCCGGATGCGTCCGCCGTCGACGGTAATGAGGAAGACCGCCTGCGCGTGCAGCATCTGGAGTGCGCAGCTCAAGACCGACTCGAAGATGGTTTCCTGCGCCCGCCCGCCGTTGATCAGGCTGGTAATTTCCTGGAGGGTGGCAAAAAACAGTTCGTTCCCCGTCAGGTCATCCATTGCAGGCTGCAAGGTTTTAGGAGTTTGAGAGTCCATCATGGCTGGATCAAAGCAATCGCCGTGCCCCGGACTCGAGGCGCGCTGGGTGGTGAGGTCTTAAGACGCGAGGCGGGCTGCGGTTACTCCTCGTGGAGGAATAGCCGGAGGAGGCGTCGGAAGCGGTACATGGCGAACAGGAAGATCGCTCCGATTCCGGCCATGATGGCGGGTTTCCACCCGCCCATGGCCGTGGAGTCGACGGAGAGGACCACCGTCAGCAGATAGATGTCCGCGAGCACGACCGCTCCGCTGATGACCATGGAGACGAAGCGCGCCGTGCGGCGCTCGGTCCAGCGGAACGGCGGCTTGGCCGGGGCGGGGTCCGTCATGCCGGGATGGTACGCGAAGCGCGGTTGTGCGAGGAAATGAAACCCCCACGGAGCCAGGCTCCGTGGGGCGATCTGTCTTCAGCCAGTAGTTGGGTGGTGCGCCCGAAGGGATTCGAACCCCTGGCCTTCTGCTCCGGAGGCAGACGCTCTATCCAGCTGAGCTACGGGCGCAAGTGGGTTGGCATTCTAGCGGTTCGCCGCACCCCTGCCTAGACCCTCGCCTGCTCGAGGAAGTGCCGGACGAACGCGGCACGCTCCTCGAGCTTGCCGCGTGGGATCTCGACGAGCATGTAGCCGGCCCCGAGGTACGCCTCCTCGATCAGACGCTGGAATTCGAGCGTCGCATCGAACGTCATCTTCCGCTCGTCGTCCGTCGTGTAGATCTCCGCCCAGGGACGGGCGACCAGGACGGTGGCTTCATACCGGTACCGGGAGGTGGCCTGAATGCACGGCTCGGGATCGGCGCCGAGCAACAACGCGTACGCGATGCAGTCGGGGACGCCGCGGTCGAAGAGGACGGGCTTCCCCGCCTTCGCGTTCCGATGGTTCTCGATCGAGCGCCCGAGGAGGAGCTCCACGAAACGTCGCGGATCGCGCTCGGGCGTGCCGGTTTCGTCGAGAGCCCGTTGCTCGGCCAGAACGATGCGCGCGGGCTCGGGCACGATGTCGATGCCGGTGATCGCGCTCAGGATCGCCGTCTTCCCCGTACCGGGCGCGCCGGTGACGACGATCCGCCGGGTTTCCGAATTCATGACCCCATGGCCGGTGATCAGGCGCCGCGGAGCCGCTGGAAGAGACCGCTCAGCTCGGCGTCCAGGATCGCCGGATCGAACCCGGCCCGCACACTGAAGTAGCCGGCGTCGATCCGCCGCAACGCGTACAGGTCCGACCCCGGAGGGTTGAGTCCGGGATCCGTGCTCACGGCCGCCTCGATCCCGGCCTGTGCGAGGATGGCGGCGCCGCGCGACATGGCTGGTCGTCGCGGATACGCGAGCCAGCGGGACGTGGGATCGAGCATTGCCCGGATGCGATCCGTGCTCCAGCGCACCTCGCTCGCGACCTCGTCGTCCGAGAGCTCGTCGAGGAAGGCGTGGGTGCGGGTGTGCGATCCGAAGGTCATTCCGGATCCCAGCATCTCGCGCGCTTCCTCCCAGGACATCATGAGGCGCCCCTGGTCCTCGGGCGTGCAGCCCGTGCACTCACGAAGCATCTGGATGGCGCGCACACGCTCGGCGCGAGGGGCCTCGTTCAAGAGCCGGACGATGCGCCCGGCGGCGCGTCGCGGATCAATCTTGTAGTCAGTGCCGAGGGCCGCCCTCACTCGGGGCTCGAGCCAGTCCTCGGAGATCCCGTTGCTCCCCATCCGGAGCACCGCCTCGACCACCTCGTCCCACCAGAGCCGCTCCTTACGGTCCAAGGAATCCGTCACGAGGAAGAACGTCGCGGGAAGGCCATACTTCCTGAGAAGAGGCCAGGCGTGTTCGTAGTTGTCGCGATACCCGTCGTCGAAGGTGATCGTGAGCGCCTTGGGTGGAAGGGTATGCGCCTTGAGTCGCTCCACCGCCTCGGGGAACGGCAGCACATGGTAGTGGCGATCCAGATGTCCGATCTGCGACTCGAACTCGTCCCGCGGCATGACCATCCCCTGGTGCGCGTACATGCGCGACTCGTGGAGCGGGAGCACGCGGTGGTAGGTCAGGATGCCGAGGCCCGGCGGCGTCACGCGGCGCCGGAATATGGGCAGCCCGAGCGCCGTGAGCGAGCGGGAGAGGAGCGCCTTGGCGTTCTGCCGGGGCGAAAATCGGAGGCGCTCCCAGCTGCGGTCATGGGTCTCGAGGTAGAGATTCGCGTAGGTACGGATCATCGCGTCCATCCGATGGTCCGTCTCGACAAAGCGCCGGGCCGTGTCCCCCAGCTCGTGGCGCCGTTCCGGATCTTCGAACAACGTGCGGATCGCCGCGGCCATCGCCTCGGGGTTCGCCGGCGGAGTGAGCACGCCAGTCCCTCCGTCGCGCACGAGGTCGGCGTTTCCGGTGACGTTCGTCGCGACCACCGCCACGCCCATCGCCATGGCCTCGAGGATCGTATTCGACATGCCTTCGAACGTGGAGCTGTTCACGTAGACGTCCGTGGCCGCGAGGAGTCGCGCGACGTCCTTCCGAACTCCGGTCCAGACCACCTGGTCCGTGACGCCGAGGGAGTCCGCGAGCGTCACGAGATCGGCGTAAAGCTCCGGCCGGGACGCGCCCCCCACGACCAGGAGCCTCGCGTTCGGGCGGGCTTCGTGAACGCGCGCGAATGCGCGAAGCAGGGTTGCGTGGTCCTTGACGAGCCGGAGGCCGCCGATCGTCGTCACCACCTCGTGCTCCGGGCCGAGCCCAAACTCACGGCGCACAGGCGTCCCATCGCTCTTGGGGTCGAATTGGGTCAGATCGACGCCGTTTGGGATGAACTGGATTCGCTCCGGAGCGATCCCCCATACCTCTTCGAGCTCCCGCTCGAGGCCCCGTGCCACCGCGATGAACCGCGTGACGAGCGGAGCCAGGCGGCGCTTGATCCAGAGCCGGCGCGCGGACGGCGCGAGATCGTCATGGCCGTGTTCGCCGTGGATCACCACGGGCACCCCTGCGAGGCGCGCACCGAGGACGGCGTAGAGATAGGTCTGCCAGTTGTGCGAATGGACGATGTCGATTCCTTCGTCCCGGAAGGTATTGGCGAGTGTGCCGATGAGACTGTAGTTGTGCCGCGTCGGGCGGTTGAGGGCGACGACCCGGACCCGCGGATCGAGCACCGCTTTCGTGACGTCCGTCTGGAATCGCAAGCAGCAGATGCTCGGTTCGATCTCCGCCGGCATACCGTTCGAGATCTTGATCACGCCGTACTCCATTCCGGCGAGCAGGAGCGTGTCCACGACGTGCATGACCCGGACCGGACGCTGGGGCCTCCCCGACGTTGTGGCGGACGGCAGGTTTTCGGAGAAGTGGTGTGAGTCACCCATCGCTGCGCCTCCCCGCTAGGTAGAAATACCTAGTTCGGGCATCACCCATGGGAAGTGGAAGCGCCGGGGCGGTCCGCGGTGTGTTGAGGCTGGGGGGCAATCCTTGCCAAACCGAAACGTCCATGAACTCGCGAAGTCGGAATTCTGGATGCGCAGACCCTGGGCCCGCGGGCGGGGCCCTTCCCCCCCTCGGCGCGCATTCTAGCGGGATGATCGTGTTACGGCCACCCTCGCGGTGTAGTTCGCTTCGTAGGGACTAGCTATCGAGCCCACCTCAGGCTATCGCGCGATCAAAACCTTGCGCACCTGCGTCTGGTCCCCGTACTCGAGCTTCAGGAAGTACGCCCCCGAAGGGAGCTCCCGACCGCTTCCATTCCGTCCGTTCCAGCCGATCGACCTCCATCCTGCCGCCTCGACCCGATCCACGATCAGCGCCACGCGCCGCCCCCTCACGTCGTACAGGGCCAGCCGAACGCGTCCGTCGTGCGGGAGTCCGTACGTGAGTTCGACTCGGTTCACAAACGGGTTGGGTCGCGGCGCCTCCAGTCGAATCACGGCGGGAGCGTTCTCCGGCACCGACACCCACGTCTCGACGGCACTCTCTTGTCCGGTCACGTCCAGGAGGACGAGTCGATAGCCGTAGCGAACGCCGGACACGACGGTGTCGTCCTCGTAGAGGATCCTTCGTTGCATGTCGGGCTCAGGATGCCCCTGGAGCGCCCAATCGCTGTCGTCGGTGCGTCGATAGACACTCGCTTCGAGGATGTCGTCACCCGGAGCGTACCACTCGATGCGGACTCGGCTTGCGGTGGCCTCAGCGGTCAGCGTTATCGCGTGGATGGCGGTCGTCGGCGGTTGCGCGATGTTCTTGAGGATGGATACCGTGTTCTCGCTGTGATTCGCCGTCACGACATCGGGCTTTCCGTCCCCGCTTACGTCCCCGACCGCCAGGGCCCGCGGCTCCGAGCCCGTTCCGTATTCCAGTCTAGGCCGGAAGGTGCCATCCCCATTGCCGAGGAAGGCCGATACGGTGTTCGTTCCATTCGCAGTCACAATATCCAGCTCCCCGTCCAGACTCACGTCCCCGATCGCCACTGAATAGGCGGAAACCCCGGGATAGTCTGTCTTCGGCTGGAACGTGCCGTCCCCGTTGCCCAAGTGCACCGAAACGCCGCCGTTGGCCGCCGCTATGAGATCCGGCTTCCCGTCCCCGCTCACGTCCCGGATCGCGACGGAGATCGGGCTGTCCGCCGTCCCGTAGTCCACGCTCGCCTGGAACGTTCCGTCGCCGTTGCCCAGGAGCACCGACAGGGTGCCGCCGAAGTAATTCGCAGTCACGATGTCGGACTTGCTGTCCCCGCTCACATCTCCGATCGCGACCGCCCAGGGCAAAGTCCCCACTTCGTAATCCACCTTCGTCTGAAACGTGCCGTCCCCGTTGTTGAGGAGCACCGACACCATGTTGAAGCCCAAACTGGACCCCGTCGTCACGAGATCCGGCTTCCCATCCGCGCTCACGTCCCCGATGGCAATGGCGGTGGGGTTGGTCCACGTCCCGTAGTCCACCTTCGGCTGGAACGTGCCGTCTCCATTGCCCAAGAGCACAGACGCGCTGCTCGCACTGAAGTCCGCGGTTGCAAGA
>DASTKC010000242.1:0-2396 GCA_035716085.1 Candidatus Eiseniibacteriota bacterium | reverse complement strand
CCTGGCGGCGGGTCACCTCGAGGTGATCCTCCAGCGCGGTGCGAAGCTCGGGCGATGTCGCGGCCTTGACCATCTTCGGAATGGCTTTCACCAGCTGCTTCTCCGCGTTGTAAGCGTCCTTCAGCTGGTCCAGGTAGAGCTTGTCGAACGAATCCATATGCATGGCATCCCTCCTTGGCTCACGCTTCACATGCACAAAAGAGCGGAGGTCCGGGCGGCTCCTCGACGAGCCCTGCCCGGCCTCCTCGAAATCAACTCGCGCGGGATCGGTGTCGGCGCCGGTTTGAAGGGGGACCTCCTCCGAGCCGGATCCCGCGGAGTCGTGCTACGCGGTCCAGGCGGCGCCCGTGTCGCGGCTCCGCTGATTCCGCACGAACTCGTCGCGCCCGGACTTCATGGCCGATTGCGCGTCCTGCTTGATCCCCTCGACGAAGTGGCGCGTGCGCCCGACGACGTTCTTGGCGTTCGCTCCCAGCTTCTGGGCCGCCACTCCCACCTTCTTGCGCGTGTCCTTCCCGTTGGCCGGGGCCAGGAGAAGCGCAACGCCGGCGCCCAGGAGAGCGCCGACCATGAACTGAGGATTAATGGACTTGCTTGTGCGTGGTGTTCCGTAGGTGTCCTGGAGCTCGTGCATGATCGTCTCCTTTGGTTCGTCATACGATGCTCGATGGCGTGCCCGACGTTGTTACAACGGGCGTCCCAATGGGAGAAATGGGGACGTCCCAAGTTCGAGCGCGCGTTACGTCAGGGTCGCTTGCAGTGACCCCGTCGAGCCCCCCAGCTCGTACATTCCGTCGAGCAAGTACGGGGCCACCACGCGCGAGACGATCGAGACAAGATCGGGAACCTGAAGCGGCGCCGAGTTGTTGGCCGCTTCGCGAGCGCCATGAAAAAAATTGCAAAGGGCCCCTTGTCCCCGGCTTCGCGAGCGTGCCATGCTCGATAGGTGCCTTGGTGCAACCGATCGCCGGGGCCGATCATCGTTCCATGGACCGCAACCAGGACGCTCGAGAGATGACCGAATCAGCCATCCCGTTCGAAGCTCCTTTCCTCGCCATGACGGAGGGTTCTCTGGTGCCAGCGGATCCGGAATCGAAGCTGGCCGAGCACGTGCGCCGGCTCTCCCGGCTCTTCCGGGCCGCGGGGCACGACCTGAGAGGGCCGCTCCATTCGATGGCGCTCCAGCTCGAGCTCCTGCGTCAGAGCACGGAGGAGGTGGAGGGCGCCGAGCTTCGTGCGCGTCAGGAGCGCTACGCGACCGCGGCGGCCAAGGAGATCTCGCGCCTGGCGCGCATGCTCGAGTCGCTCTGGGGGGGCGCCGAGGATGGAGACCAGCGCGTGCCCTTCGACCTCCGTGAAACCACGGAGGAGATCCGCGCGATGGCCGAGCCACACTTCCGGCGCGAGCGGATCGCGCTCGCGTTCGAAACCCCGGACACGGCCGTGGAAGCGGAGGGGAGCCGCGCGGCCGTACGCCACGCGGGACTCGATCTCCTCCTGCACGCGGCGGAGCGCGTTCCGGCCGGCAAGGTCACCCTGACCGTGGAGACCCGGGATCACGCGGCCGTGCTCGTAGTCGCCGCCACGGCGCGGGACGGCGCGGATGTGCGCGAGAGTCGCGACGAGACCACCGAGGAAGCACCATTCGCCGCGGACCGTATTGCCCGCCGTTTCGGCGGGACCGTTCGCGCCACGAGACCCGGCCAGGCGTCCTGGCGATGGGAGCTCGAGCTTCCTCGTCCCCGAACCCCCGAATCGGAGTAAGGAGAGTCATGCCTCAGGCACTCATCGTCGACGACGAGCCCACCTCGGTCAGCGCCATGGCCGAGCTGGTGGAGAAGGAAGGCTTCACGACCACGACCGCGGGGACCCTGGCGGACGCGAAGGCTCGCCTCAGCCAGGAGCGCCCGGACGTGATCCTGGTCGATCTCATGCTTCCCGACGGCAACGGTCTCGAGCTTCTCGAGGAGATGGATCCGTCGCGTCGCGCCGAGGTGATCCTGATCTCGGGACACGCCACCGTCGATTCCGCCATCTCCGCGCTTCGCGTAGGCGTTCTCGACTACCTCACGAAGCCGGTGGACGTGCGCCGCCTCAAGGCCGTGCTCGCCAACGTCTCGCGGACGCTGGCCTTCAAGGAGGAGGTCGGATCGCTGCGCGAGGAGCTGCGCCAGCTCGGGCACTTCGGCCGCCTGATTGGAAACTCCACGCCCATGCAGCGCGTGTACGACCTCATCACACGCGTCGCTCCCACCGACGCCACGGTCCTTCTCGTGGGTGAGAGCGGCACCGGCAAGGAGGAGGTCGCGGCCACGGTCCACGAGCTGGGGCGGCGGAAGAAACAGCCGTTCCTGCCGCTCAACTGCGGAGCCGTTCCGCCCAATCTCATCGAGAGC
>DASTKC010000241.1:0-9239 GCA_035716085.1 Candidatus Eiseniibacteriota bacterium | reverse complement strand
GCCCGGCTTCAGCACCATGAGCACCATCGCGAGAAGCGGCGCCACGAGCGCGACCATCCCCCAGAGCTTCCACTGCCCGGAGAGCTTGTCATAGCGATCCCAGTCCATGGTCCCCTCGACGCCGGCCCGCGCGACCGCGAGCAGCTGCCTCTGGAGCGGAACCAGCCGGATGCCGAACGCCGCGCCGGAGAGGGCAAAGAGACCGATCGACGAGGAGATCCAGTGGGTCCGTAGGATTGGATAGTGTCCCAGGAGCGCGGCCGTGATCCCGCCGATCAGGATCAGGATCGCGCCGGGATTCGTGAAGAGGCGGTCGCTCGCGATGATGCCCGCCATCGTGTGCGCGATGATGCGCGGATCCCGCGTCTTGTCTCCGAACAGCTTCCAGAAGATGCCGCCCGTGATGTTGCCGAGGAAGAGAACGACCGCGAAGATGTGCAGCAGCTTCGAGGCTTCGTACATGCCCCCTCCGTGGGTTCGGAGCGAAGGCCGGCTCGCGCCGGCTAGAGGAGCCCTTCCACCTTGTAGATGTTGGTGAGGAAGCGAGGGTAGCTGTAGACGAAATTCTCCGCGTCGGGCGTCATCACGATGCGCGTGAGCGTCACGACCCCCGCCAGCGATTTGGGCGCGAGATCGACCCAGTGCGTCTTCTCGCCGGTCTCGACGTCGATGCGGAACGTGGGAGCCGGAACCTCGCCGCGGATCATGTAGAGGAGGGCTCCGCCGTCCCGGGTCCACCCGATGATCCGCGCGCGGCTCGGTATGCCCGGAAGCGAACGGGGCTCGCTTCCATCCATCGGAAAGATCGTGAATTCACCGTCCGCACCCTGCGCGACCACGCGGCTTCCATCGGGAGAGACGCGCACTTCCTGGAATCCGCTCAGCTCCCGGTCCCCGATCCGGGTCCACCGGGCGGTCTCGACGTCTACGCGATAGAGTCCCGATCCTTGCCCGGGCTCGTTCCCCGTCACGAGCAGGCTCTTCCCGTCCGGGTGCCAGGCTCCCCAGCGCACGAGTAGCCCTTCCGTCTCGATCGGCCGCGGCTCCCCCACTCCCGTGGGAAGGAGGACGGCCCGCGTGTTTTGAATCTGAAGCGCCAGCGCCCAGCGCCCGTCGGGAGAGAACTGCACGGCCGAGCCGTCGCCGAGGCGCACGGCGGGCGATCCGTCCACATCGCGCATGTAGACCGACTGCCCGGAGCCTCCTCCGGCGCCGGTCTCGTCGAAGAGCACGCTGCGGGCGTCCGAACTGAGATCCCGCACCAGCGACCAGTCCAGCCAGGTGAGGTCCCGCATCACGTCCCCAGCGCGATTCCGGTACTCCATCCGAAGCCGTTCGTCCCCTTGCGCGATGAGCAGGGTGCCGCTTCGAGAGATGTCCTGAACGTCGCTCGCGCCTGGCGCGCTGAAGACCTGCCGTGTCGTCCCGTCCGTCCGGACCGCATGGACGACGCGATCCGCGCCCACCTTGGCTCCGGAGAACCAGATCTCATCGCCCTTCGGCGTCCACGCGAGGCCGCGTGTGGAGGCGAAGTCCCCCACGAGCTGCCGCACGTTGCCTTCCATGTCGACGACGGCGACACGGCCCGCATCGTCGCCTCGAAATGGATGATCGATGAACGCGATCGACTTGCCGTCGGGAGCGATCCGGGCGTGGCTGGCCCATCCCGGCGTCTGGTAGAGAACCCGTCCGACCGGATACTCGAGCCGGATCATCCCGTGCTTCTCGCGGATGATCGAGAGGTTCCGCCCGTCCGGCGCCCAGTCCGCCTCGACCACTTCGTCGACCAGCTCGCGGGCGGCGCCGCCGCCGAGCGGCATGCGCGCCAGGGTCCCCGCGGACACGAAGCCTCCGAGGAACACCGTGCGCAGGCTGACGGCCAGCTCGCTGGTCGAGGCGCACACGGACATGAGATCGCTGCCGGGAACGCCGATGGCGCGCGCTTCCGGACTTCCCGGATAAGACCAATAGAGGCGGAGCGGGGTGCCCTCGAGCGCCGCGCCGTAGATCACCGACTGTCCGTCCGGAGCGAAGCGCGCGGTGCGCACGTTTCCCTCGCGGTAGGTCACCCGCTCGTAGCGCGGGAATTGAATGGCCGGTCCGGCGGGCACGACGGGCTGCGACGGGGTCGCGCCGGAGGGCTGGAACTCCTCGAGCAGCTCGAGCGCGAATCCGAGATCGCTCGCGGTCTGGAATCGATGCTCAGGCAGCTTCTCCAGGCACCGCGACACGATGCGGCCGATGCCGGGAACCTCCGCCTCGATCTCCCGCGGGAGGGGCGGCGTGTCGCGATTCAAGATCGCGCTCATGCGATCCGCCGGCGTCGCGCCGGGGAACGCCTTCTCGCCCGTCAGCATCTCGTAGAGGATCGCGCCCAAGGCAAAGAGGTCCGTGCGCTGATCGATCGCCTGCTCGCGAATCTGCTCCGGCGCCATGTAGCTCGCCGTGCCGAGAATCGTCCCGGTGCGCGTGAGCCCGGGCAGCACGCTCGCGGTCTCCTCGCCCGCGGCGCCGTCCGACTGGAAGAGCTTCGCGATGCCGAAGTCGAGGATCTTGAGAACGCCACTCCGGTTCAGGAACAGGTTCTCGGGCTTGAGATCGCGATGAACGATCCCCGCCGCGTGCGCGGACGCCAGGCCATGAGCGATCTGCACCGCGAGCGAGACCGCGCGCCGTGCCGGCAGCGGGCCGCGCGAGAGCGACGGACGCAGCGTCTCCCCTTCGAGCATCTCCGACACGATGTAGGGCGCGCCGTCCGACGTGCCGAGATCGTGGATGATGACGATGTTGGGATGGTTGAGCTGCCCGGCCGCGCGGGCTTCGATCTGGAAGCGGCGGAGGCGCTCCTTGTCGGAGGCGAGCTCGGGCGGGATCACCTTCACCGCGACGTCGCGCCCCAGCCGGTCGTCGCGGGCTCGGTAGACGACGCCCATGCCCCCCTCGCCCACGCGCCCCACGATCTCGTAGGGTCCGAGCCGCGTCCCCGGGGCGATGGTCATCTCAGGCGAGCGGCGGCTCGGCGGGAGCGCCGAGCTCAGCGACGTGGGCCATCGGGATCTCGGCTGCACCCAGACGGCGGGCCGCGAGAATCACGGTCCACCGGCGGACCGAGTCCAGGAGGACCGTGGCCACGAGGAGGAGGAGCACGATGCTCAGGATTCCGTCGAGGTATCCGACGAACGGCCCTTTGTCCGCGATGTAGGACGGCGAGAGATAGCGGAGCGTGTTGAGCACTCCGGCGGTCATCGTGGTCACGGTGAGGAAACAGAGCGGGAGGAACGTGGTGAGCGCGTACGCCGGCGGGCGTTGACGCAGGATGAACGTCGTCCCGGCGGCCAGGGCGATCACCGCCAGAAGCTGGTTCGAGACGCCGAATAGGGGCCAGATCGTCTCCACGCTCCCGGTCGCCATCATGTACCCCCAGCAGAAGCAGACGACCGCGCCCACGAACGCCACGCTCACGACGTTGGTGGTGGAGCCGAGCGGCGCCCAGACCTTGCCGGCGACGTCCTGGAAGAGATAACGCGCGACGCGGGTGCCGGTATCGAGCGCGGTCAGGATGAAGACCGCCTCGAACATGATCGCGAAGTGGTACCAGTACGCCATGAGATTGCCCATGCCGGGAATCTGCCGAAGGATGTTGGCCATGCCCACGGCGAGCGACACCGCGCCGCCGGTGCGCCCCTGGAGCGTCTCCTCGCCGACGAGCCGCGTGAGCTCCTGGAGCTGGTGCGGCTGGATGCCGAGCGCGGCCACCGCCTTCGGCACGCCATTGATGAGGAAGTAGTCGGCGGGGGCGAGCGCGGTGGCCGCCACCAGCGCCATGATCGCGACGAGCCCCTCCGTGAGCATGGCGCCGTAGCCGATGAAGCGGATGCTCGGCTCGTCCGGGACCATCCGCGGCGTCGTCCCCGATCCGATCAGCGCGTGGAAGCCGCTGATCGCGCCGCACGCGATCACGATGAAGCAGAACGGAAAGACCTTCATCCCCGGGAGGACGGGTCCTGACCCGTCGATGTAGGGCGTGATCGCCGGCATCAGGAGCTTGGGATGGACGATCGCGACACCGAGGACGAGGAGCAGGATGGTGCCGATCTTCATGTAGGTCGAGAGATAGTCGCGCGGACAGAGGAGCAGCCAGACCGGGAGCGTCGCCGCGATGAATGCGTAGATCGGCAGGATCAGGTGGAGCGAGTGGGGTGAGAGCGTGAACCAGTGGGCGATCGAGGACTTCACGACCCACGGGCCCGCGATCACCGCAGCCAGGATGAGCGCCACCCCGATGAGGCTTCCCTCCACCACGCGTCCGGGGCGGAGGCGGTACATGTACCAGCCGAAAATGAGCGCCGCCGGGATGGTCATCGCCACGGTGAAGGTGCCCCAGGGCGAGCCCGCGAGCGCGTTCACGACGACGATGCCGAGCCCCGCGAGGAGGAGGATCGTGATGAAGAGGATGGCCGCGGTCGCGGCGCCGTGGGCGACGGAGCCGATCTCCCGGCGCACGATCTCCGAGAGCGACGACGCGCCGTGGCGCACGGACGCGAACAGGATGATGAAATCGTGGACGGCCCCGCCGAGCGCGGCGCCGAAGAGGATCCAGAGGGCGCCGGGGAGGTAGCCGAACTGAGCGGCGAGCACGGGGCCGATCAGAGGTCCGGACGCCGAGATCGCCGCGAAGTGATGTCCGAAGAGGACGAACTTGTTCGTCTTCACGAAGTCGCGTCCGTCGGCCTGCGTGACGGACGGAACGGCGCGGAGCGGATCGAGGCGCGCCACACGGTACGCCATGAACGCGCTGTAGTAGCGGTAGGCGAACGAAAAGACGACGATCGCGAGGAGCGGCAGGACGAGCGAATTCACGCGGGTGCGTCCCTCCCCGGATGTCGGGTCGCTAGCGGGTGGTCCCCGCCGCCGGAGCCGGAGACGCGCCGCCCTTGTCCTCGTGCGGCGTCACCTTCGAGATCACGATGCCGTACGCGTCGGAGCGGTGATAGACAACGCCCGTGACGTCCACCTTCTTGTGGATGTACGGCAGGAGCGGTTCGTTGGGGTTCCGTCCCGGGAGCTCTCCGGCCACGAAATAGATCCGGTCGGCGTCGCGATCGTAGATGGCGAGGGTCTGCCCGGAGCGCACGCAGTCGACGGCGCACTGGAAATGCCCGGTTCCGATCGACTTCGGCCCTGCCTCGAGGAAGCAGGCGGGATCCATGACTTCGCCCGTGATCGTCTTCCGCTCGCCTTGGGGCTTGGGCTTGGCCGGCTTCATCGCGGACATGTCGTGCCCTTCATGTCCGGTATGCGCCGCGGCCGGCGCGGGGGTGGCGGGCTTCGTCGTGGACTTCGGGGCCTGCGCTTCGCCGGCGCCGAGCACGGCGACCGCCGCGACGAGTGCCACCGCGAGTCCGAGTGATGTCGTTCTGGAAGTCATGCCTTGCTCCTTCGCGCCCCGATGCGTCTACTTCGCCGCCGCTTTGGCGGCCGAATACGGCTCGACCGAGGCGACCTGGATGGCCATGATGCCGCCTCGCGTGAAGACCTTGCCCTTGACCAGTACCGACATGCCCGCGTAGTCGAGCACGCTCTTGTTGGGATCTTCGCCCGGCCGCTCAGCGGCCAGGATGTAGACCTTGTTCGTCTTCTTCTCGAGGATGGCGAGCGTCTGCCCCGCCTTGGCGCAGGCCACCATGCACTCCTTGTGCGCTTCGCCCTTGGCGCCGTTCATCACCCAGCAGGAGGGATCGATGATGTCGCCGGCAATCGTCTTCACGCCGAGCTTGCCCGATGAGGGCGAGCCCTTCGTGGAAGAGGACGAGGATGCCTTGGCCGTGGTCGCCGTCTTGGCCGTGGTCGTCGTCTTGGTCGCCGTACCGGCCGCCTTGTCCTGCGCCACCGCCGCCGTCACCACCGCCACCGTGAGCGCCGCCACGACCAAAAGCGCGGTTCTGGACCGTCGCATTCCTTGCCTCCCTTGAATTTACCTGGATGAACCGGGGCCCGGTTGCCGCAAGGCTACCAGAGCGGCGCCCGTCCGGGCAACCCGCGAGCGTGCCTATGGCTACACCGGAGCGGGCGAGGAGGGTCCGCCCTGGCGGGCATCCGGCGCTCTGGTATCATCCGGGCGTTTCCCAGCTCGGAGTCCACGTCCACGACCGAGGTGCCCATGCCGCGCTTTTCCCGCCGGAGCGAGCAGATCCCCTTCTCCCCCATCCGGACCATGTTCAAACTGGCGGACGAGATGGAGCGGGCGGGCGGCGGACCGGTATTCCGGCTCCACGTGGGCGACCCCGACTTCACGCCCCCTCCGCGCGTGGTCGAGGCCTCGTGCGATGCGCTCAAGAAGGGAAAGACCCACTACGCCCCGAGCGCAGGAATCGAGGATCTCCGCGCGGCCCTCGCCGAGAAGGCCCGCACGCGGAACGGGATCGCGGCAACCACCGAGCAGGTCATCGTCACTCCCGGGTCCACGCAGGCCCTCTTCGCTTCCATGGAGCTCATGCTCGGCGCGGGGGACCAGATGCTGCTCCCCGCGATCTACTGGCCCAACTACGTGCAGCAAGTGCTCCTGATCGGAGCCCTTCCGGTCTTCTACCCGCTCGGGCGCGGCTACCAGCCCGACCTCGACGCGCTCCGGAAGCACGCCAGCAAGAAGCTCCGCGCGATCATGATCAACAGCCCGAGCAACCCGACGGGCGCCGTGTTCCCCGAGGCCACGCTCCGCGCCCTCTACGACTTCGCGCGCGAGCGCGACCTGTGGGTCCTGAGCGACGAAGCCTATGAGGACTACATCTTCGGCGGTGCGCACGTGTCGCCGGCGTCCTTCGAGCGGGATCTCCCCGAGGACGAGCGGCGCGTCTTCACGCTCTTCACGTTCTCCAAGTCGTACGCGATGACGGGCCTCCGTGTGGCGTGCATCGTCGCGCCGTCGACGCGCGCCGGGACGATGCTCCGGAAGGTCCAGGAGCCGCTCGTCGCGAGCTCGGGCACGCCGATGCAGTGGGGAGCGCTCGCCGCTCTCGACCTTGGCGAGCGTGCCGGGATCGAGCGGATGCGCGAGACGTACCGGCGCCGGCGAGATCTCGCCATGTCGATCCTCGGCCCGGCGGGGCTCGCGGATTACGAGCCGGAAGGGGCTTTCTACATCATGGCGGACGTCTCGACGACGGGACTCACGGGGGACGAGTTCGCGCTGCGTCTTCTAAGTGAGGAGCGCGTGGCGGTCGCCCCGGGTTCCGGCTTCGCGCTGGTTCCGGAATATGCGCCCGATGGAACCCTGATGGACGAACCCACGGAGGCAGGAGCGCCTGAGTTCGCGACGCACCCAGGCGCCCGCTACCGCGTCCGCATCGCGTTCTGCGTGTCGGATGAAGAGTTGCGCGAAGGCCTGGAGCGGATGGTGCGAATGGTGGGACGGCTGCGCCGTGGATCGCCCACTCCGGCCGCCGCCCGCTAGCTAGCGCTCGTAGCTCTTCGGCTTCGCCTCGACGCGCCTCTCTGCGCGTCCCACCACCGAGAGGATGAGCCACGCAGCGCCGATCCCGAGCGCGGCGACCGCGATGTAGCCCAGGCCGACCGCCACTCCCGCCGCCGCCGTCATCCAGATCCCGGCCGCGGTCGTTAGGCCTCGCACTTCGCGTTCCGCGGAGAGCTTGAGGATGGCGCCGCCGCCGATGAAGCCGATCCCAGTCGCGACGCCCTGGATCACGCGGCCCACCTCGCCGATGGGGACCCCCATCTCGACCGGGACGAGCACGAAGAGCGTCGCCCCCATCGATACGAGCATGTGCGTGCGAAGGCCCGCCGGCTTCCCGGTGTGCTCCCGCTGGATTCCGATGACGGCGCCGAGGACGGACGAGACCACGATGCGGACGATCGCGCGCACCAGGTGATCGATATCGGGGATGCCGCCGGCCAGCTCCCGAAGCAGCATGCTCATGCCGTGTGCTCCTTTCGTGCCTCCGTCACCTTATCCCCTGAGCATGGAAGAGGTGCGATTCGTTCGAGATGTAGCAGCAGGCGTAACGCTCGGCGCTGCGGTCGAATTGAACCGAGTTGATGCTGTCGACTCCGCTTCGCACCATGGGCATGATGTCCATCCATGGCTCCTGCGATCCCGTGTCTGCGTCGACGCGCACGACCGGCGCGGGCAGCGCGCCCGCGCGGTAGGCGAAGAAGTGGCGTGAATCGCCCTGCCATCCGCACTGCTTCCAGTCCATCGTGAGCTCGGAATAGGATCGGGGATCGGACCCGTCCATCGGGAAGACCGTGACCAACGAGTCCGCGCCACGCGCGAGGACGCGCAATCCGTCGGGAGACACGAAGAGCATCGAGGTCTTGAGTGTCGTGTCGTGGAGGCGACGAAGCGACCCCGAGCTCAGGTCGAGGTAATAGAGATGCCGCCCCTCGGGCGACCTCCCGCTCACGATCAGCCCGCGCCCGTCGGGGAGCCAGTCGCCGTCGATGACCGAGCAATCGCCGGTGGCAATCGTCCGTGCCTGTCCCACTCCGATCGGAATCACATGGACCCGATCCGAGCCGCCTGGTTTTCGGCTCAGAACGAAGCGCCCGTCTGGAGAGAGGGTGGATGCGCAGACGCCGTCGGCAAGACGGATCGCCGGCGCTCCGTCGACCGTTCGGAGGAAAACGCCGAACTCGGCGACTTGGCCGGCCTCATCGAACAGCACGAGCGATCCGTCGTCACTCAGATCGCGAAGCAGCGACCAATCCAACCAGGACAGATCCGTCGCGGCGGCCGGGCCGTCCGCCCGCGTGGATGTCTCGATGCGCATTTGCGAGCGCATCATGTCGAGGAGCGCGTCCCCGTTTCCCGCGATGTCCTCGATGTGCAGGTATCCAGGCGCCGCGTAGACGACCCGGAGGCGTCCGTCGAGGGTGACACCGAGAATCCCCTCATGGCGCTTGTCCCCCGTGCCGGTGAACCAGATCTCCCGTCCATCCGGCCGCCACGCGAGCTTCCACATCGTCGGGATGTTCTCGGTGAGCCGGCGCGGCTCCTCACCGGGTCGAACGACGCAGACGTGTCCCCCGTTGCTCCCGATCCAGGGATGATTCAGGAACGCGATCTGCGTCCCATCGGGTGAGTAGCGCGGGTGGCTCATCCAGGCCTTCGTCCTATAGATCACGGTGCCGAGCGGCGCCTCGAGCTGAAACAAATCGCCGACCGCACGGATCGCCGCGAGATTCTTGCCATCCGGAGTGAAGGCTGCCTGGAACACGTCGTC
>DASTKC010000240.1:0-2429 GCA_035716085.1 Candidatus Eiseniibacteriota bacterium | reverse complement strand
GGAACGAAGGAGATCGTCCCCAGCACTCCGAGCCCCGTCCTCACCGGACCGGCGCTCCAGAAGTCGTACCGGTAGCCCGCCTCGAGCACCCCCACGTCATACACGAACCCGTGCCGCGGGTCGTCATGGTCGAAGAGCTCGTTCTTCTCCGCGACCTCGCCGCGCGCGAAGACCGTGTGCCTCGCGCGTGATGCGGCGCCTTCGAGCAGCACCCCGTCGAGGATGGGACCCGGGCGGTTCCGGTTCCGACCCCACGCGAGCGTCGCGGCCCACCGGCGGTCCGTTTCGCCCCCCGCTGCCATCGCGGAGACCGTGGTGCGATCCACGTCCACCTCGGGCTCCAGCTGCTCCGGGCTGTGCAACCGACCGTAGCTTGCCTGAAACGCCCACGCGGGCGCGGGATTGAACGAGAGTCGGAACGAGTGCGAGTCGAGCTTCGGCGCTTCGATGCCGTAGCGATCCTGATCAGGCTCCCGCCCCCGGAAGGCTGAGGCTTCGGCCTTCACGCCGCCCCACACGGCGCCTCCCGTGAGCACGCCGTAGGTGATGTGTGAGGAGTCGAGCCAGTGGTGCGTGATGGGCGCGAGCGGAAGCTCGGATCCCGAGAACCGGTGCATGAACGCCGGAGGTCCGAGCGCAGGCTCCCCCACCGGCCCGCCGTAGACGAAGAGCGAGCGATGGCCGCTCGCTACGCTGTAGCTGAGCGCCAGCTCCATGAAGAGGTCGTGCGGGTGCTGCCGATCGATCAGCGGATCTACGCCGTCCGCGGTCTCCCCGGTCTGGAGAAGGAGCGGGTAGCCCTCCTTCCCGATGGTCGCCGGCTCGATCGACATCATGGCCTTCGCGCCGAACGTACCCGGGCCGAGCGGGCGTTGCGCCATGCCCATGAGCATGTTCGAGCTGAAGAACTTCTCGTCGCCTCGCGGGCCGCCCTGATGGTCGTACGCGATGTCCGCCATGCCGTGGAGCATGAGCATCCAGTCCCCCCGCATGGAATGGATCCCGGCGTGTTCGGCGTTCTCGGGCTGCCACGCCGTGCCGGAGGCTTCCCGGTTCAAGAGGTAGGGACCATAGAAACCGGCCATGAGGTGGGCGTGGTGCATGGAAGACATGTCGTGGTCCATGGCCATGGAGTCGGGCATGGCTTCCTGCGCTCGCGCGACCATCGCGGTCGAGAGGAGCGAGGCGAGCGCCAAGATCAGGACCCGGCGGATCACTGGGTGCGCGTCGCTTTCTTCTTCGCCGCTTGGCGCGGCGCGACCTTGGCCTTCCCCTTAGGCACTGCGGCTTTTCGGGACGGCTTCCCTTCGAGGAGCAGGAGGAGCGAGCCCTCGGGCTGCGCGATCTGCTCGAACGTGCACTGGCGCGGCGCCTTGTCGGGCCTCCAGCGGACGAAGCGGGTGCCGTGACGAAAGCGATGCCCGCTCACATGGTCGTATTCCACCTCGGCCACCAGCTTGGGCTGGAGCGGCTCCCATTCTGTGGACCGCTCCGTGCTCCAGCGGCTGGGACCGCCAGGCGCGTGGCCGGTGAATCCGGGCGGCTTGACGAGCTTCTCGAGCTTTGGAACGAGCGCGCGGCGATCATCCGTCGAAATCCCCGACGTGAATCCGACGTGGTGCAGGAGACCCTCCTGGTCGTAGAGGCCGAGCAAGAGGGACCCGATGACCTTTCCCGCTGACGCATAGCGGAATCCGCCGACAACGCAGTCGGCCGTGCGCCGCTGCTTGATCTTCTGCATTCCCGAGCGCTCGCCCGACTGGTACGGCAGGTCGCGGCGCTTCGCGATCACGCCGTCCAGCGCACCGCGGGTGGTTTGAAACCATTCGATGGCGACCTCTGGATCATCGGTGACGGGCGAGAGTGCGACGCCCTCGTGCCGCGTCAGGAAGGCCTTCGCGAACGCATCGAGCCTGGGCCTGCGCTCCTCGAGCGTCTTCTCGACGAGGGCAACGCCCTTGTCGTCCACGAGGAGATCGAACACGACATAGAGGGCCGGCGTCTCTCCCGCGAGCTTCCTCACCCGGCTCTCCGCCGGGTGAATCCGCATGAGGAGGTCGTCGAAGGAGAGCGTCTTGCCGCGCGGAATCACGAGCTCCCCATCGAGGACGAAGCGCTTCGCGCTGAGGGCGCGCAGGTGCTCGACGACCTCCGGGAAGTAGCGCTCGAGCGGCTCACCGGCCTTCGACTGGAGCGCGATCTCGTCCCCGTCGCGAAACGCGACGCATCGAAACCCGTCCCACTTGGGCTCGTACTGCCATTCGGCGCCGACCGGGATGCCGGCCACCGACTTCGCCTCCATGGGCGGGTAGGGGCGCTTCAGCGGGAGCTTCATTCCAGGTAGCGCTCGAGCGAGACGCGGCCGCGTGCCGCGAGAAGCGGCTTCCAGAGGTCCCCCAGCTTCGCGACGCGCGCGGGGACCGTGTCGA
>DASTKC010000239.1:0-5061 GCA_035716085.1 Candidatus Eiseniibacteriota bacterium | reverse complement strand
GCAGGGAGGAGCACGGCGACCAGCCCGACGATGGCGAACCACAGGGATAGGATTCCGACCGTGTTCCAGAAGCGCTCGTTGCGTCGGAGCGACCAGAGCAGGAATGCGGTGGGCAGGAGCGCGACTGTGAAGAACGCCGCGAGCGCGGTGAGCATCTGGCCCCCGGCGTACATGCCGCCCGAGGTGTCGTAGGGAAGAGCCGAGACCCGCACGTCATAGAGCCATCCGGCCACGACGGCGGCCAGCACAGCCGCCATGTAGCCCGAGATCACCAGGCTCGTCTTCTTCCAGTGACCCATGCTCCCCCCTCCGAGCGCGCCTCGACGACATCCATTATCGGCAAGCACGGAGCGGAGATTGAGCCGGAGCGCCTCCTCAAACTCCGGGTCTGGGAGCGACGGTTGCACGCAGCCTGCCGGCCGCGGTGAGCATGGCGCGGAGTCTGGCCTCAGTCCGCTCGAGGGAATCCGCCGGCGCATCCGATGCGAGAGCGCCGACCTGCCTGGCCGCGTTGGCCGCGAAGCGCGAGACGCGTTCGTAGGCTTGAACGAGGCTGGGCTCGGTCTGTGTCCGCTCTACCTCCGCGGCCACCCGCTCGAGATCCTGCCTCAAGCTATCGAGCTCCGCCCGCGCCTGGGGCGCGCTTGCCTGGCCCGCCCGCACCCGGTCGCGAGCCCGGAGCGCCCCGTTCAAGGTCGCCGCGACATCGTCGATCGATCGATCCAGCTGCTCCAGGGTGGGCGAGCGGTCCAGTTCCTGCTTCTTGGGCTTCGACCCCATGGTACGAACGACTCCGTACGCAACCGCGGCCACGACGAGCGCCGAGATCATGACCCATAGCCATCCGTTCGAGCTCTTCCTAGGCTGGCGCATCGATCCAATGTACCCCGTGCCGACCCGGGAGGGGAACGCCCGGGCCCTGGGGTATCCTTGAATCGTGGCCACGCGAGACACGACAACCCAGCCCACTCCTGACGACCTCTCGCCGAACGACGAGCGCATCCGCTACGCGGAGGTCCTTGTCGAGATCGGGGACCTGACGCTCGCCGAGATGGAGGTGGCCCAGGTCCTCGACGAGAGCCCTGAGCATCTCGCCGCCATGAGCCTCTTCGGAAAGCTCAAGCACATGCGGGGGCAGCTCTCGCTCGCGGTCGCGTGCACGGCGCAGCTTCAGTCGAAGCACTTGGGCCCGGGCGAGCGCGCGCGGATGCACCTCGAATCGATGCTCCACCTCGCTCAGGATCCCACTCAGGGCGCGGGGGAATTCCTCGCCATGGGGCAGTTCCAGCTCGTTCAGAAGCCGACGGCGTATCTGGCTTTGGAAGAAGCATTTCGGCAGTACGTGGCCCGCCGTCCCAACGAGGCCGGCACCATCTGCCGCACCGTGGCGACGCGGTACCGCGACCGCGATTCGGACGTCTACAAGCTGGCCGTGCTCGCCGAGGCATGGATCTACGAGCTGATCGGGGACTTCGAAGTCTCCATTCAAATTCTGGAGCGGCTGGGCCTGGAGCGCGGATACGAAACCGACATCGACCGCCTCCTTGCGCTCGCCTCGCTCTACGAGCGGACGGGGAGCCGGGAGCGGCTCGAGTCCGCTGTGAACATCGGGAAGCATCTCGAGAAGAATCATGAAGATCCGCAGGTGCTCGGGCGGCTCGCGCTCCTCTATCGGCGGCTGGGTGATCGGGAGGCGGCGACCGAGTACGAGCGCCGCCATCTGAACGCCTACCGGCGAAAGATGCATCGCGCGGATTTCCGCGAGGTGGTCGAGGTGGCGTCTCAACGGTTCCTGCCGATCGAGCGCCTCCGCGCGATCCATTTCTCGGACTCGGTGCTCCCACCGGGCGCGCCGGAGCGCGAGGCCGCGCTTGGGGCCGCGATCCGAGGCGATCTCGCCACCGCGAAGCGCACCTTCTCCCGCGGCGAGGACCTCCTCGACCTCAAGTACTGGGCCAATCTCGAGGCGCTCTCGGGGACGCACACGGGGCGCGAGCGCGCGATCGAGCTCTACGCGCGCGCCCTCAAGCAGGACCCGACCAACCTCTACGTGATCGGGTGGCTCCTCGACCGGGAGGCCGAGGCACCTTCACCCAAGGTGGCCGATCTGCTCAAGATGAAGTCGATCGTCCCCGCCGTGCTCGAAGCGCTCGAGGCCGCGGTTCACGTGTCGCCGAACGACTTCCGGATCTGGCGGCGGCTCGCGACACTCCTCGCGCTCCAGCACGGTGGGGAGACGGCGCAGCAGCGGCGATTCGAGGAGCGGGCCGAGAGCCTGGAGCGGTCGTCGCGGGAGCGCGCCCGCGCGATCGGCCGCGTCCTGTCCGCGGCCACGTACCGGTTCGCGGGCACGATTCATGGACTGGTCCACGAGGTGTGGGCCACGCGCGAGCTTGCGTCGCCGGGGCAGGGGGGCTCTCTCCGCCGCGACGACATCCTCGGGAACGTGACCGAGGAGATGCGGACGAACGTGCGCAACACGTTTCTTGCGACGCGGGAGTACGCGCAGGCGAAGTTCCCCCACGCGACCCGCGACATCCTCGACTACAACTATGGTTACAAGGTGACCAAGGAGGACGAGCCGTCGGGAGGGACCTCGGCGGGTTTGCCGACGGCACTGGCCTTTCTGTCGGTCTTCCTGCAGCGGCCGGTGCCGCAGGACGTCGCTTCCACGGGTGTCATGGTCACGGACGCCCACGACGTGCTCACCGTCCGGCTGGTGGGGGACCTGGACTACAAGGTGGACGGCGCCTATCACCGAAATCTCAGGATGATCCTGGTCCCGAGCGGCAACCGTCCGATGCTCGAGCGGAGCACGATCGTGCCGCACGCCATCAGCGACGAGATCGTGCGCTACGTGCCCGACCTGGACCAGGCGGCGGGGCTCGTCTTCGGGGACCTGGAGTTCCTCTAGAAACACGAAGCCGAGACGGGTCGAAGCCCGCCTCGGCTCGTGCTCACCGGCTTACTGCAGACTACATCGTGGCAAATGGGAAGGTCTGCGTGATCCGGTACGGATCGGATGCGCGGATCTCGGCCAGCTTCTGGTCCACGATGTCCTGGACGTAGCCCTGTCGGCCCATGCCCTGAATACCCTGGACGCCATACGGGCTCTGCCACGGCACACTCCCGTATGGATTCACCTGCGAATATGGCGAGTGCTGGAGACCCTGTGTCAGATACGACAGGGGATTGACCTGCGAGAGCGGATTGCTCTGCTGGAATGGATTGCCCTGCTGGAACGGGCTGCTCTGCTGGAATGGATTGCCCTGCTGGAACGGATTGCCCTGCTGGAACGGATTGCCCTGCGAGAGCGGATCGGCCTGCGCGAAGGGGCTCGTGTGGCCAAGGCCGCCGATGCCTTGCGTGGTCTGGGGGAATCCGCCACCGAAGCCCTGCGCTCCAAAGCCCGGCTGGCCGAATCCCTGGCCACCGAGCTGGCCGCCAAGGCCCTGCGCTCCGAATCCCTGTGTCCCAAATCCCTGCGTGAGATAGGCGAGCGGATTCATCTGCGGCATCACCCCCGTGTGGCCAAGTCCGTGCACGGATAACCGGACCTGATTGAGCGCGTCGATGGTCTGATTGATGCGGTCGTTGAGAACTTGAAGCTTGCGAACGTCGACCTTGGCTTCCATGAACTCCTCCTTGTTCATCGTGGTAGGACCCCCCGGTCGCGACCGAACCCCCGCTGAGCGCCTGTGCGGACCGGGCCGTCGAGGCGGTTCGAGCAACTGGTTCTTTATCCGACGTGAATGGATGTCACATCCTGGGCGCTGCCCGTCGCGCGGGGCACCCGGATCTCGAGGATTCCGCTTCGCATCTGCGCCTGGAGCTGGTCGAGCGCCAGGCCGGAGGGGAGCGGGATCATGCGGCGGAACTTCCCATAGGTCTGCTCGGTGTAGCGGAGGTCCATCGATCCTTCCGTGGCCGCGCGAGGCGGGCGCGTGCCGTGAAGCTCGAGCATGCCCCGGATCACGGAGAGCCGGACCTGATCGCGCGTCACGCCGGGGAGGTCCACGCTGATCCAGACCTCGCTCCTTCCTTCCCACATCGAGATCGGCGGCTTCCAACCGTCGAGAGCGCTGGAGCCTCCCGAGAACTCCGTGAGGGTCTCGACCAGCCGGTCGACCTGCTCCTGCACGTGCTCTTCCGGGACCTTCTCGGGCGGGATGGTGGCGTAAGGGTGCTCGCGAATGGGTGGCGCCTCACGACCGGTCAAGGATCGATAGAGCCGCTCCACCTGTACGATGGCGTGGTCGATACTTTCGGTGTCGTTCATCCCTCGTCCCTCCTGGCGGCTATGTGGCAATGGGATCGGCCTCCTGCGCGCGCTCGAGGAGCGCGGCCCCGAGGATCCTGGAAGCGATCGCCTGGATCGCGATCTGGACTTCGAAATCACTGGAGCGCTCCGACTCCGATGCCGGCGCTGCTCCGCGCGCAGAGTCCGTGGGGTCCGCGACCGCCGGCGCGACCGGATGGGCCGTCGCGCCGGGCGCGATGAGATCGGATTCGTGGGTGGCCGTCGTCACGATGACGCTCCTTTTAGTCTCGGTCCAAAGTGGCGGGTGTCGGTTCGAGTCGCCTCATCGGCGACGTGGAATAGGGGCAGCAAGCGACAGGCCAAGAAGGGTGATGCGAACGCAACTCGCGTACCTCACCCGCAGGTCGTGATTCCATCACGCGCTCACATGCGTCTGTTAAATGTCTTGAGTCGCTGCATGCGATGAATCGCGTGGGAAGAGTTACATGGTGTACCGATCGGGCTTGTACATTGTGACTGTTGCAACGGTGTGAGGGGCGGTACTTGACTTCGGCGAACGTCTGGGTCAGAACTTGTCCGCCATCATGGAGAGCGAGTCGCGGGGGATCCGGTACCGGATGCCGTCGCGGAGGACCGACACCGGAGATAGAGCGAATGCTGATCAGCGAGCGCATGGCTGCGGCCATCAACACCCAGATTGGGAACGAATTCGGAGCGTTTCTGCAGTACGTATCCATTGGAGCCCACTTCGGCAGCGAGAACCTGCCCGGACTGTCGGCGCACTTCTACAAGCAGGCGAT
>DASTKC010000238.1:0-6282 GCA_035716085.1 Candidatus Eiseniibacteriota bacterium | reverse complement strand
CCACCTCGTTCGCCTTACCGAGGCCCACGCCGACCTTCCCCTTGCCGTCGCCCACGGCGACGATGGCGTTGAAGCTGAAGCGCCGGCCGCCCTTGACCACCTTGGCGACGCGGTTCACGTGGATCACGCGCTCGATGAACTCCGAATCCTGCTGCTGCTGGCCGCGGCCGCCGCGCATTCCTGGATGAGCCATGTATTCTCCTAGAAGGTCAGGCCGCCCTCGCGGGCGCCCTCAGCGACCGCCTTGACGCGGCCATGGTAGAGGTAGCCGCCGCGGTCGAAGCAGACCGCGACGATCCCCTTCTCCTTGGCGCGGGCAGCGAGCGCTTTGCCGACGAGCTTCCCGGCCGCGACCTTCCCCTTGGTCCCCTTCACGTCGCCGACGAGAGCCTCGTCGCGCGAAGAGACCGAGAGGAGCGTGTGACCGGCCAGGTCGTCGACCAGCTGCGCGTAGATGTGGTTCAAGCTGCGATACACGGTGAGGCGCGGCCGCTCGGCCGAGCCCTGCACCTTCTTGCGAATGCGCAGGTGGCGCCGATGCCGTCCTTCGTACCGGGGCGTCGCTTTGGATTTCATCGTTCCTTCCGTTCGGTTGGGGACGCCGGCTTACGCCGACTTCCCGCCGGCGGCCTTGCCCGCCTTGCGCCGGATGTACTCGCCGGAGTACCTGATGCCCTTGCCCTTGTACGGCTCGGGCGGACGGAAGCCGCGGATGTTCGCCGCGACCTGCCCCACGAGCCCCTTGTCGAATCCATTCACCGTCAGCTTCGTCGGGGTCTCCACCGCGATCGTGATGCCCGCGGGAGGATCGAACTCGATCGGGTGCGAGTAGCCGAGCTGGAGCGTCAGCTTCTTCCCGGCGAGCTGCGCCCGGTAGCCCGTGCCCGTGATCTCGAGGGTCTTCGAGAATCCCTGGGTCACGCCCGTGACCATGTTCGCGATCACCGCGCGCGTCGTTCCGTGGAGCGCGAGCGCCTGCTTGCCGCCCCCCACCTGGGAGACCAGGATCTCCTTCGGCTCGACCGCGACGTCCACGCCGTGGGCGATCGTGAACGACATCTCGCCCTTGGGGCCCTTCACCTTGACCGCCGACCCGCTCCGCGTGACCTGCACGCCGGACGGGATGTCGATCGGCCTCTTACCTACACGAGACGGCATGGCGGCTCCTACCAGACGCGGCAGAGGTACTCGCCACCGAGTCCCTCGTCCCGCGCCTCCTGGTCGGTCATGATCCCCGAGGACGTCGAGACGAGCGCCGTGCCGAGCCCTCCCTGAATCCTGGGCACCTCGTGACGCCGGATGTAGAGGCGGCGTCCCGGCTTGCTCATCCGCTCGATGCCCTGGATGACGGGGCGCTCCTTCTGGTCGTACTTGAGGTAGATCCGGAGGATGCCCCGCTTCTTGTCGTCGATCGACTTGAAGTTGTTGATGTACTTCTCACGCAGGAGGACGCGCACGATCTCGCTCTTCAGTTGCGAGGACGGAACGTCCACCTTCTTGTGCTTTGCCTTGCAGGCGTTGCGGATGCACGTCAACAGGTCCGCAACCGGATCGCTAACCGACATAATCTCCCTTCACGCTCCGGGCTCTTGCCCGTGCTACCAGCTCGCCTTCACCACGCCCGGAATCTGCCCCAGCAGGGCGAGCTCCCGGAAGCAGATGCGGCAGATCCCGAAATCGCGCAGGAATGCGCGGGGACGGCCGCACCGGTGGCAGCGGTTGTACCGGCGCACCTTGAACTTGGGCGTCCGCTTCCACTTCTCGACGATCGACTTCTTGGCCACGCGTTCCTCCGACTTTCTATCGCTGCCGGAAGGGCATGTTCATGAGCCGCAAGAGCTCCTGCCCCTCCTCGTCCGTCCGGGCCGAGGTGACGAGCGTGACGTCCATCCCTCGAATCTTCTCCACCCGGTCGTAATTGATCTCCGGAAAGATGATCTGCTCCGTGAGCCCGAGCGTGTAGTTGCCGCGCCCATCGAAGGAGCGCATCGGCACGCCGCGGAAGTCGCGGATTCGCGGAAGCGCGACGTTCACGAGCCGATCGTAGAACTCGTACATCCGCGCGCCGCGCAAGGTCACCATGCAGCCGATCGGCTGTCCCTGACGGAGCTTGAAGTTCGCGATCGACTTCTTTGCCTTGCGGATCGAGGCCTTCTGGCCCGTGATCGTCGTCAGCTCGGCCGCGGCGGTGTCGAGCATCTTGATGTTCTGGAGCGCGTCGCCGACCCCCATGTTCACCACGATCTTCTTCAGTCGCGGCGCCTGCATGGGGTTCGTGTAATTGAAGCGCTTCATGAGCTCGGCGCGCACGTTCTGGTCGTAGTGCTCGCGGAGCCGCGGGACGCGGGCCGGGGCTTCGGCTTCGCCGATCGCCGAAGCGGACGACTTCTCTTCCTTGCCCTTGCCCTTGCTCTTCTTGCCGCCCTTCCCCTCGGCGGCCTTGGCGTCGCCCTTCGGCTTGCCCTCGCCCTTCGGCTTGGCTTCCTTCTTGTCTTTCGGCTCTTTCTCGTCGGCCATCAGATCACTCTCGGAATCGTCTCGCCACAGCGAGAGCAGTAGCGTTCGCGCGCTCCATCGGAGCCCGCCCGGACCGTGATGCGGACGCCGGTCTGGCACTTGGGACAGAGGTGCATCACATTCGAGACGTGAATCGCGGCCTCCTTCTCGAGGATCCCGCCCGTCCGGCCCGTGCCGCGCGGCTTCGTGTGCCGCTTCACGAAATTGACCTTCTCGACGATGACCCGGTCGACATCCTTCATGACCTTGAGGATCTTGCCGGACTTGCCCCGGTCGTCGCCGGAGATCACGATCACCTGGTCGTTCCTTCGAAAGTGCTTCATGGCTCCCCTAGATCACTTCCGGAGCGAGGGAGATGATCTTCATGAACTCCCGTTCGCGCAGCTCGCGCGCCACGGGTCCGAAGATGCGGGTTCCCTTGGGCTCCTTTTGGTCGTCGATGAGGACGGCCGCGTTCTGGTCGAACCGGATGTAGCTTCCGTCCCGGCGGCGGACTTCCTTGACGGTCCGGATGAGCACCGCCTTGTGGACGTCCCCCTTCTTCACGGCGCCTCCCGGAAGCGCGTCCTGGATGGAGACGACGATGACGTCGCCGAGCCGTCCGTACCGCTTGCGGGTGCCGCCGAGCACCTTGACGACGCGCGCGACGCGCGCGCCGGAATTGTCCGAGATCGCGATGATGCTACGCGGCTGAACCATGGCGTCGTCCTCCTCCCCCTAGCGCTCGACGCGCTGGACGAAGTCGAGAAGCCGCCAGCGTTTGTCCTTGCTCTGGGGCCTCGTCTCCATGAACCGGACGACGTCCCCGATCTTGGCCTCGTTCTTCTCGTCGTGAACCTTGAACTTGTTCCGGCGGCGGACGTACTTGCCGTAGGTCGCGTGCTTGACCAGACGCTCGATCGAAACCACGATCGTCTTCTGCATCTTGTCGCTCACGACCGTGCCGGTCATGACCTTCCGCTTACCGCGTTCCGTTGTCTCCGTCACTTCGCCTCTCCGTGTCCGGCGAGCTTGCGAATGCCCTTCCGGTGCTCGGTCAAAATCGTCCGAAGCCGCGCGATGTCACGCCGCTTCTCGCGGATGGACAGCGGGTTCTGGAGCTGGCGCATGGAGTTCCGGAACCGGAGATTGAAGATCTCCTCCGTCAGCTCGTTGATCTTGGCGAGGATCTCTTCCTCGTTCAGATCCCGGATCTTCTCGGCCTTGAGATCGCGCATGTCAGCTCCCCGCCAGATCGTGCCGCTCGATGAACTTCGTCTTGATCGGCAGCTTGCTCGCCCCGAGGCGCATGGCCTTCTTGGCGAGGTCGTCGCTGATCCCTTCCAGCTCGAAGAGCACGCGTCCCGGCTTGACCACGGCGACCCAGAACTCCGGGGCGCCCTTGCCCTTGCCCATACGCGTCTCGGCCGGCTTCACCGTCACCGGCTTGTCCGGGAAGATCCGGATCCACATCTTTCCGCCGCGCTTGATGAAGCGCGTGATGGCGACGCGGGCCGCTTCGATCTGGCGGTTCGTGATCCACGCCGCCTCGAGCGCCTGCAGACCGTATTCGCCGAACGCGACGGTGGAGCCGGTGTAGGCCTTGCCCTTCCGGCGACCGCGCATCTGCTTCCGATGTTTGACCCGCTTCGGTACGAGCATTTCCGGTCTCTCCCTACGCCGACCGGGCCGGACCGGACGGAGCCGCCGCGGCTTCCGCCGCCACGGCCTTGTCCAGGACCTCGCCCTTGAAGATCCAGACCTTCACGCCCACGGTGCCGTAGATCGTCCGCGCCGTGGACCGCGCGAAGTCGATGTCGGCGCGGAGCGTGTGGAGCGGAACGCGGCCGTCGCGGTAGCTCTCGGTGCGCGCCATTTCGGCGCCGCCCAAGCGGCCCGAGCAGACGATGCGGACGCCGCCGGCGCCCGCGCGCATGGTGGAGGCGATCGCCTTCTTCATCGCGCGGCGGAAGGAGACGCGCTGCTCGAGCTGGCGGGCCACGTGCTCACCCACGAGCGTCGCGTCGATGTCCGGCTTCTTCACCTCGTCGATGTTGAGGAAGATCTCCTTCTTCGTGATGTGCTGGAGCTCGTCGCGAAGCTGGTCCACCTGCTGGCCGCGCCGGCCGATCACCAGGCCCGGACGCGCGGTCGAGATGTTGATGGTCACCTTCGAGACGGCGCGCTGGATCACGATCCGCGAGATCCCGGCCTGCGACAGGCGCTTCTTCAGGTACTTGCGGATGAAGATGTCCTCTTCGAGAAGCTTCGGGTAGTCCTTGCGCGCGAACCAGCGCGAGTCCCACGTCCGGATGATCCCGAGGCGCATTCCGATCGGATTGGTTTTCTGCCCCACTACTTCGCTCCCTTCTTCGGCTTGGCCTTGGATGCGGGCTTCGCGGACGCCTTCGCCGGGGACGACTTCTTCGCCGCAGGCTTCGCGGCCTTCTTCCGCGCGGGGGCCTTCGCCGCCTTCGTCTCGACGGCCGGGGCCTGGACGGCAGCCTTGGCCGGCGCGACGGGCGCCGCGACCTTGCCCGTGCGGCGCGCGCGGTGCGGCGCGTGGGCGGCCTCATCGACGTGCCCCTCCACCACGATCGTGATGTGGCACGTCCGCTTGAGGAGCGGCGTGGCGCGGCCCTGCGCGCGCGGAAGGAACCGCTTCATCGTCGGTCCCGCGCCCGCCGTGGCCTGCTTCACCCGGAGCTCCTCGATGTTGATCTTCCCCTCGATGGCCACGGCGTTCGCCACGGCCGACTTCAGCACCTTGCCGATGACCTTGGCCACGTGCTTCGAGGCGAAATCGAGGATCTCGGTCGCCTGATCCACCCGCTTGCCGCGGATGAGCTGCAGCACCTGGTCCGTCTTGCGGGGGGTCACCCGCACGTATCGCGCGATCGCTTTGGCTTCCATAAGTGTCGTTCCGTCCTGGGCGGCTACTTCGCCGCCGGAGGTCCGGCCGCTTTCTCCACGTGCGATCCGTGGCCGCGGAAGATCCGCGTGGCCGCGAACTCGCCCAGCTTGTGTCCGACCATGTTTTCCGTGATGTAGACCGGAATGAACTTGTTGCCGTTGTGCACCGCGAGCGTGTGCCCCACGAACTCCGGAGAGATCGTCGAGCGGCGTGCCCAGGTCTTGAGCACACGGCGCTCGTTCACCCGGTTCATCGCCTCGAGGCGCTTCAGAAGCTTGGCGTCCACGAAGGGACCCTTTTTGACGGAACGGCTCATCGCGTCGTTGCCCTCTGTCTCGTTAGCTGCCTACGCGCCCTTCGACTTCCGCCGGCGCACGATCAGCGCGTCCGACAGCTTCCGCTTGCGCGTCTTCTTGCCCTTGGCCAAAAGCCCCCACGGCGAGCACGGATGCCGCCCGCCCGAAGACTTGCCCTCGCCGCCGCCCATCGGGTGGTCGACCGGGTTCATCGCCACGCCGCGGACGCTGGGCCGCCGGCCAAGCCAGCGGGACTTGCCCGCCTTGCCGATGATGATGTTCTGGTGCTCCTCGTTCCCGACCTGTCCGATCGAGCACGAGCAGACGACCGGAACCTTGCGCATTTCCCCGGACGGAAGCCGAAGCTGCGCGTAGTCGCCTTCCTTCGCCATGAGCTGGCAGTAGGTGCCCGCGCTCCGGCTCAGCTGGCCGCCCTTTCCGGGCACCAGCTCGACGTTGTAGAGGAACGTCCCCAGCGGCACCGCGCCGATGGGCATCGAGTTCCCGGGCTTCACTTCCGCGTCGGGGCCCGAGAGGATCTTGTCGCCTACCTTGAGCAGCTGCGGCGCGATGATG